>NZXB01000058.1 GCA_002701765.1 Porticoccaceae bacterium
AGCAGGGTCTACCATGTTCTACCCTGTACAAGTAGATGGAGGGCTATTTTCGATTGGGGACCCTCACGTTTCTCAAGGCGACGGCGAGATTAGTGGAACAGCAATCGAGGCCTCTCTCGATGTAACGATGCAAATCATCTTGAGAAAAGATTTCGCATTCCCGACACCGTTACTTCAAACACCAAATTTTTGGATAGTGCATGGTTTCGACGAGGATTTAAATGTGGCAATGAAAAATGCTTCTAAAGATATGCTGGAGCTCCTGACTGAACACAGAGGCCTTTCAAAGAATGACGCCTATTCTCTCATGAGCGTTGCGGGAGATTTTACTGTGACGCAAGTTGTTGATACCGTACAAGGAATACATGCAAAGATGCCGAGATATATGTTTGATACAGGTGCTCCCTAAAATTGGTTGGAATTTGATGACCTTTGCTCCTGATCTCCTACACTAAGGGCACCCGTCCAACTTCGCAAAAACGCCTCGAAACGCCAGTGGCAGGCGAAATTGAGAATAGATCGCCATTCACGCCATTCAGCGTGTTGGTAACTCCTACGCTCGAAGCGATTCTGGCATTCTCAATTAAGCGTCCACTGTCGCCATGAACAGGAATTACAACTCGTGGGCGAATCAGCCTGTACATAGCCTCAAGTTCAGCCTTACAAGCATGTCCAGTGGCGTGCAGCGCGGGGCCCGAATCCTCCGCATGTATGACGGTCACCTCATTCTCGACAAATCGTCTCCGCAAGGTTTTTACTGCTCCTTCATTTCCGGGAATCGTTCGCGAACTAAATATGACGGTATCACCCTTTTCAAGAGATATATGTCTATGCGTATCCATACTCAGTCTTGATAGGCCGGAACCTGACTCGCCTTGACTTCCTGTCGCGATGACGAGGACTTCTTTTTGAGGGAGGTAACCCACGTACCGCTGATCAACCAATTGCAGGTCTGCATCGATCATCTTGAGCGATTTTGCGCACTCCACCATCATAGAGACTGACCTGCCCACCAAACAAATGCGCCTTTCGGAGGCAATAGCGGCGTCAATAAGACTTATTAATCGCGCTATATTGCTCGAAAAACAAGTCACTACTACCCTACCATCAAGACATCTTATCAACTCAATTAAATTGGCTCTAACATCGCCTTCACTGGGACTCTCTCCGTCAACAAAAGCATTTGTCGAATCCGAGATCATGGCATCGACACCTCGAAGACCAAGAGACTCGTATCGAGCAGCACTGAATTCGCGACCCACAACAGGCGCTTTGTCGATTTTCCAATCTGCGGTATGAAATATCCTACCCGCCGCTGTTTCAATCTCCAAGGCGCAAGTTTCTGGCGTCGAGTGATTCATGGGTATCCATCTCACAATAAAGCTTCCAAATCTTTTATCGTTTCCTGGTGAAGCGATAATTATAGGTTCCGGAACGGCGGCGCCGCGACCGAGAGCGCGCCGCCTAATAACCTCTGCAGCAAATGGAGTCGCAACCAGCGGACACTTCCATCGATGCCAGAGTTTACCGATCGCTCCGATGTGATCCTCATGAGCATGGGTCACCAATAGCGCCATAAGCGATGTTTTCCGCTGGTCTATAAAACTGGTCTTAGGCATTTCAATTAGAGGATCAGTGCCAGGATGGTTCGATTGTGTGAAACCTACACCACAATCCACCATCAACCATTGGCTGTCATGACCAATAAGGTTAAGGTTCATTCCTATTTCCCCACAACCACCAAGTGGCAGAAACCAAAGGTCTTTCACTCCTGGCTCGCCGGAATTATTCACCGCTACGCCCTCCCTGACAATTAACGCACCAATAGAGCCTCCGACCGCTCATCTCATGTCGGCCAATGGTGTCATTACATAAGTAGCAGCTTTTCCCATCTCTTCCAAAGACGTAAAAGCGATTTCTTGCCCGACCCGGTTGCTTATTCTGAATTTCAACCCTCATCCGCGGGGGAAGAGAGATCCCCTTCGACTCATAGCTCCGTCGACTGATGTCCAGAATAGCATGAGCTAAAGACTCAATCGCTACTGTATTAAGTTGTTTGGGTTTAAGTTTGGGACTCAAACGCGCCTGAAACAGAATTTCACTTCTGAGGTAATTGCCCACGCCCGCCATAAATGCTTGATCCATCAAAATTGAATGCAGGGGACGATTTAAGAATGGTTTCGCTAACAAGCGACTTGCAACAGAGCCATAGGTTACATTNGGGTCCAAGATGTCTGGNCCGAGCTTNGCTAGGAAGGGATGTTTNTTCANACACNGGGTTTGCCACACNCTGATATCAGAAGCACTGTAAAGGAGCGCACTGCAGATCATGCGCATGCAATGCTAANCTCAANTGNCGTTTTGTTTTGGGGATCGAGCCAGCTGGGGCTATTTTCCANNNGCCATAAAGCTGGTTATGGCTATATATACTCACTCCGTTGTCGAAGTGCGTCAGCAGAGCTTTNCCTCTCGTCTCAATTTTTGAGANGACCTTGCCTGACAGTTGAGGNCCGAAACGCCGCAATTTATGCTGCGAAAACATAACCCGCCGGAGGACTTTCCCCTCAACTGCCGCAGCTATCTTATCTGCGGCTAACCTGATCTCTGGNCCCTCTGGCACGAAAATTAGCCCCTCACGCGCATCGTTTTAAACGACTGTTACCGCTCTCCTTACAATCTGGGTTAAAACATCGAGCATGACCCGAGGTCGAGTCATGTAAGCCTACTCCCAGAGTGATCAAGAAATTTACGACGCCTGAGCTCTTTTGCGTCACATGTGCCCGATTATTGTTGTAATTATAGGTTCGCCTTCAAGCAAGGGAAGCTCCAAAAATTATGAAAATTAAAGATTAACCTGCAGCTGACGATTGATAAGACAAGTGGCAAAAGTTTGCCACTTGTTAGGAATGATTATGCCANAATGCTCAGTGAAGCTCGAACTGGATAAAAAATGAACACTTGGAACTGGGCAATCTCGGCAAAAATTAAAAGTTAGACATAGACATTCCGATGCCAATCAAGGAAAAAATTTGGCGTCGCAGAATGAACAGAAAAAAGTATTGTCGGAATCTTACTATAGTTTGAAAGGAAATTTATTCAGATGTCGAATGTAAGCAACTCACCTACAAACGCCATGGCTTTGCAGGCTTTCAATGCGAAAGTAGCTGAAGTGGTGGCTAGAAAACGCCAACTCGAAAAAGCGGGGGAAAAAAATCCTTTAGAGGCCAAACTCATCGGTCAAAAGACAAGAGAAGAGCTAAGGGCAGCGAGGCTTGCTCAGTTAAGAGCAAAAACTAATGAAACTGCCCGAGTAGAGCAGCTCAAAGCGGCACGTAATGCAAATCAACTTGCCGCATTTAAGGACCGTCAATCCGTAAATAGGAAACTTCTTACAAGTGATAACGCCNCTTACAGACAAAATCTCGCGCTNGAGGCCAAAAATAACAGTCAGCGAATTGTTGATAAGCTCGACTTACAGCAAACAGAGTCTAGCTATTATGCAAAACTAGCGACTGACTTGGTAAACCAGCAGATATTCGCATTAAAGCTCGGAGACAAACGNCTCAATGCAAAACTTGAGGATGTGAAATTACAAGATAGTAAGCTTCTGACAGACAATCTCGAAACCGAAAACCTTCAGGCAACAATACTCGAAGACACACTTCTAAAGAAAACAGAAGAGTTTGATAAAGCTCTGGATCCGGATCCCTCCGAAACGCCCTCGCTTTTAACGCGAAGACGCATGGAAAAACTAGTCGAAGTAATTGAGGGCAAATCGGCAAATGCCGAAGGATTATCCCTTGAAATATGAGCCAAGATTACGACTCGATTTCCGTGACACAGTGAGAAAATCCCCCGTCGAATTCGGTTGAGAAAATACTCACTCATTTAATCGGCTGATTTGAACCAGTCTATTGCTCAATTCCTTTTGCAACTTTTTTATGGCATAGGGTTTCATCGATTTCCAGCTTTTACACTCCTCTCGAGTTCGACCGCAGCCCATGCACCATCCCCTCGGGCCATTAAATTTGCATACGTCAATACATGGGCTCTTTTGACGTTTCAATTTTTCACCTCGCGTTCAGATTATGTTTATTTGATGAATTAACAGCGTCCGAGCCAATTCGTTTAGGTGACTTTTAACGCTCATAAGGACTACCGATTCGGATTAGTTTTTTCAGCAAGAAAATTTCGATAAATNTAATCAGTCAAGTAGCGTTATCAACTTACTCGCCAAGTGCACACACCACCTCGTCCATCGACAGCGGCGAGGGCACGGCCGTCTGGGCGCCAAGCAACAGCACTAACGCGATCTGTCATCAGTGCCGCGCCAATGGGACCACCCTCCCCATTACCCTTTAATGACCAAAGCACAACGGACCCATCCCTCGCTCCGGAGGCAAGACGACTCACTCTGGGGGCAAAAGCGAGACTGGAAATGGGCTTGGTATGGAGTTCCAAATGCCCCGGGCTCGTCCCTTCCGGTCCATCTCCCTCAAAACTCCATACGGTTACAGTCTCAGCCCCGCCCGTGGCTAGTAGTGTTCCACTGTGGTCGAAAGCAAGATTGCTTGGTTTGCCGGGGTATCCGGACATCATTGAGTCCTGTCCTGTCGAGCGACGCCAAAAATGCACGGAATTGTCCTGACTACCGCATGCAACGATATCTCCATCAGGGCTAAGGATCATCGAGACTAGAGAACCTCTCCACTCGAGTCGTTGTTGCACATCTCGAGTCGCCACATCGTAAAAAATTACTCTGCCATAACACGCGACTGCCAACTCATTAGATTTAGACCATGCAATGGCACTGATCGTGCTTGGATGCTCTCCGGATCTCCATATCTCTGCACCGGCAGTGTCAAAGACCCATAATTCGCGAGAGCAAGTTGCTGCCAACCAACTTCCATCAGCAGACCACGCCAAGTGCTCAACCCACCCTGAACCGAGCCTCATTCTCGAAATCTCTTTTCCTTGATGGCAATCCCAAACCAGAACCTGCCCATCCTGTCCTGCCGTAGCTAACAAGTGCCCGTCCGGATGCACGCGCATTGTCATCAGTGCTCCATCATGAATCGCCTTGAGATGCCAAATGATCTTTCCTGATTTGCTGTCAAAGGACCTTACTCCACCTGCAACATCTCCAATCAGAACAATATTGCCACCTAAAGCCCACTCGCAAGCAATAGCATAGTCGTCAACTAATCCGTNCCAGCCNNTTCGAAGCGCCCCTTTTGGGGCTACGTCTGTCAGTTCAGACATGCGTCAAAGTCCCTCCGCATAGCTTCCTCGTCAAGATTTCGGCCGATGAATACAAGTTGATTGCGGCGAGGTGTGTCACCCCACTCTTTATCTCGCTGCGCATCAAAGAGCATGTGAACGCCTTGAAAGACAAATCTGCGCGATTCACCCGCAACGCTGATAAAACCCTTCATCCTGAAAATATCAATGCCTTTCTCAGCGAGTAGCTTGCTAAGCCAAGCGTTCATCAGATCTATATTGACATCTCCATCTTTTTCGATTGCCATTGAGCCAACCTCATCATCGTGTTCGTGCTGAGCAACCCAAGTTCGTTCGGCCTCGACAGGCAGCTGAGTTTCTGCCTTCAAATCTTGATTGAATAACTTGATATCAAATTCCTCGGCTGTATGTTGGGTGAATAATCCTATGTTCGAAGGCGCATCAATCTCTAAGATGAATGCCTTGCGACCCTCAGACTGAAGTTGCAAATCCACATGTTTTCCGAGAGGAATCGACACTCCGGGCGCTATGGGTTTTGCTGGTTCCGCATAGCGTCTGACGCACCACTCAGCGCCTTCACGAAGCGCTTCATCACCGACACCCTGATCCATTACCACGACTAATGACATATTGGGATCTGGCCCCTCCTCAAGAGTGAGCACATATCGGCCGGGCTCCACGCTATAAACGCCAGTCCATTCGAACGGGTACTCCGGCTCAAGAAAAGTGGGACGACGTTCAAGCGCCTGATCAAGATCAAATGCACCCAGGTTGAGAACGATCTCAACCGGGACATCAGCCCTCTCGCTACGCACAACTCTAGCCATGCGATTCATCTCTCGTAATCTTGACTCTAGCTCGTCGATTGACTCGCTTGATACGAGATCAGTCTTATTCAAGACTAAGACATCTGCAAATGCCACTTGTTCGGTGCTTTCGTCACTGCGGCCGAGTTGTTGATCGATATGTGCCGCATCCACAAGCGTGACAATACCATCCAGCGCGAACTCGCTGCCGATCTCGTCGTCCATAAAGAATGTCTGGGCAACCGGGCCAGGATCGGCAAGACCTGTTGTTTCGACCAAAACATAATCAAATTTATCGCGCCGTTTCATCAGATTGCCGAGAACGCGGATTAAGTCTCCCCTGACGGTGCAACAGATGCAACCGTTAGACATTTCAAAAACTTCCTCATCGGCGTTTATAACCAGTCCTTGATCAATACCAACCTCACCAAACTCGTTTTCGATGACGGCAATGCGTTTACCATGCTCTTCCGTCAAAATTCGATTGAGGAGTGTCGTCTTGCCTGACCCCAAGAAACCCGTAAGAATTGTGACGGGAACTTTTTCAATGCTACTCATATTACATCTCCAACTCTATTGATTAAGCGCCAATATTAATGAACGTGCTGCGTTGACCATGATGTGAGCGCAGTGTCCAAAGCATGTTCTCTGCGGACACATGTTTCTTTGCCCCTTCAATACAAAACCAATCACCATTTAAGAAGTTAAAACCATTTTTCCACCTGTTGGTCATCTTTATACATAAACTCCTGTCTTGCTCAAAATCATGGCCTTTTTAAAACAGTATCCCGAGGGTTTGCTTAAACGAATAGGTTAGTTGAAAGCCCCAATTATGGAATTCAAATTATGTGTCATCATGTCGACATAAGTGGCCGCTGGTCCGTCCTCATCACTTAAAGCATCCGAATAAAGACTGCCACCAATTCCAACACCTGTCTCAATTGAAATGATCTCTAGTAGTTTTGGATTGCTAATGTTTTCGACAAATAAAGCCGCAACATTTTTGCCCCGGATTTGATTAATTAACGATGCTAAATCCTCGGCAGATGCTTCCTCATCCAAACTAAGACCAAGCGGCGAGAGGAACTGAATGTCAAATTCTCGGCCAAGATATCCGAACGCATCATGGCTGGTGACCACAACTCGCTCAGCGGAAGGCGTTTTAGCCATTCGGTCTTTAAACTGTTGCTGCAAACTGAGAATCACTCTTAGGTATTTGTCTCGACGGAAAATCAAATCTTGTTCTCGTTCGGGTAATAGTTTGAGCAGCATGTTCGAAATATTTTGAATATACACTTGAATATTACTGAAGCTTTGCCAGGCATGAGGATCAATCTCATCGTTCTCAGTGAGAAGCCGCACGCCATCGCTTGCGACAAGATGTTTATTTCCTTTGCGAGCATCCTCCAGCAATCTAACCATCCAACCCTCAAACCCTAATCCATTCAAGATCACAAGATCCGCGTTAGCAATGGCAATCGAATCAGATGGTTTGGGGAGATAGACATGTGCATCGCTGTCACGGGGAACCAAATTTACAACATCGACATAGTCTCCGCTTAGCTCTCGTGTTAGATCCTCTAATATTGTAAAACTGGTGACAATTTGTATGTTTGACTCCGAAGCGCAGATTGAAGGCCATGCAAGCACAACATATATGGTCGCTGACAGAAAACTGGTTTTGATGTTCATCATAAACTTAACCTACCAGATGCCGGGAGGGCGCCCGTTTTTTTAGAAGGCTTCCATTGGATCCAAACAAAATAGACCAAATACAAAAAATGCCTACCGAAATGATAATCGATGGTCCCGACGGCAAATCAAAATGAAAGGAAAGGAGCAAACCAACATAACATCCTGCGCCTGCAATGAGCAGAGCAGAGATCAAAAGACCGTCCATTGAAACTGCCCAAAAACGAGCGGCAGTGGCAGGAAGCACCATAATACCGATGGCCATAAGTGTCCCCAATGCATGAAAGCCGGCGACCAGATTTATAACCATTAAAAATAAAAACCCATAATGTGCAATCGCACTTGCAGAGCCAACGCGGCGCAAGAATGTTGGATCTGCACATTCGATAACAAGAGGCCGATATATACCCGCCATAATGATTACAGTGAGACTGCTGATAGAGGCAAGCAATAATAGCGCAGCTTTGTCGAGAGCCAAAATGTTGCCAAAAAGCAAATGGAACAAATCAATGTTGCTTTGCTTAAGTGAAATAATCAACACTCCTAAAGCTAGAGAAAGGAGGTAGAAAGCGGCAAGGCTAGTATCTTCATTGAGGTGTGAACTCCTCGCCACCAAGCCGGCTATTGAGGCAACTATCAGGCCGGCTGACACCCCACCAATCGTGAGTCCTAACAGTGATAAGCCGGAAATTAAATAAGCTATAGCAGCGCCGGGTAATATGGCATGCGCCATCGCATCGCCGGTTAAGCTCATCCTACGAAGGGTCATAAAAACACCAACTGGAACCGCTCCCAAACTAACAACTAAACTGCCAACTAATGCCCGACGCATGAAAAGGTAATCGACAAAGGGTTCTATTAATAATTCAAACATGTTAATCCAAGCACCAGGGCGCGTGCTCATTGAAAGCTTCGGAGACATGCCGAGCCAGCTGTAAATTATCCTTGGTCAGCACCTCACTTGTATGGCCTAAACCAATACATTCTCGCGCAATGAGTAATGATTTCGGACAGTGCTCGCGCACATACTCGAGGTCATGGGTCACCATCAATATGGTTCTTTTCTTGCGCTCCCATTGTTTTATTACGAGGGTCAAGTCCGACAGAGTTTTCGAATCGATCGCATTAAAAGGTTCATCCAACAAAATAACAGGGTGATCTTGCAAAAGAACCCTAGCGAACAGGCTCCGCTGCAATTGCCCGCCTGACAGTGAGTTAATAAGTCGATTTTCAAAACCCTGCAATCCAACAGCTGACAACGCGTTCTCGCAACGTTTCATTTGCTCAGCGCTAACAGCTTGCATGAAGCCTAGTTCATACCATAAGCCAGTTGCTACTAGCTCAGAAACCGTGATGGGAAAGCTTTTATCAAGTTGGGTCTGCTGCGGCAAGTATGCGACAGTATCCGGTCGTAGGCCTTCGATCGAACCTTGGTAGGCAGTTATCACCCCCGCCAAAGTATTGAGCAACGTCGATTTCCCTCCACCGTTTGGACCAACAACCGCTAGCCATTCTCCCTGAGCAATAGAGGCGGTCAAATGATGAATTGCCGGGTGATCATTAAAAGTAACGGTTAGATTGTTAATTCGAACATCCATTGATGTCAGGTTACCGCCAAGACTGAACACCAAATTAACAAACTCAATCCGACCCCAAGACCTAATCGACTGTAAAAACTCCAGTGCAATAGTGGTTTTGAAGGGGATTGTTTCATAATAGAATCCAAAGGTGTGTAAGCGAACGATCAATATGACCCGATATAGTTTTTAGAGAAATATCCTGCCTCGCTACGTCTCATTTCGAACAGCCTCTCTGCACTGAGGTTTTTTGTCATTTCGCCTTAAGTCGAGAGTGAAGTTTTATGCCACAGCAAGTATTGCAAAAATAATCTTTGGAGCGTGCTACTCGGATTATTGGCGGCCTCAACTCAAAACAGTGCTTTGCCGTGTCCCGTGAATTTAGGCGCCAGAGCCATCATGACTTTAAAATTAAGTGGCTACCGCCAAAATATTTTAAATCCAAAGAACGTGAAGCTGTCGTTTGCAGCGTTCGATCCATCTGCCGGAAATGATACAACGTATCATTGAGTACTTTCAACCGTCAGTTCGAACTGCGTCAAATGCAGACTTATATGGCTTCAAAAAGACTGAAAATAAAACCTAATGTGTCCTAATTAACCGAAAAATCAGATATACGGGTTAAAACAAAAGGAGGTCATCAGAAGGAACGATCCTAGATCGCGGAAAACCAACCTATGTTGCCAAATTTAACGAGTCCTTTTTTAGCTGAAATATCCCTGAAATAACCATTGACATTCAAACCATAACAACAGAAACACAATTAAAAATAATCAAAGTTAAGTAGTTTG
>NZXB01000059.1 GCA_002701765.1 Porticoccaceae bacterium
TGGGCGGCGGTGTCGATCTGGTATGTGCGACGGACATTCGATTTTGCACTGATGATGCATTTTTTGTTATTAAGGAAACTGAATTAGGGATTACCGCTGATGTTTGAACACTTCAACGACTTCAACATGTTATGCCATCAGGACTCGCGCGTGAGCTTGCTTATACAAGCCGACCCATGAAAGCGGCTGAAGCCTTATCCTGTGGCTTTGTAAATTTCGTTTCCAAAAATCATGGTCAGCTTATGACGCATGCGCGTAACACCGCAAAAGACATAGCTGCTCATTCTCCCGTTGCAGTCCATGGCACAAAACTTATGCTTAATTACAGTCGAGACCATAACGTTTCAGATAGCTTGGATTATGTTGCGACCGGGCAAGCCGGGATGCTGCAGGCAGCAGATATGCAAGAAGCTTTTCAGGCAAAAAAGGAGAGAAGGGCAAGTAAGTTTGAAGAGCTCTATGCGCACAGGAGCGCGATAAAATAGGAATAATAGCCAGCATATAGGCTTTTCAAAATAAATAAAGGATGGAATTATCATAATTAATTTTAAAGAATCTTTCTCATGCGATTTACATTCTATAGCCTAACGAAATTACGACGGAGGAGAGCTTGTCTATTTTTCGCCCTTGCATAGACCTCCACAACGGTCTAGTCAAGCAAATAGTAGGCGGTAAACTTACTCCGGATTCGGCGATTGTGAACCATGTGAGTCCAAATGATGCCGCATACTTCGCCTCTCTATATCGAGAAAAAGATTTAAAAGGAGGGCATATAATATCACTTGGCAAGGATAACCAGGATCAAGTGTTTTCTGCTCTGAAGACATTCCCTGGTGGTTTGCAATATGGAGGAGGTGTTACAGCGAAAAATGCCGAAGCGTATATAGAGGCAGGTGCCTCCCATGTTATTGTGACTTCTTATCTTTTCGACCAAGGATCTTTTGCGCCGGAGCGTCTCCAAGAATTGGAAAGAGCGGTCGGAAAAGAACATATAGTCATCGATTTAAGTTGTCGAAAAAGTAATGCTGGTTGGATTGTCTCGACTGATCGCTGGCAAACACTCACCGAATTAGTAATCGACGCAAAAACCATAAGAAGTTTGGAAGCACATTGCAATGAGTTCCTTATTCACAGCGCAGATGTTGAAGGATTGCAAGCTGGAATGGACGAAGAGCTCATAAGTCTATTGGCGACCATTTGCAATTTACCCACAACTTACGCTGGTGGCGGTCGTTCAGTGGAAGATCTCAAAAGAACAAAGTTTTTGTCTGGGGGCAATATAGACCTAACGATTGGGAGTGCACTAGACATTTTCGGCGGCAGAGGGATTACCCTGCAGGAATGCATCGATTGGAATCAAGGGGAGCAAACGGAAACGAGGCCCTAGTAATCAAGAATGGTCTCTGATGGCTATGCAAACCATCAACGTGGTTAATTAACAAATTGTGCTTCGGACTTTTCAAAATCATTTATTTGACGTAAGCTCGTTTATATCCGACTTACCTCATAAAAAAATATCAAACCCGACGTTTATACTTCTGAGTGTTCCAGGAAAATAACGATAGCCTGTAAAACCTGTATAGTCTGCCCGTTTGGCATATGATTTGTCAGCTAGATTGTTCACGCGAGCATATACCGTGACATCTGAGTTGACCCTCCATGACGTCCGGAGATTTAAAAGATTATGACCTTCATAACGATGAACATTTTGTGGTTCGAGGTAATAACCTCCCATTTTTATCCACTCTAATTCCCACAATGAATCCAACCCCCTTTTCCAAGACACTCTAGCACTGCCAAAGTTTCTCGGTGCAGTATCAACATCATTCCCTTGGATTAGGACATTTTGGCCATTGCTCCCCCTCACCATGGCAGGGTTGTTGTCATACCTGTGACGCACGTGAGTGCCACTGAACGCGATGTTGATGTTATCAGAAAGTTCGTAAGACATATCGAGTTCAAAGCCACGATGCTCTGTTTTGCCATCACTCACATTATTGTAATTCGTGTCCCTGAAGATGACGTTATCTTTTGACATGTTGTACGCAGAAAACACCATCGAAAGCTCCTCAACCTCGAACTTGATCCCAACTTCCATGCTTTTCATTTCTTCCGGATTTAAGTCAGCAACCTCTTGCTCGCGTTGGAGTCGGTATAGTTCCGTAGCTTGAGGGGCTCTAAAAGCGCTAGCAACGCGAAGGTAAAACACATTGCTTTCAGTTAACTCGTAGCGAGCCGATAAGTCAAAAGAACTATTGTCATAACTATTTACTGCGCTTGGGGGGCGGCTGTAACGACAACCTCCAAAGCCACAGACAGAACCATCTTCTCGGGTCCGACCCGAAAGCATCTGATTTTTATAATCATAACGCATCACCTCAAAACGACTTCCAAGCGTCAGTGACAATTTATCGGTCGCATCCCAAGTAATCTCTGCGAATGGCGCCAACTGCGTTGCATTCACTGTGTAATCATATTGCTTTCCAAAGGGTATTGTGGCTCTTAAAAAAGCTGNCCCTTGAGTCTCAAACCTCTGTGTCTGACGAAGATGAGCGCTGGTGTATTCNAAGTCANCNCCANCCGTCANCNCTAGNCGGTCAGAGGGATCTANCAGCATGGAAATTTGAACTCCCAAACTNCGCTGTCCGTTTTCCTCAAGAGGCTTCCCAGGCAAAAAATGTTGCAAAAAGTCCATATCTGTATAACGAAAGTATGGCGTCACTAGC
This sequence comes from Porticoccaceae bacterium, assembly GCA_002701765.1. Classification (GTDB taxonomy): domain Bacteria; phylum Pseudomonadota; class Gammaproteobacteria; order Pseudomonadales; family Porticoccaceae; genus TMED48. The sequence continues at coordinate 2,727 of NZXB01000059.1, forward strand.
AGCATGCCTAGGGAACTTTCTGTGCTAACCTTACTCCAAATTCGAAGCGCCTTCGCATCCCTAAATGCCTCAGGATTGGGATTACGTTTNGCAATGTCTTCGATTCGGTAAGAATCCAAACCTGTAATGTATCCGGCAGTCTCCTGGTTTAAATTTACAAAAGTGAGTCCGGAAGTAGAACTGAAGTTCCGACCCATATAAGCATGCCTAAGGCTCAGCTTTTCTTGATGAACCCCAGAGGCATCACGATACCCATCGTCACGCGTTACTGTTGCTCGCAATCCCACCCTATGATCGGACACTTCTCCATTTACCCCAAAGCGCAGACGGCTATATCCATCCTCACCCAGATCGAAACCCAATACGCTTGGAGCATCTTCATCCGGCGTCACCACGTTGACAACGCCATGCATAGCATTTGACCCATATAACGCTGTACCCGATCCTCTCAACACCTCAACACGATCGGCCGCTTCAGTATGTGCCTCGAAGAGTTCATTGATGTTACAAAATCCCGCGGCGCGGAGGGGAATTCCATCTTCGCTCATCAAGAATCCACCGCAACCTCCCGCTCCAGTCAAAACAGGCGACCGGATTGCGGGCAAATATTCTTGACCGTTACCACGATTGATATTGATTCCAGCTAAACGATTCAACGACTCCTGAATATGAGTGTGCCCGACCAAGTTCAACTCGTCATCATGAAGGCTAGCAACACTTCCATTTATTAACATCGAACTAACTGGAACGCGCGTACCGACAGTTACAACTTGCTCTATTATCGAATCGTCAGGTCTCCCCTCCCCCTCTATTGGCGCTGCCACTACCGAAGAAATAGTGCAGATAAGTGTTAACGCAATCTTACTGATGCAATCGCAAATATTTGTTTTCATAAATANACCNGTCCCGTGATCATCAGAAATGATCTAAGTATAAAGANNGAAAGTAAGCCATTATTTAGACGGCAAAGTTAGGTACCTCTATGTGCATGCGCACTATGGCAATGTCTTCGTGCCTTTACTCTAACGTCTCGTCCTCGAATGTTAATCCAGCATTATTACGCAACCTTCTTATCAGCTGCGACCCGAACACAGGCGCGGGTGTCCAAACTCCTCCGTCAGCGATATCAGGATTGCGGAAGAGGCAAACCCCGCTCTCTGCAAACATTTTACTTGTAGAGCAATAACCCGGATCACAATCCCCTGTCACGCCAATTCGGACTTCCCGTCCATCATCAGACTCACCTATCATAAGAATGTCGAATCCCCCCTCNGCGCGTTCAGTTGCAGTGGGACCCTCGCCTGGCAGCAATTTNGCATCACCGAGACCACTGCTATTGGCAACCGAATTCGCTAGAGCTTCTCCTTCGTCTCCGGGCCCTGTTACCAGCATCTCATCATAGACGAAATCTTCTCCATACTGATGCGACAGTANCAGGTTCGATCGGTGAATATTTTTAGTATTAATACTTGCCATGATGAATGGTGCAACCCAACTTTGAATCGTTTCATCAAAAAAAGGTTTATTTCCTTTGGGCTGNCTAGGACCAACGAACCCGCCAGTTAGGGCGAATGGATCCTTCAGAGCTTCTATAATTTGGGAATCTTTCGCCGCTGCAGCCATAGTCGCGTTAAAGCTTGCAAGAGTGCCTCCCGAAAAAGAGCCTCGCATTTGTCGAACACGTCCTTTTACTCGGGATACAGTTTTGGCCATTCGCGCTATNGCNGTCTGCTGAAGAAAAAACACACCCAAATCGAACGGGATGGAATCAAAACCGCATGAAAAAATAATCCGTGCGCCACTGTTTTGAGCNGCCGCCGAGTGCTCGTCNATCATCTTTTTCATCCAAGCGGGCTCGCCACATAAGTCCAAATAGTCAGTGCCAGCCGATGCACAGGCCGCAACCAGCTCACTGCCATACAACTGATATGGTCCCACAGTCGTTAATATTACAGAAGCACGCTCAACCATGCTTTTTAAAGAGGCTTTATCACCCATATCGGCAACTATTAACTCGATTCTGGAATCAATACCAAGCTCATCTTGAACCGATTTTAATTTATCTAAATTCCGCCCCGCCATGGCCCAATTGATTTCGCCATCAACTCCATATTGGCGGTTCATATAATCGACCACCAAACGCCCTGTATAACCGGTAGCGCCATAAACGACGATTCCAGTGTCTCGATGATTTCCCATGTGTTAGTCCCCTATTTGAAAAACATTCACACTAACTAGCCGATCTTGATTTTTTAACGAAGCCGCTATTCTTCATCCAAAAGCTGAAAATTGGGTGTGGACCGCGATAGAGACAGCTCTTCGTCATTCATATGCGTATTGATTTTGTCGAATAGTGGTGCAGACAGATATCGCTCGCCGGTATCTGGGAGCATAGCAAGAATAACCGAACCTGCAGGTGTCTCGTCAGCAATTTTCAGTGCCACTGCCAATGTTGCTCCGCCCGATACGCCCGTCAATATGCCTTCTTTTTTAGCCAATTTCTCCGCGCACTCCATCGCCTCATTCTCGCAAATTGGAACCAAGTGATCAAAAAACTTTTCGTCAAGCGACTCTTGAAGTACCAGAGGAATAAAGTCCGGCGTCCAACCTTGAATCATGTGAGGCTGAAAAGCCGGGTGACTCTCCTGCGGCTGACCAGCCGCACTGCGTAATTGCATTTCCCCACTAGCCAGAAGTTCTGCTTTGTCTGGCTCACTGAGTATAATTTTCGTATCAGGCCGCTCTTTGCGCAACAATCGAGCTACTCCAGTCAACGTACCGCCGGTTCCATAGCCCGTGACCCAATAGTCGAGTCGTTTTCCCTCAAAATCGGCGACTATTTCTCGAGCAGTGGTTCTCTCGTGTATCAGCGCGTTCGCGGGAGTCTCNAACTGACTTGCCAAGAACCACCCATTATTGTCCGATAATTCCACTGCCTTTTTATANCTGCCAAGGGCTTTATCCTTTTTTGGGGTCAACACAACGCGGGCGCCATAAAACCTCATTAACCGCCGTCGCTCTATNGAGACACTTGTCGGCATTGTTGCGACGAAAGGGTATCCCTTGGCGGAACAAACCATTGCAAGCCCAATTCCTGTATTCCCACTCGTTGCCTCAACCACTGTTTGCCCTGGCTGCAATGCACCCGAACTTTCCGCCTCTTCGATGATACTTACCGCTAAACGATCTTTTACTGAACCAGCCGGGTTGAAGAATTCTGCTTTTACATATAGCTCCACATGTTTCGGTGGCAAACTGTTCAAGCGTATCGCAGGGGTATCGCCTATGGTATCAAGAACCGATCCATACAAGCGGCCCCGACCCGCGGTTTCTCGTTTTGAATTGTTTCGTGTCATCAGACCAAGTGTCCCAATAAGCTATGGGTATGATCAGAAATAGGTGCGCCGGTGTCAAACGCTTTNTANATGCTAACTNCATTCANNANNAACAGCCTAGGGANGNCAAGGATGTTNTGTGAGGATTTTCTAATAGCCTTCCAACTTACNGACTTGTATGTCTGCCTGATGGTCCCTGCCATANGCCACAATTCCCAGACTGCGAACCATCGAGGGCTCTAGGATGCGATTCAACCATCGACTGCTGCGACTGAAATTCTTAAAAGGCAANACAATATCCTCCCAATTTTCAGAAGCAAAGAATTCCGCGGAGTAATACTGCCAGGGAAGAACGGTCCCTCCTGTCCGTATATGCACAAAATAGCGCTGATTGTTTCCTCTCACTCGCAGCCTTATTCCAGTGAGCGCATCAGGAAGGGAAATTGTTCGACGAAACTGGATGAACCCGCCATTGTTTTCAGTACTAACACTTCCTATCATATGAGCTACCACATCATCNCCGTCCAACACGAAGTCCACGTCCCCCGTGGAAACGCCACCCATTACTTGATCGCTAACAAACTGCCAACGACTAATCGAGTNTTGGTTAAAGTCATCTATNACCACCTGAGCGTCTCCTTCTTTGTTCTCATCAGTGTTTTCAGCGAATGCTAATAACGGGGTAAANGCCGCCAAAACAAGCACAATAAACTGCTTCACTTGTTCCTCCAACCATCAATGAATTAGGGTTTATATTGAGTAGGGCAANACATTCTGGAGATGCAGCTGGGTCGNCTGGAANCATGTTTAGTTTTGCGTCCGCTTACCCGCTTACGCCAAGAGCGAAAGGCCGACCTAGAGAGATCCCTCCGCATCAATTTTTCCACCTGTCCTTGGTTCAAATCGTAAAGCTCTTTGATGGCATCAAAAGGCGTCCGATCCTCCCAAGCCATCTCTATCACCCTAGANACTTCTNTGTCGTTTATGTGCATTTACTGATTTCCANTGCTNAGGAAGCNNTANNATNNTNNACCTACGCAAAGCACTCTGGTTCGGCCCAAAATACAAAGAAGAAAAGCTTAAAAATAATAAAATGAACTCTCTATAAAGAAAGGCGGTCACCAAGGTAACCGCCTTTCAACTAATCAGCTCTATCCAATCAGAACTGCTTGCTGAGCGACAATCCCCACATGCGAGGTTCATTGGGGTAACCACTCCATTGCGTTTGCTGAGTACCAACGGCCGGAAATGCTGTAATCAAAAACTCATCATTGGTTAAGTTTCTTCCCCAGAGGGTCATTTCCCAGCCATTTCTTTCCACTCCTATGCTAGCATTGAGCAATCCTCTAGATCGCTCATGATGGCCATTTACAGCCAGAAGCTCATTAGCTCCGGGCTCAGGTCTTATTACAACGTTACTGTCATGCTGATAATGAACCCGGGCATACCCGCTCAATGAGTTCGCCTCCCAGTTCCAAGTGATGGAGGCAGATAGAGACTCTGGATGCACACCCTCTACATCCTGACCACTGATATCACCGGCGGCCGAACCAACAAATGAATCGTATTTTGAGTCAATAAACATTCCAGACAGCGCCAAATCAAGGTTCTCAGTCGGGCTGTAGAGCAAATCAAATTCAAGGCCCTTGGCGGATTGCTCCCCGGCATTTGACAACACAAAGCCAGCTCCCACAAATGTATTCGTAACGAAATCTTCCACAGTCTGATCAAAATAGGNAATGTTTAAGCTGCCCTTCTCGAACAGCATCTTGGCGCCAACTTCAATAACTTCACCCTCCTCGGGATTTGCATTTCGAAGACCAAGAACCAAATTTGCTGGCATTACCCCCCCAGCTTGCGTTATGGCGGCAACCTCTGCCGCACTGGGTGCCGAATCCCGCGAAAGATTAAACTGGGAAGCCTTATATCCTGTGGCAATCCCGCCATAAAGAGTCACTTGATCNTTTAGCTCNTAGCTCAATTTAACCGAGTAATCAACGTTATTGTCATCGCTCAACCCATCAAACCCCGCGTTNGGNAAACCNACTTTTCCGGGCAGAACCTGCAATGGCTGGAANGCGAGCAACTGNTTTTGCGTTGGATCAGTTGATGCGGCNGAAGCAAATTGCATCGCTGCATCCATGTAAAGAGGGAGCTGAGATTGGGCAAAAGCCTGCGCAGCGGCGGTTTGACTTGCTGCAAACGCCTCCGCGTCCGGCGTTGCTGCAGCTGTCGCCGCCTCCTCAGAAAGCCCTGCTGCCATATATTGAGGAACTGCCTGAGCCAGGAACCCTGCTGTAGCTTGCGCCAGATATCCTTGCGTCACTTGAGCCGAAACCTGCCCTAAATAACCTGCTAGAGCACCTTGATAGCCTATCTGCACCANGTCGAGTTGGGAGAAGCGAGCCGTATTAGTATGCTCCATGGTCACCGTTTTCTCATCTTCAAAGTAACTGACCCCAACCGTGGCAGTCAACTTTTCGGTTACCTCGAACTCTACCTGCGCAAAAATGGATAATGATTTATTATCCTGAGTGAAAACTTCAAGGGTGCCTTGGCCTGCTCCAAAGCTACCNCCGGGGTAACCGATAGGCGCTAACAAAGAATCGACAAGATCGATGACGCCCCCACTTCCGTTNCCTCCNGCGAGAAGATCAATATAATTCTTCCATAAAGGACCATATGTAAGACGGAACTCATGGTAAAGATCTTCTTGAGAATAAAGAGCACCGATTTGCCAGTCCAACCTCTCATCACCATTTGAAGTCAANCGAAACTCCTGGGAAAAGTTCTCCAAATCGATGACTTTTGGAGCAGGAGCAAACATGTCGGCACTATCAAAACTAATATCAATAGTGGCGACGTTGTCTGAGCGTCTGTCCGAGGTAATGCTGGTCAGCGTAGCGAAGCCAAGATCCTTCTCTAAATGAACAGATAAGCCCCGGTTCTTTACTTTGTTTTCTGGATCATAGTTGGGACTATATTTNTAGGTNAAGGGATTGCCTTCTTCGTTAGACGCTCCCAACGCACGAGCAGCGGCAAAAAATTGACCGCCGACGGTATTACCAACCGTGCAGCATATCTCATCGACATCGCTGTAATCATAAATCAAACGCATAGTTAGCGTGTCAGACAGATCGGCGAAGATATCGGCGCGAGCGGACTTTCTATTAGTATCGTTTACGTCTTCATTTTCATTAAAAATGGTCTCGCTGTAACCGTCTCGTTTGTTAACGGTAACAGACAGGCTTGCTGCAACCGCATCTGTCAAACCACCATTCACGTAAGCCTGGAATTTCCTAGCAGAATAGTCACCGACCTCTGTCTTGACCTTTCCCTCAAAATCTTGAGAAGGTTTTTTAGTAACTATGTTAATCACTCCTGCCGAGGAATTCTTTCCGAAAATCGTGCTCTGCGGTCCTTTCAAGATCTCGACTCGTTGGAGGTTCGGAAGGTCCATAAGTTGCGATTGCATTCGCGAACGATAAACCCCATCGACGTACATCGCGACGGAGGGCTCAATTCCCGGGTTATTAGATCCGTTGCCATATCCACGGATAAAAAACGTGGCGTCATGCGAACTCTGATATTGCCTCGCCTCGAATGACGGAACAACTCCTTGGAGATCGAACATATCCTCAATATGTGCTCTATCTATAACAGCTTCACTGACCACCGATACGGCGACAGGCACCTCCTGAAGCGTCTGCTCGCGCTTAGCAGCGGTCACGATAATCTCTTCCATTTGTGCATAAACCTGTCCAACAAAAGCAACAGTAGCCAAACAAATCAGTTTGGTTAAAAAATTTGTGTTCCTTGCTGTGATCATAATCCCGCCCTCTTCAATAGCCAGCATAGAGCCCCGCACAGAGTTTAGCTGACAAAAAGTGATTAAATTTTAATCGTTTAAACTTACCCACTCTAATTTCCTCCGATTGCGAGATCAACTAAAAATTTCAATATAATCAGTTTATTAACTAATTATTTGAATCTGAATAGTTAAGCCTTGGTTCATAAAATTCGAACGGTCGAGCTATTAGGCCAGACCCAAATTGAGCTACTCATTTATTTATGCATAGATTTTGTAGACGTCAAAATGAAGGCTGCAAAGAGCCAGAGGAAACTTTATCAAGTAGAACCAAAGTTTTGCCGAATTAATAGTAACTATGGCTATTCCTAACTTATAGCATATAGGCTATCATGCTCAACGGGGTTGCACCACATTCACATAGGTGCTTTATGGTCATTCAGTTCATCAAAAATATTCATTTATGATTAAGTAAAAAGCATCCAAAATACGTTTCTTTATTTTAGCGATTCTTTAATTACACTGCGCTTAATAAAGCTCTGAATATTTGTTTACGAATAGCTTTGACATTTCAATGGGGGAAAAGGGGACATCAATATGAATTCGAGGATAATCAAGACTTGGTCAATTTGCTCAATCATCGGTAGCTTGCTAATAACCGCGGGATCGCCTGCAGTTGCCCAAATAGAGGAGATCATTGTTACTGCAAATAAACGAGAACAAACCTTGCAGGAGGTCCCTATTGCTCTGAGCGTTATATCTGCAGAAGAGATTACTAATGCAAACATTACTAATATTTTTGAATTGCAATATGAGATTCCAGGATTTGAGGCAAGGCAGTACCAGAATCTTGGAGACGCTGCTTACTTCATTCGCGGATTTGGTAACGGTTCGAATAATCCGGGGGTAGAGCCAACTGTGGTGGTATACATTGACGGGGTTCCAAGAGTTAGGATGATGAGTCAGATCAGCGATTTGCCAAACATTGAGCGAGTCGAAATTTTAAAGG
>NZXB01000010.1 GCA_002701765.1 Porticoccaceae bacterium
AAATTAGCTATAAAAGCCGAAACTAGCCCTCTAATCCACACTGCTATAATAATATATCATATCACAGATTATCAATATGCATTAATGATATTCGTCTGGTTTGGCAATGAGTCGCGTAAAAGCTTATAGAACCTTTAATTGGATAACGATCGCAAAGGTCTCATAAATAAGTAAAGGAGCATAACAGATGGTCAGCAAACTCTTAATTCCAGAATGGTCCGTAACCCAAAAGGGGATATCAAGCGCATCGTTTTTAATGCGGTTATACAAGCTCACTGATCATACTGCTGGTCAAGTTGGCTTTGTGCCGAGCATGCAAGATGCAATCGAGGTCAGGAGACAATGGATCGAAAAGAGAAAGGAGATTGTAGTAGACATAGAACCGGTATATTTACCGGTCGACCTGGATACCCCGGAGTCGACGGTGCACTAAATTGGCAGCTTAACAAAAGGGTAATTAGATGCAGAAGCTTATACGCAGGACGAGACGGCGTGCAGTGCGGTTGTTTCATGAGGACGTCCGGTATCTCCGCCCCGACCGCCGCGAAGGTGCTNGTTCAAAGAGCAAAGCCTCAACAGCCCGGAGCGACGGGCGTGGGCACAANACCATGGCGTGTTCGAAAGCGCTAGATCCTTGAGGNTCNGCAATTACCAAAGTGCGCGGGTCTTAAAGATTTTGCAAGTCGCTTGCGCGGTATCCGTCAGTCAGCGCATACACTTTAAACGTTTTGCAAGCGACGTAGCATCTAGTTCAGTTTGTAATAAAAATCAGTGAACTGAAACCGTCGCAATGGGATCTGTCAAAGCCGTCATTCTTATTTTAGCTTCAGCCGTTTTAACCTCATGCGGAATGACTGAAGACAATACAGAGGCAGCTCTCCAAGGGTTCTGGATTGAGTCCACTGGGGAATCCCATGCACAAGTTTTTGGCAAAACTATCATCTTTAGCTCAATTTTGCGCTCTTACCCGAAGCGTTCCTTTAACATCATTCCAAATGGCAGCGAAAAGTATATCGTTTTAGATGGGAAAAGTAGCACGATACTATTGAAGGACAATCTACTTTCATTGACTGTTTCAGGTGTTTTCGGGAAAGAAAGTAAGACCTTTATCAAAGCCCCAAATATTTTATCAGATCAGCTAAACGGCCGTTTTCAGACATATGTCCAATACGATGAGTTTCATACGGACTGGTCTGAGATCATCGAACGAGACAGCGACACTGCCACGGTAGACCAATTGATCCTATATCACCACAATAAGGAATTCCGGAGAGAACGGTTTTCCGAATCAATCATGATCGAGCATGGTTTCATTTTGATTACAGAAAAAACGCAATTGGCTTTGGGTGGTTCCATTATTGACGAGTACTATATAAAATCCTTGTCGGATGGGGATCTCGTTTTATTCAAGCCTAGTAATGCGACGCAGTTTCGAGAGATCCGCCACAAACGGTCCGCTAATCCTCAGCATCCCCCGATTCCCGAGGGTTATACCCATCAAATTTTTACCCGATAGAACTTTTGATTAACCCACACACTTGAACTAGTGCTTAAATTCAGAGGATCACATATGTTGGAACCTGAACAGCTAAGAGATTTAGAGGCAGCGGTTTTCAGACGTCTCATAACTCATCTTGATGAAAATAAAGACGCTCAAAATATTGATCTTATGATCCTTGCAGGTTTTTGCCGCAACTGCCTTAGCAAGTGGTACATGGCGGAGGCCGAAAAGCAGGGAGCAGATATCGATATTGAACAGGCACAAGAAGCAGTTTATGGAATGCCCTACAGCAGCTGGAAAAAAAAGTATCAAAAACCAGCCACAAAAGAACAATTAAATGCGCTTGCCGCTCGCGGTTAAAAGTGATGGTATGGCTTACTCGACACGAAAAGTCTCATAGATTAGAAATTTTGTGTTCGCCCCGAAGGCAAAATTAGCTTGAATATTTTTTCGCTCGCAATCACATGTAGCGTGATTGTTTTTATCTTAGTCGGCCTCTATGCAGGTAGAAGCGTAAAAAGATTAGACGACTATTTTGTCGCTGGCCGTCAGGCACCAACCATTCTTATCGTCGGTACCCTAGTGGCAAGCGTCTTTAGCGCATCAATTTTCCTCGGCGAGGCAGGGTTCACTTATGACGGCCAATTGGGCCCCTATATATTAATGCCGGGCATTGCCGTAATCGGATATGTATATGGCGCACTGTTTTTTGGCACGTTTCTGCGGCGCAGTGAGGCGCCAACCGTGGCTGATTTTTTTGGGCAACGATTTGATAGCCAAAGAGTTCAGCAGGTTGCTGGACTAACCATAATTATTGGCCTCGGCGGGTACCTAGTTGTGGTCACTCAAGGCGCGGCCATCCTCCTATCTGAGTTAACCGGGCTACATTATTTTTCAGCAATAGTGCTGGCCTGGTTGAGTTATACAGTATTTACAATGTACTCCGGCTCCAAGGGAGTCATTTTAACGGATACACTGATGTTTCTTTTATTTTGCACTGCAACAGTTTTTTTTGTCTACTACATTGTTGAAGGAATGGGAGGAACCGCACAGGCCGTTGAGGACTTAACTCGCATCAAAAGTAAACATGACATCGCAAGTTGGCATGGAACAATAGGATCCGGCACCGAATGGGCAACACCCATTGATTACCTTATCTGGAGCCTCGTCATGGATATGTCATGGGGCTTTGTTTATGCGGTGGGCCCCTGGCAAGCCAGCCGGCATCTTATGGCACGGGACGAGCATGTGGTAATCCGCGCCGCCATATACGCCTGCTTCGCAGTCGCTCTCATGCAGATTCTAATCTACGGCGTTGGCGGATTGATCAATGTGGCTAACGCCGAGATATCGCCGGCTGAGACAGTAATAATTTGGGCAGCCAAAAATCTGGTTCCAGACTTCTTAGGCGCCCTTTTACTAGCTGGCATTATGGCAGCAGCTCTATCGTCCGCATCGACTTTTCTTTCTCTCGTCGGTTTCAGTGTTAGCAATGACGTACTCTCACGCAAAGAGGAATTAACCCTAGGCACCTCGAGGCTTGCTATGCTTGCAACCGGTGTCGTTGTCCTTCTCCTCTGCCTTATTTTCCCACCGAACATCTTTTGGCTAATGCTTTTCATTGGCACTGTTTTCGCTTCTAGTTGGGGGCCGGTGGGGTTCATGAGTGTCTGGAGCAAATCTATCACAGCAGAAGCCGCCTTTTGGGGCATTATTGCAGGCTTTTTTGGAAACGTAATTCCAGCAGGTCTTGATTATTTAGGCTTTATCCAGCTACCTAGTTACCTCAATCCAGCTGTTCTGGGTGCGGGTTTGAGCATAACAACTATTATACTCTTGTCCAGAGTCGGCATGGTGACAGAGCGACAAATTAACTACCGCAAGTATNTGCATAGAACCCCCAATGAAGATCATGATCCAAAAAAAGCCAAGGCAACAATGCTTGCCTCAGGCTTTTTGATATTGTATGGCTTGTTGATGCCTCCTCTCTTAATAAACTATTACGTCATCCCCTATCAGAGAGGCATGGGGCAATTGTTATCCGATGGCTCGGTGAATTTACTGACGGGGGAGTCAATCTTGGCAATGCTGACCGCGCCAGTTTATATTATCTTGGGACTGATAGTGGGTAAGGTTGTATCGAATCGATATCACCTTGNAGCTAGAAGACGCTGAGAACGTCAGTGTTTTAATCGTTGANACAAAAGCGTTATAAGCAAACGTGATATGGATTGCAAAAATAGAAACATTATTAAAATTTATTCTGAAGTCAATAAACTGTTAGTAAGATATTAGCTTNAATGATGCGTAATANAGATGCTGACTGCTAAGCATCTGATGAGTTAATGNATGTCCAGTGTNCCCTACTGATAGTGAGGTAAAAAAATGAGAGCGTTCATGGTTGCTGTGTTTCTAATTTTCTTGAGTGGCTTTTGGCTCCTTTCCGGCCTGGGTTTACCTGTTTGGTTAGCACCCTAGTGGGCGATATCTAAAACTAATGGGTTCACACTGTTTGTTACAAGCATTATTGTCTGCAGAAGCCGCCCCAGAATGGCATTAAGCGATTGTGAGACAGCTACACAAGACAAGCACGTTGACGCGATTTCAAACGATGGCATGCGCTCTCTCAGCAGATTTGAGGACTTACCAATTGTTCAGGCGCATAACTTCATGCAACGGTCTTCGTGGTGCCGCCTTAAATTTTGTTCCCAGTGTGTAAGCAATCGGGATCATGGCTATTTGAGTAACCTCTTGAACTGGAATCTCCAAGATGCTCCCCACTTCCTGTTCGAACGGCAAATGTAANGTTGTCCAGCATGTGCCCAAACCCCGAGCCCGTGCGGCAAGCATAAAGTTCCAAACCGCTGGGATAATTGAAGCATACATGGTGGCTTGATATTGAACGTTATAAGCAACATCCTCTGAGTCAAGTCGCCCCAGGATACAGGGGACCATCANTGCTGGGATATCCTGAANATTTTCGGCGAGATAATTAATAGAACTCAAGACTCGGTTTCCTGGAGAGGACACATCTTTGGATTCCTTTTGCGATAGATTTTTCCTGATAACGAAGAGTTCGTGCCCTTTTTTATACCATTTGGCTACCGCTCTTTTCTTATCTGGGTCAGTTACAACCATGAAACGCCAGTTTTCACCATAAGTACTCGTAGGGGCCTGCAACGCCAAGTCCATGCACTCCTCAATAATTGTCATTGGTACTGTCTTGGTAAGGTCGAGCCTCTTGCGCACTGAACGGGTTGTTTTTAAAAGCTCGTCTGGCGTAAGATCAATTAAAGGCATATTACTTCTCCTCAAGTTTTCTCGGAAATGACATNTTCTATTNTTAACAAAGGAANTTACGTAACATGCGCCGTTTTGGGCTATCAAATTTGTTGCGAAACCTGTTACGAAATTCTGGAGCAAAGCAGGTTTCAGCCCCCCAAAAGCGATGGATATGCACTGCCTCAGCCAAACCAACTGATCTGATGCAGCTCAGAGAAAGTACTACTGGTGGTATATCTTTTTAACTGTATGACGTGTTATGACGAAAAAGTGCAACTTGCCACACAAAATATGCACTAATTGTGGTCTGAGTTTCGCTTGGCGCAAAAAATGGTCTAGATGCTGGGACGAGGTAACGCATTGTTCAAAACGCTGTAAATCTGAGGCGAAGAAAGCAAGGTTGCAAAACCACGAGTCTCAAAACATTAAAGCAAGTACCGTTCATCGCTAACAAGCGCAGGCTCATTTTNTCTGACGGCCGCCCATAATCTATAGGATTACCGTTATCTATAGGTTTCTAGCAAGTCTCCTCACTTTCATCATGTGACGTTCGAACACATCGGCANTCATGCTNGGGAGCACAGAGTAGAATCTCAGGTAATCGGTTTTTAGCCCTCCCAGTTGAAACACTGATTTTTTAATCCTCCGGTAAGGTATATTGTCAAAGAGCGAAAAATTAAAATATGTCACCATTGGGCCACCATAAGTTATAGAAACAATGCCCAGCTTTCCTTTCATGGCTCCCGCAATCGGGTATCCGTAGTTTTTGAAAAATTTGCTGTCCGGAAAAATAGAACGGTAGTTGAAAAACCATGGCGGGTGCAAAACCCAGTCAATCCAATTTTCGAGGATTGAATTAAGTCTAAGATTATGACAAGAACCTATGAGCAGCATNANGTCGCAGNTGTCNAAACGTTTNTGNTAGTCCACAACGAGTTTGGGAACGGGGTTAATTTCACCATTATAAAACGGGAGTTTTTCAGTCTCTTCGAAGAGATTAACCAAATCAACGTCATGCCCACATGAGACAGCCTCCTCGACAAAAGTGTCTCTGATAGCGGCATTGAAAGACGTCGAAGTATTATGATGTCCAAAAACGACAAAAATTTTTTTTGACATTGTTGNCGCCTATNCNANGCAAAAGTANAAAGGCTTTATAATCTACCAGCACCGATGCTAAGTCAATCTGGATATAAGCAGCCAAATAGCACGCAGAGAAAATAAGTTTCCAATCACTCCGACCACATAAGTCAGCGCTGCCGCTCGCAGCACAGAACGGCATGCCTCGTGGTAATCCTCGGGAACCTTTTCTCTGATAATCGGAAGCGCTCTGTTAAAACTAGCNTCTAGTTCGACATCGAGAGTAATAAGGTGGATNNCTAGCCCGATGATCGCTGACAGGATTACCAAAATTAAACATACCTTGATCAGCGAATAGGAGCCAGTNGCATATATNGCCGGTAACCCAAGAAATAAAATGGCACTGCCTGCGCGTGAAATCCATGCCGTACGCTCTACAATCAGAGTACGCTGCTCTAGAGGCCTATATTTTTCAGCATGCTGAATGGCGTGACCAATCTCATGGCAAACTACCGAAATGGCAGTGAGACTTTTCCTAGATAACCGTTGTCCGACAATTCGCACCTTGTTTTCTCTAACATCAAAGTGNTCCCCACCGCGTGTCTCTTCGATGCAAACNCNCTCCAGCCCATTCTCCCGNAGAACATCGTGCCCTANCTCTCCAGCCGTAAACGGCATATCGACCAAGACCTTATCATGCCGATTGAACACGAAGTTTAACCACATGGTCGGCCCNAATACGAGCAGTAATAGGAAAAGAGCTAACATCATCGTTTTNTGTTCAAACCGCGAGTGATAAAGTTTATGCAATTCTTACGTGCCGAAACCAGTATTTGTTCAAAAGCAGATAAACAGGATTTGCGGCTTCGCCAATACCGGCATCACGGAACACATACAGAAACCCATCAGCCCAATTTGTTTTATGCCCATCTTTTTTGAGCCCTTTTATCGTCCATTAATGCTGATATGCTTGAAGCTAAAAAAACCGTCGAAATCAAAATAAATTAGGGATAAGCACCCACTTCGCAACCAGACCTGGTTGGATCTGCAAGCCTATTCCAAAAGTTACTAAATCAAATTATGGACGACCGGTTTTCAGCAAATGAGCCGCACCATGCACATCATTAATTGAAGCCGACGCTCCAAACAAACGCTCCTTCATAGCTCGATATAGTTGGCGATTACTACCCAGATGTGCCAATGATTCTGCTTTTTCTATGGCCCTGGGGAGAAGATCCGGAAGATCAACCGCTTCTGATACGATGCCTGCATGAGCAGCGTCAGGGCCCGTCCATCGTCTGGCCAACTGCACTGTTTCGAAAAAAACGTTCGCAGGCAGTTTATGTCTAAATAATGCCAATTCAGGCTCTGGGATCAACATACCAATTTCAATTTCATTAGCGCAGGCAAAGCCCCTATCTTTTCGCATGAACCTAACATCATGGCAGAGGGCCAGCATGAAGCCCGCTCCAAAGGCATGGCCATTAATGGCGCAGACGGACGGAATCGATAACGTAATAATATTACCCATCAAAGCCATAAACTCGGGAAGAAAAGCATCCCTATCTGGGCCCTCTGCCTTAGAAATCCAATCAAGATCCAATCCATTAGAAAAAAATTTTGAACTACTTGAGATTGTCACAAGTGCTGCAGCGCCCTGTGAAGCTTCGATTTCGTCGATCGCTTCACTGATGATGCGAACAAATTTGGTGTTCCATCGATTTTCTTCATTATCAAGTGTTAGATAAAAAATATTATTTTTTCTATCAAGATTAATCATATTTCATCCTTTTTACGTCGGCTTTTTACTCGCTAAGCATCGCTCTCCTTATGAGGTGCAAGTGTACTCTAGATTCCCAACCAGTCACTACTATAAAGATTTGTTCAAAAGCAGGTCGAATCTTGAAATAATCTTTGAAACCCAATTTGAGCGGACCGGTCCCGAACAGATTTAATTGTTGATCAAAATATAAAATCTATGCGAAAGAGTCGAGAAATTTTTGTCGAATGAACTCCTAATACAGTTTCAAATTCAGTGCGACTTGCGGAAAAAATTGGTCAATTTGTGTTTATAATTAAAACATGATTCAGACAATAGACCACGTAATCGTTGCTGTAAGAGATATAGAACTGGCAGAAACTAATTATACTAAATTGTTCGGCATGCCCCCCGTTTGGCATGGGACTCACAAAGAATTGGGAACAATCAACTCAATATTCAATTTCGAGAACACCTACCTGGAGCTTTTATCAGCGGACGGACAAGGACCTGGATCTGTTTTCGTTAACTATGTGCTAGAACAGAACGGCGAGGGTCTTGCCGGATTGGCATTTGGAACGAAAAATATGGATCAAACAGTAAGGGCTCTAAAAACTAAAGCGCATGGCATTTACGAATCATCAATAGGTGAAGGACAAAATTTCCTAGATCGCACGACCAGAAAATGGAAGACTCTCTTTTTACCACCCAAACTGAGTAGAGGTCTATTTTCGTTTGTCATTGAACATGTGGAAGGAGAACTTCCTCTACAACCATTGATTGACGAAACAGCAGTTAATCGGTTGGATCACGTTGTTTTGAAAACTAATGATGCGAATGGTTTTATAACTATATTCAGAGATGTGTTAGATATAAGATTAGCACTTGATAAAACAGTGGACGGGTCAAAAAGTAGGATGCTGTTCTTCAGATTAAATAAAACCACGATCGAGGTAATTGAACAGAATAATAACGAATCCAGGGATAAGCTCTGGGGCTTGGCTTGGGCAGTTAAGTCGATTGCTGCAACTCGAGATAGACTCCTTAACGATGGGGTTGATGTGACACCCATCAAAAGAGGTTTGAAAGAGAATACCTTGGTGGCAACCGTAAAATCACACACTCATAAAGTACCCACCTTACTTATAGAACACACAGCTTAAGATCGCTTAAACATCATTGTTTCGTTTGGTCGGAGGACGATTACTTTACAGGCTGCATATGATCATAAATCTGTGC
>NZXB01000060.1 GCA_002701765.1 Porticoccaceae bacterium
ATACGTCGAGCAAGACATCAGCGTAACCCACAGCGCTCCAATTGAGCAAAGGGTCGCCCATCGGAGCTTGAATGCTGGGACACTTAAGGCCGGTATAAATGCTAATCGAAGCTGTTTTCCCCTACGCACATGATAGTGGTCCACACTTTCCCCTCTCAGGCCGCGGATTTGATAAGGATAAATACGTTGAGCGAAGCTCTTAATTAGTAAATTTCTCTACTAGGAACGTTCTCTCAGTCAATAGGTCAGAGATCCTTTGGCTCGCCGAGTCCCTTTTTCCGTGGCAGCAACGACAACGGCAAATGACGTAATTCAATCATTAGTCAGGTTTGCTATGCCCGACCATTTTCTCCACGCTTTTCCGAGCGCTGCTCATCGCGTTCCCCAGTTTGACTTTCCTCTCGTTCTAACCGCGCGTCCTTGTCATTAGCGCCATCTGACGCAGACTTTGTAATTTCGTCTTCCGCCATTTCCATCTTGTCATGAGACCCCCCACAGTGACCGGCATAGGCTGACTGCGTAAATGCGAGTGTGCTCACCGAAAAAATCAAATACCATAAAATTGTGGTGTTAAAAGATTTCATACTACTCTCCTAATCGAATTGTATATAAAGTTACGGCGCGGATCGCGTCCTTGGATCTTTCCACCAACTAAGAACTCGATCACCGATCCATAGTAAAAGTTTCAGAGCTGTTCAACGCTTATAGTTAGAATGTTGGAGTAACTTAACGATGAGACATCCACGGCGGTCAAATATTGCTTAGCCTTATTCTTATTCTTATTCTTATTCTTATTCTTATTCTTATTCTCTCAGCAATGGAAGCGTAATTGTATAGGAGTTAATGTCCTTTAACTGAGTCTACCGCAAAGATTAATCCACCTTTGGGATGCGCTCGAACAATAATCACTGCAACCCCGACGTTATTTTTACGATTAGTGGGCCATGAAATCGACTGACTCGTAAAGAAACGATGGGCATAGCAATCACACCTGCAAAGGAACTCGGATTACAGATGTTTCGTTGGACAGGCTTTATCTCATCCACGTTTTTTCTTGTCGCCATCCTCGGCATGATCACTTTCACTGACGTTCAATGGCCCACGGTGCGGGCACACATTGGCTTCATGTTCAAATTGGAATACACAAACCATTTGATGTTTTGGGCGTTCTGGCTCTCATTGGTGCAGTATCCAGCAAGACTGATTTTCGACACAAAAAAAAGCTTGCTCCCCTGGCGATGTCAGGCTGACAGAGCGAAACCAATTTACCAAGTCGATTCAGCTGCGCAGGTTTAACTGCTAAAAACGGTTTGAAGTCCAACAACCAAAATTCCTAGGCCGCTAGACCAAATTATGCAGGCGAATATATCGATGGCGGTAAATTTCAGGCGGTCGAAACCACTAATACCCACCAAAAGCGGTACCTTGCTTCTAACTGCCGGCACCAATCTGCCAAATAATATTGAAAAGACTCCAAACCGGTTCACAATCTCTTCGGCTCTTTTGATCACATCTCTTCTATTAGTGGCAAATTTAGTACGATGAAATTTTGGCCCAATCCACCGGCCAGCGTAAAATCCCAAGTGATCCGAAAGACACGCACCTGAAAAAGCCAATGCCATCATGAACCCGAGGGGCAACATATCCTGAGCATAAAGCAAGGTGCAAATTGAAAGAAGGAAGATACCTGACACAAAAAGACCGACACCCGGGCAAGCCTCCAAAAAAGCAAAACACGGTACTACTAACCAAGCAAGCCTCTGATTTGAATTTAACCAATCTATTACTAAGTCTTGCATCATGTTTCCAAAACTGCTGCACGATTAGGGAATATATGTCCGTCTCATTGAATTAATGCAAATTTTGGTTCATCCCAGAAAACAAACTAAATAGCCAAAATAAATGCAATCCAATTAACCTCCCATACCCACCCGCTCATTAACGCTCAAATTTGAGCAAATAAACGCCGCCGGTCAGCTGCATCCCATTCTCTTTTCTCAATGGAGCTTCAATAAACCGGACCAAATCAAAACCTATACTTTCGCAAAGCTCTTGCACATATTTTTTGGAATGAGAATACCTCCCAGATTTCTCCAAACAATAACTGTCACCATCGCTATGCTCTGTCGAAAATCCAAAATAACCGGCTCGATTATTCTTTGATTTAATAAGTTTAAAAAGATTACTTAAATCGCCCATATAAACCAGAACATCAAGGCAGATAAATAGNTCAAAGTCCAGCTCTGTTTCCGTTAGATAGTCAAATATATCGACGTGTAACAAGTGGTCATAAAAATCTTTTTCTCTAGCTTGTTCCAACATTGGTCTCGAGATATCGATCCCAATGAGGCTATCACACCGTTCCATGATTGCCTTTCCCGATAATCCCGTTCCGCAGCCCAAGTCCAGAACGGACCCAAACGATTGATCGGGAAATTCTAGAGACAGAAACGATGCAAAAACATCCGGTATTGCGTAATCATGTCGATCTTTAAGATGCTCATCAAAATCTATAGCAAAACGATCGAATAGAGGTTCAACATACTCCCTAGGAGCCTTGAGCGTGAGTTCGCCCCGCATCGCCGCGAGCATATGTCTGCTGGCAGAGCAGTTCGGGTCGAGGTCTAAAGCTTTCGAAAAGCTCTCAGTTGCCCCGCTTATATCGCCTTGAGATTTCAGTGCTATACCCAAGTTATTGTGCGCTGCGACAAACTTACCATCTAGCTCAATAGCTTTCTGAAAGTATTTGATTGCNGCTCTTGAATCATCCATATCCTGGAG
Organism: Porticoccaceae bacterium; assembly: GCA_002701765.1. GTDB lineage: Bacteria > Pseudomonadota > Gammaproteobacteria > Pseudomonadales > Porticoccaceae > TMED48. Next base: position 2,782 of record NZXB01000060.1, read on the forward strand.
TAGAACTCCAATTGTGTTGTATGCGTCGGCATAATCTGGTGCCACCTTAACTGCCCTTTCCAAACACTTCATGGCTTCGTCTTTGCGACCCATATCCAGCAATACAGAACCCAAATTGTAGTGCGCTTCAGCATAATTCGGATCGGCCGAGATGATTTTATTATACTGCTCNAATGATCGATTATAGTTACCGAGCTGAGCATTGGACGCCGCCTCAATATTTAAGAGAACCATAGAATTAGTGAATTGTTGTGAAAGCTCAATTGTCCTCTCCAACGCAAGTTTGAACTCACCTTGATCGAATAACTCGGTTAAATNTTTAAGCTCCGTCTTAGGCAGATCTTCATCGACGTTGGGACGTGTCTCTGGATTCAATAAAGCCACTTTACTCTCAAGCCCTTTGAATACGGTGCCATGAAAATCAGAACGTTTCATTCCATCAAGCGCCTCTTTGGCTTCTTNATAAGACCCCAGCTCGCACANGGCAANAATCAGGCTGACCCAAAATTGTTCAACATTGGGGTTGGTATCTATCGCGTTTCGAATATATCCAACTGCTTCGCCAAGTCTGCCTTCCTCCAAAGCCAAAACTCCTAAATTATGATTGGTATCGGCATGCTCGGGCTGACTTTTTAGAATTACNGTATATAACGCAACTGCCTCTGACCTGAGTCCTGCTCGATGCGCAGNAATAGCTTTGGTAAGTAAACGATTAATNTTCGCTGTCATGCATGNAGGTCTTTCAAAATAAAATGAGAGGTAGACNATGCCTTTGACATCTCATGCTAGAGTAGGATTTCNGTTGGTTTTCCAAAAATATCACGCTTGTTAGTCATAATTTGAGAGCCAAATCTTTTAGATAACATGTGATTATATCATCTCAGTCGAAGAGAGGCTCAAAAAGCAAAAAATAACTGTAATCGTAAATCTCTGTCACTCATATTTTTTTGCTTGAACGATTCATTGATGCATCAAGAATATAAACTTTTTTTAAAAAGCAATTTCCGCTACATTAGCAATCAGCTATTGCAATTAAATCGAACGCTTACGCTTCCAAATTTGCCCATGCTTCGCAGATCAGTTTAAAATCCGTAAGAACCNCCCTGCCACTCTCATAGTTAAAAAATNAGGATGATACAATTTGGCCCAGGAAAATTATGATGTCTTAATATGCGGGGGCGGTATGATTGGGCTGANTGGCGCAATCGGGCTCGCTAGCATCGGCCTAAAAGTTGCTGTTGTAGAGGCACGTAAGCCGCCGCCCTTCNGCCTAGATCAAGCCTATGACCTTCGAGTATCTGCGCTGACGTCAAAGACAGTAAAGATTTTGTCGGCGTATAGGGCTTGGCCGTTGATTGAGAAAATGAGGTTTTGCAATCTCGAGGGAATGCGGGTTTGGGAGCAACCCGCCTTCGGGGATGTTTCATTTAATGCTCAAGCAATAGGGAAGACGGAATTGGGGGCTATCGTGGAGAATAGAATCGTCCAACTAGCTCTCTGGGAGGTNGCAGAGGCAGATAAAAACATCGAGTTGTTCTTTCCATGTGAATGCTCCAGTTTTCATCTGGACCCGGGACAAGTAATCGTCCGACTTAAAGACGGCAAGTCTTTATCAGCGCGCTTGTTAATTGGCACCGATGGAATGAAATCCTCAGTTAGAAAGTCCTTTCCATTCGCTTCAACAAGCAGCCAATATGAACAATCATGTCTTGTCGCATCAGCTAGAACTCTGTCTCCGCAGCCAAAAATAGCTTGGCAACGTTTTAAACCTGAGGGCCCGCAGGCATATCTGCCATTAACCGAAGCGCAGGGCTCGATCATCTGGTACAACTCACTTGAGAGAGTTAAAGAACTCTCTGTTCTTTCATGTGAGGACCTNTCTGGGAGACTAAACGAGGAATTTCCGATTGAGCTTGGTTTAGTTGAGGTACAGGATAGAGCGTCATTCCCAATCTCGAAACATCATGTAAAGTCATATGTACACAAGAACGTCATCTTGGCAGGCGATGCAGCTCACACGATAAATCCCTTGGCAGGGCAAGGAGTGAATCTTGGTTTTCAAGACATTGAGGTAATGACAAAGATTTTTCGCTCAGCGATTCATCAGAATGTTGATTGGTCGTCGGCACCAGTTTTGAGAAAGTATGATAATAACCGACGTATAGCCAACTCCCTGATGATGGGAGCAATAGACGCATTCTATCACGGCTTTAGCAACAACCATCTACCTTTGAAAATATTGCGAAATACTGCGCTTCGGCTCGCACGTATCCCGATCATCAACCAGCAAATCACACGCTATGGAAGTGGCCTTTCTGGGTTGCTGTCGCCTTAAACTCNCGCANGTGGCTGCNTGTGCATTGATCGACNCAAAAACAAGCCTCCNTTGGACGAGGGGTAGACAAAATTTATGCCTCCATGGCCTTCCTATTCCAATAATCATCTGCGCAACCCAGTAGAAAAAAGATGAGGCTTGTTCTAGACCGTGCTGCATGNATATTTGCCGCAAGAACACCATGGGCACTCACACCTGGTTCTCTCAAGAACGTTTGAATTCTTTGTTGTTGCGCGCAAGTAATGAATTCGCCTGCCACTCCCATCACTAGTGTTTCTTCTAAAAATTCAAGGTCTGTTTGCATCTAAAAACCGTNTAACTCNATTGATTGGGTTGCTTAAGTGTATTTCTCGATATATGCATCAAATNCCAGAAAGATCTTGATCAAAGTTATTATCCTCCAAACGCACTTCCAGCATATTTTGTCCAACTTTTTCAGGGCCGCCCACCATTTCATCAAATGCACTGGTGTGCCTTAGCACGGTGCGCCAAGTTCGACAACCTTGTAAAACCTTTCTAAGGTCTGAGAGGTTTCTTGAGCGCAAGAAGCAACCATCCTCNTCTGTGACATAAACCTCTTCGCCATCTAANATGACCGATACTTGATAAAGGCTCAAGTCAACTGAGTGAAAAATTACTTTTTCAAGCACTGACTTTTCCAACAACTCCGATAATTTTATTCCCAACCTCAATGCCTACTCTAAAAAGATAATGTTAACTGATTTTTATCGTGCCTTGCTTTCGGAATCTTAGCACGCCGGCGACTACCCAATTTATCGAAAACTCTAATTGATTCTGCGCGGAAATCATCTCCTAGGCTTGCTGATTTGATCCTCTTTTTCGCAAGCCTGGCTGTAACTTCATGATCTACNNAAGGTTTTGGNTAGTCTTTTGCCAATTGACAGCCATATCTCGATTGCANCGCCCTAGACATTTTCCAAGGGTTGTGTACCCANGGNGCCGGAATGCCTCTAAGTTCTGGAATCCATCTTCTTATAAAATCACCGGCCGGATCATTCTCAAATGATTGTTTAAGCGGATTATAGATGCGGATTGCATTAATTGACGTGACACCTGATTGCATCTGCAGCTGACTGTAATGAATTCCTGGCTCATAGTCTGTAAANACNTGAGCGAGATGAGATCCNGATCGCCTCCAGTCGATCCATAAGTTATAGCTGGCGAAGCTCACCAACATTGCTCGCATCCTAAACGTGATCCAACCACCNTGATTCAAANTTCGCATACACGCATCAACCAGGGGATAACCAGTCATTCCNCGCTTCCAAGCATCATAATGCTCTTCATTGCTATCAGGCTCACGTAAAGACTCGAAGGCGGAGTGCATNCATCTGTCTTCGATCTCAGGCTGATCCTCAAGCTTCTGAATAAAATGACACCTCCAAGCTAGACGCGATTCGAACGCCCTTAAGTTTCTAGCCCAAGAATTGTCCCCCATATTTTTTAGCGCCAAGGACCTAGATTGAATNGCTTTGACCACCTCTCTGACCGACATGGTTCCCCACGTCAGGTGNGAAGAAAGTCTCGAACAGTATTTCTGCGANANGTTAGGTTCGGAAATGTGNCGCAGATATTTCTTNGCGTTTGTCTGCAGAAACATTCTCAACGCCGTTTGGCCAGAATTTCTCCCNCCATTTTGTGTCAGTGCAGCNGCAGTTCCTNNAGAAATGGGCGCAGATTTGGATGGGATATCTCCAGGAGAAATATCAGGCAGTCCAATTAGATTTGAAGGACTAGGAACCGTTGGCATTAACATTCTCGCTCCTCTTAGTCTTGCCCAGTCATCTCTNTTAGCCAACCCTCGGATTATGCCATTTGAAGGATATTCACTAAAATCTACTGAGTGATAAGCACACCAATCTCNCACACTCTCATCGCGCGCCCTNGACCAGCCATTGCCGGTTTCCTCATGGGCGTGGATTGCTCCGATGGGAAATTCATGAGCAAGCTCTTCAAATACGGATGCCGCTGCCCCACGCCTGACAATGAGTGTTTGACCTAGATTCCGGCATTCTTCACGCAACTCGACTAGCGAATCAAAAATAAAACTCCATTGACGAAGCGATGAAAACGTTTGCTGCCAATAGTCCGGCTCAAAGATGTANAAGGGGATTACCGGCATTCCGTTTTTTGATGCGTTAGCCAGTGGCTCATGATCATGGATCCGGAGATCTCGCTTGAACCAAACNACGGCTGCTTTCTGGTCCTTGTTCACTCGCTTTAAATGCNTCTTNTCANACCGTTGAATTCGCACTTGAAANCNTGCCNGTATGATCTGTTACAAAAGCTGAAGAGGAGTTCGANGGTGACGANTGGGNTCATGGATTNNTCTTNGGANTAGNTTTTGAAAAAAAATTAGGTGCCTCGAAAGCAAGGTATGCCACCGTCAATACCGGTGTCAAGCAAAACATAATCATCATAACTCGAGACAAATCATCGGGAGGGGCGATTGCAATTCTTCCGGTTGTACTAAAAGTCCAGAGCACGGCCGACATGAAATTACTCAGGGCAATGTTGAGAACGAGTATTAATAGCTTGACTTTAGTCATGTTGACTTACCTCAGTTTTATTAATTCGTTAACCACACATGCGTTTAGCATGAAGTATGGTTTTTGGCGACTAGAGATTATCAGGAACAAATTCTTGTCATTGAGCACTGATTCCGCTTTCAATTAGGTTTGACAAACATGATTCCGACAAGTTGATGATCGCGTATCAATTACGTCAGAACTGCTCTCTCAGTTTAAGTTCACTACTCATGCGAAGCGGCTCCGTTTTAGCATATGGGAGTGAGTCAGCGAACCGCTTCTTTGTTTGAGCTAACGCTCTTTGAAGCTTTCAGACCGCGTCTCTGGGCAACTGACGTAGAAAATCCATAGCCGCATTTAGAACACCACAAAGTTTCATCAGTACTTAAAAACTTGACCATCACGATGAATCTACCACTTTTCAGGGACAAATTTTTGAGAATCAATCGGTGGTCTGATCAAACCGCGCATTGCGCGCCTATCGGGCAGTTTGAGTGGGTCCGCAGGGGGAATACTGTACTTAAATTGACTAAGGAGATGGGTAATGCAATTGAGTCGCGCTCTATTTTTTATGTCGCCATTTACAACCCACCAAGGACTCTCATCGGTGTCAGTGTGATCGAACATTACATCCTTGGCTTTACTGTATTCAATCCAACGATTTCTTGCTTCTATATCCATTGGACTTAGTTTCCAATTTTTTAGCGGATTGTTTGCTCTCTCTTGGAAACGCTCCTCCTGCACGTTATCGCTGACCGAGAACCAATACTTAATCAACTTTATCCCGTCATTAATCAGAAGTTTCTCGAAAGTTGGACACGCCATTAAGAACTCGTAATATTGAGACTCAGAGCAAAAACCCATGACCCTTTCAACTCCAGCACGATTGTACCAACTCCTATCAAAAATCACGATTTCACCGGCGGCTGGTAGATGCTCGACATATCTCTGGAAATACCATTGGGTCTTTTCTTTATCAGATGGTGTTCCCAATGCTACAACCCTGCAGAAACGTGGATTGAGAGGGGACATAATACGTTTAATAACGCCACCTTTTCCGGCAGCGTCTCTACCCTCGAATATGATGGCCACACGGGAATCGCTTTTGCGGACCCACTGCTGGAGCTTGATTAGCTCCAAATGTAGGCGCTTTAACTCTCTCTCATAAATCTTTTTTGGGATACCCTCTTCACTCCCTTCGTTCATATATATGTTCCTTCCAATTCGCAGTTTATCAAAGCAAGGCTATTCATGGAGTGACATGGGCTCTAGTCCCTGACGTTCTCGTGGTCATACGGACAGTGTCGACAAGCATTACCGCAGCAGTATCCCCTAGCCAAGTGATAGCGCTCGGTGAGCACCATCAACCCTCCATCAAAATAATAATGCTCGCCCTCGATTAGCTCTCGAAGTGGTTTGCGCTTAGAACGGCTTGTGTCACTATCGTTCATGCTGCAACAGGCTCCGTCCTAAAAGAACAGGATTGGTCAGATTTTTAATAATGTTGAAAGTCATAGCTACGCGGACCCAAGAACTATGCGTGCAAATTTTTCTTAAGTTTTCTGCTTGCCCCGTTCAAACCACCATTGATTAAGTCATGATGTGCAGACTGAAGTTTTTCATCGCAGAACCGAGTACCCCTATAGGTATGCTGCACCAGTTTATAATATGCCTCTTTTTCCTTTAACGAGCCCTCTGATGCCTCGCGCCATTGATGAAACAAAATCGGGGTTCTTGTATGTTCTTTTAAATTCATATTTTTGAATCCTTAGTAAACTAAGTTCTTATTTTAAGCCCAAGGATTGGGCTGGCAGCATTGAGAAAACAGAATAACCTCTTCAGCAATTTATGCACTTGAGGGCCTTCCATTTCATAGCGGTAAGTATATCAATGCATTGCCCACTTAGTCCGAAAAAACACTGTTGTTACGTTTTTTTGTTTAAATTTACAAAAATAAAGCTATTAGCAGGCTGCAAAATTGAATTCTCGAAAAAACCGTCATCATTGTGCTGTCTTGTCAACTGAACAACGCTCTAAATAGCACATGTAAAAAAGATTTGCGCTGTTCTAGACTGCTGGTAGAGGAGGAATCGAGTCTTTATCCTCGGTAGTTAATCAGCATGTTTCGTTTCAGCTTTCAAAAAAATTTTTGAGGACCTTTGGGTATGATTCTGTGGGGGTTAATGCCCTCATGGCTAAAATAGTAATGACGCTTTATATGGTCAATTTGGCAAGTATCTTTAATCGCTGGAACAGAATACAAATCTAGCATGTATCGATGGAGATTTTTGTAATCGACGATTCGCTTCCAGTTACACTTGAAATGTGTGAAGTAAACGACGTCAAATCTCAGCAAAGTAGGGATTAAGCGAAGATCGGCCTCGGTGATTTCATCACCAAGGAGGTACTTGGAGTTTGTTAACCTCTGATCTAGTTCATCCAGCGTATCAAACAAGCTAGTAACAGCCTCATCATAGCTCTCTTGATTTGTCGCAAAGCCGGTTTTGTAGACGCCGTTATTGACTGTCTGATAGATTTTTTCATTCAAGTCGTCTATCTCCCGCCTCAATGACGATGGGTAAAAATCATCAGTGTTGCCAGTGAGATCATTAAACGCAGAATTAAAGATTCGAATGATCTGAGAAGACTCATTATTAACAATTGATCCTGTCTTTTTGTCCCAGAGGATCGGAACTGTCACGCTGGTGCTTGCCAGAGGGTCGGCTTCTAGGTACACCTGCCGCAAAAATTTAAAGCCATGTAAAGAATCTCTAGAAGAGCCCTCAAAAGTGTCATCAAATAGCCAGCCATCATCACCCATGTCTGGGTGCACTACATCCACAGAAATATAATCTGCCAAACCTTTCAATTGCCTGTAAATAAGGGTCCTTGTTGCCCAGGGGCACGCATAGCTTACATACAAGTGATAACGGTTAGCTTCAGGGCGATACAATGAGTGCGAAGAAGAAATTGTTTCAAGGAATGTCCTCGGCAACCTGTCATAGGAGCCCATGCCATCAGAGGTAATAACTGACGAAACATGCCAAATCCCATCAACTAATCTACCCATATTTAGTTATGCTCAAGCCAGATTTTAAAATGAAACTCATCGGAGGGAAAGATAAAGAGGCGGCTTACAACACCACTGTTGAAATTTATCGCGAAAACCTGCAGCATTATAGGAGATTAACCTCACTGAGGACGGTTATAATTGGGTATAAAAGTAACCCGCCCCTATCAAAGCCAAATAGAAAAGTCCTTTTAAAGTAAAAAAAATCATCAAGCCCAAGCCACCACGCTTAATCAACTTGCTTGAAAAAAGTCTCCGTCCCAAACGCATTTCGCCCTTCCAAAAAAAGTATTACGAGGGCCTACGGCGCGTCAAAGAAAAAAGACCACCAATACTTCCTTGCAACTTGCATCGCCGGCGAGTTCGCATTACCCAAAAACAATCCCACACAAAATAAGAAATAGAACGATCAAAAATCAAAACTACTTCTTCGGGTACAGGGGTTTCATCAAAATCTAGAATTGTGATAGGATATTTATTCATGACAGGTATCAAATAGTCAATACATCCTACACCATGGATTAATCTTACATAAATATTCGCGCTAATAATTTTATCGTATTGATAAAATAATAGTGGTCCTAAAAAACAATTCGTTAACATAAATACAATCATAAAAGAAGCATAATTGTACATTTCAATATACTATATGTTAAA
>NZXB01000061.1 GCA_002701765.1 Porticoccaceae bacterium
ACCCGACACTTTGGGGAAAATGTTAGGTGATAACATGTATCAGCAGCTCAGACAGACTAAGGGTATGGAAAACGATGGGCTCATCCTTCCCGAAAAAATCGCGGAGACCTATTTTCACCTCGCCCACCAGCATCGTTCAACTTGGACGCATGAAATCGACATCAGATCGTATTCAGATACAGCCTGGTGGAACAACAATGGTAAATCACTTGCAGACGAGAGTTAGGGCTGATTCGACTGTATATCAGCAACCCCGAAATAGGACACTAATTTCATTCCGGTGGAGTAGCTAATTCTGATAGTGAGTGAAAACCCCTATCCCTCATCAGAGCATCTACTTTTGCATCTCTCCCGCGGAATAGCCTGTAAGCTTCTGCCGGATCGATAGAATTCTGAGGATTGAATAAAAATTTCTTAAGACGACCGGCTGTCTCTAGATCATATAGGCCATGGGGCGTCTCGGCAAAGGCTTCTGCAGCATCAGATGTAAGAACATCAGCCCATAGATAACTATAGTAGCCGGCGGCATACCCCTCGCCGGCAAAGATATGACCAAAATGCGGAGTTCGATGTCGCATTACTAGCTCGCTAGGCATATTTAATGCCGATAGGACGTCGCGTTCAAATCTTACAGGATCAATGTCAACCGGATCTGAGGTATGCAGATGCAAATCAATTAGCGCACTCGCAAGATATTCAGCAGTCTCAAAGCCTTGATTAAACTTGGCTGCAGCCTTTATCTGTTGCACTAGCCGATTGGGAATAGGATCGCCGGTAGCATAGTGAATTAGAAAGTTATCTATGACCTCGTCTGTCATAAGCCATCTCTCAAGCAACTGCGATTGGAATTCAATATAGTCGCGAAGGGCTCCATTAAGACTTGGGTAGGTTACATTTGACGAGAGATAGTGTAAAGCATGTCCAAACTCATGAAACAGCGTTGTTGCGTCATCCCAAGATACGAGCGTAGGAGCGCCGGGCGAGCCCTTGATAAAATTTGAGTTATTTGAACTTAGAACACTGCTTATCTCATCTAAACCAGAGTATCTCCGATATGCGGTTGCCCAAGCACCCGATTTTTTGCCTTCTCTAGAAAATGGATCCAGATACCAAAGTCCTATATTTTTTCCGGAAGCCTTGTCTATAACTGCCCATACCCTAACATCGGGGTGAAAAACCGTCACCGAATCATCTTCAATCGGAGTAAAAGCATAATTGAATACCCTATCGGCCACAAAAAATAGTGCTTGTATTAAATTATCTAATTGAAGATATTTCCGCAATTCATCAGAGTCCAGCTCAAATCTCTGTTGACGCACCTTTTCAGCATAGAATCTGTAATCCCATGGAGCAATAGTGATTCCAGATCCTTCGGAGTCTGCCAGATGTTGCATATCGGCAACCTCGTCTTCAACCCTTTTTAGCGCCGCAGGCCAAATTGAGGATAGTAAGCCCATAGCATTTTCAGGTGTTAGCGCCATGTTGTTTTCGAGCTTCCAATGTGCAAAGCTCTTGTATCCTAAGAGGATAGAACGCTCGTGCCGCAGATTTAGTATCTCGCTGATCAATTTATTGTTATCACGCTCATCACCATTACTTGCCCGACTGTAATAGTTATTCCAGACTTTTCTCCTGAGTTCTCTCAGTTCGGAATAAGTTAAAAAGGGTTCCATCGAAGAACGGGTGTTTGTGACGGCATAGTCTTCCGGCCTGCCTCTGGTGCGCGCCGCCTCTCTCGCTGCAGCAACGTATGATTCTGGTAACCCTGCAAGCTCCTCATGTCTTAGAAAGGTGACATACCCCTCCTCGTCCGCGAGCACATTGTTGCTAAAAAGTGAATATAATTCTGCAAGCCGCTTATTAATTCGCGTGAAGGCATCCTTATCAGAAGAGTTAAGGTTTGCACCGTTCCTAACAAATGAATCATGAACCAATTCCACCAATCGCACTTGATCCGGCCGTAAGTCACTTATTTCTCGTTTTTCAAAGATAGACTTTATTCTGGAGAATAGCCGACTATTTTGCTTTATTCTGGAATAAAACTCACTAAGTTCAGGAGCCAGTTGNGANTGAATCTCTCGAAATTTNGGTGACGAAAGATTNGAGGACCANATTCCATAAAANGCATNAACNCGATCAATGGNCTTACCGGCNTTNTCGAGNGGNACAATCGTNTTTTCGAAGTTGGGCNCCTCGATTTNATCCGAAATNCTCTNAACTTCCGCGANATAAACGTCCATAGCCNCATGCATTGCCGGCCTNAGTTGATCCAAACTCATNGANTGAAAGTCTGGCGAATCATAATTGTCTGACCAAGAACTCAAAAGTGGATTTTGAATCAGGAGTGCTTGCTTCTCTTCCAGTGAAGGGATATTTGTGCAATTAACAGTGGACATAAGAGATATAGTTAAAAATGTTATGCTAAAACTTCGGAACATCATTTTCTCGATTTANATGTTCAGAAACCATCNTCCTCTAATCATTTGACAAATAGGCGAGGGAGTATTCCCTGATNATAGGACACCTCTTAAGTATAGANAGATTCTCGGCCCAAAAGCAAAAAACCTTGTCAAGCCCCGCAAGAGTAGCGAAACAAATCCACCATCTCTTTAGCTGTCTGTTTAGGCGAATAAGCACCNTTAGGGTCGTACCAAACCAGTGTCCATGCCATCGACCCCAATAGCGTCAGGCGGAAATATGAACGATCCACCTCCGGACGCAATGGGATTTCTTCGATCACATCAATAAAAATTGTTTCATACCGCTGCCTTAGCTTTTTCATTTCAGTTTTTGTCGGTTCTGAGTGTCGATCAGGAAGCTCTCGAACAGTTACTTCAATGAAAGTGCGGTGCTCGAAAATACCCTGTAAATGAGCGTTACATGCTTGATACAGTCGATCCCAAGGGTCGGATATTTTATTNANGGAATTCAGAACGATNTCNGACATAAGTTCAAAGCCTCTGGCATATACTTCCAAAAGGATCTCTTCCTTTGATCGAAAAAAATAATAAATTGAGCCGGCTTTCATCCCCGACTCTTTAGATATCCGTCTTATACTCGTCTTTTCATAGCCGAGCTCGCCAAANAGCTTNGCCGAGGCCTCAAGTATTCTCTCCTTGCCGTTCAANTCCGACAACTGNTGGGAATTTTCCAAGTAATAATGCCNCTGGATNAATCATGTTAGTGAAAATCTTACGCTTGAGAACTTTTTAACTCGAACTCGATGCCGCTGAATGTCAATTGCAAGCAGTCACAGTTAGTCGGGTTACATAAAGATGTAGGCCAAATCNGAAGTTTATCACAAAAAANTTTTTATTTGTCAGCACCTAAGATAGTTACAGCCACAGCAGCTTCCTCTATTCCATAAAGGCCGCCACCATTCTCTGCAATACCATATTTGGCCCCATCAACCTGACGCTTACCTGCCTCACCTCTTAACTGAACGGTTAGTTCATGTATTTGCCCAAGACCAGTTGCACCAATAGGATGACCTTTTGATTGGAGCCCCCCCGAGGTGTTAATCGGTAATCTTCCGCCCAGAGTACTTGATCCTGATTCTATGAATGCGCCCCCATCGCCAAATGGAGCGAACATTAAGTTTTCAATCTGCTGGATCTCTGCAAACGCAGTCGCATCATGCACCTCAGCACAAGANATTTCATCGGGCCCCACGGACGCAGCTTCATAAGCCGCCTTGGCTGCCAAATGGCCTATGTGCTTATGAAACTCTGCAGGTGGTCTTTCTATTCCGGTCGTAACATGTGAACTCAATATCTTCACTGGTCGCGCATCAGGCAACTCTTTNAGAACACTCTCAGCACAAATTACGGCCGCTGCTGCCCCGTCACTAACAGGCGCGCACATTGGCAGAGTGTATGGCCAAACTATTGTGGGCGCGTTAAGCACCTCATCAACACTCATAGGATTCTGATATTGAGCCAATGGGTTCAAAGAAGAATGTGTGTGATTTTTAGCTGATGCAATTGCTAGCTGTCGTTGAGTTGTNCCAAATTCCGNCATGTGGGCNTTGGCAAAGGCCGCNTAGACATCCATGAAAAATGATCTATTAGTCTGCTCCTGTACCTCACTGGGTGCCGAAAGACCGTCACCCAAGGAAAGCAGCCGCTGCGTCCCAGCGGCGGTATCATGAACGTCCCAAGCTCCATCAAAAATGCTAAACATAAGTTTTTTATCAGGCACCACCATTTTGTCCACACCAACAGCCAACACAACGTCGGCTGACCCCGCTCGAATATAATTAAGTGCTAAACTGACAGCCGTTGCACTTGATGCGCACGCATTTTCGACGTTGATTATGGGTATGCCCTCCAATCCCAGCGGTCTCAATGCCATCTGACCTCTAACCATCAATTGACCTTCTAGCGCACCTTGAACCGTGTTAGCAAAAAAGGCCGCTTTTACCCGCTCAGGGCTTATGGCGCTATCCCGCAACGCCATCGAAACAGCTTTTGAGGTAAGCGACTTGACCGACTCATCAGGAAATCTGCCAAATTTGGTCATGCCTGTTCCAGCAATGTAAGCATTAATCATATCTTATTTGACTCTTCTTATTATGACTCAAGAATCGTGCTATGAACCGTTACGGCACCCGATCGGAGCGACTTCAATCGCGAATATTCTGGCGAGTCCCAAAATGCCCTCAATTTCTCGGTGTCACTCCACTTCGTTAGCACGATCGGACCCTCAATAGCATCGCCTTCCAAACTGCCCGAGGCGCGACCCGCAGCCAAGTATTCGCCGCCGAATTTTTCCAACAGAGGTCTAGCCTTTTCAGCNTACTCAAGNAACTTGGTTTTNTCGTTAATCTTTAGTGTCGTGAGATGGTAAGTCGGCATGATTCTTTTCCTCGAAAAGTTGTAGGCTTTTTGTCAGTACGCACTTTCAAGAAGTTCGATTACCACTTCAGGTGATGTCACAGGGCGAGGATTTGTTGCAACAATAAGATCTTGAATCGCGTCATCCGCTAGCGCGCGAAAATCGCTTTTTTCAACACCGACATCTCGCAACCTAAANGGAAGATCCAAATCTTCGGTTAGCTGTTGAATTGAATCTGCNGCNAGATCAGCGGCGATATCTGCGTCTGTATTAGAATCACAAACCCCAAGAATTTCAGCAATCCACGCTAGTCGTTCCTTGGCAAATTCCTTATTGAACCGCATTGTATTATGCATCATAACGCAGGAAGTAATACCATGAGGAACATTACAACGAGCACCAAGCTGATGACCAGTCCCGTGACTCAAACCAAGAGTGACATTGGCCAGCCCGCTCACCGACATCCATGAGGCGAGCTGACATTGTAAGCGGGCGGTCAAATCATCTGGATTCTTTTTGCACTCTTTCAAAGAGGCATGAAGCATCTGGAGCGAATGACAGGCAAGGGCATCAGTAAAAGGATGCGCTGTTGTCGAGCAAATAGCCTCGACCGCATGATCCACCGATCGCATGCCGCTGGACAACCACAACCACTCGGGAGTCTCCATCGTCAACTGTGGATCTAGGAAAACCACTTTAGCTGTTAGACATTTGTCTATGTAGAGATCTTTAACCTTTCTCACCTCGTCTGTGACGCCAATAAAGTGAGTATATTCTCCGGCAGAGAGTGTAGTGGGTATTGCAATCAGAGGAACGACATTTGATCCATCGATAGACGGAATTTCGATCTTATCCGGATACTCGAATTTAATCATGAGTCTATCAAAATCGCTCGTATCATTGATGTTCTCTGCAAGACCCATNACNACAGCTTTNGCGGTATCATTCGGACTCCCACCACCAAAACTAATAACTGCATCGATGCCCTCTTGNCGCGCCATCTTTACACAATGCAAGACGCTCTCCCTCGGCACATGCTGCTGNGTTTCATGGAAAACNCTCTTTATTCGNCCTCCAGANGAGTTAATGACCTGCTCCACNAGCTTTGTNTNATTGAAAAGCGTTTTCCCCGTGATTAAAAGTGCTTTTTGGATNTCATATCTGGAAAGAGCTTCCGCCAGTTGGTTAACACATCCTTCCCCATANAATACATCCTCAATTGGCAGTAAGGTAAAAGCACCTTCAATTTTCTTTTTTTCTGGTATGGTCATATCAGGGTTCTCCTTATTTGGATTAATCGATCGCTATTCCACCATTGATGGTGATTCTCTGACCAGTCATTTTTTTTGCCAANGGACTGGCAAGGAATACGATCAATGGTGCGATATCGTGGGGTTCAACTACCCCTAGTTGCGCCTTTTCAAGTGCCCGCTTAAATAATTTCTCGCTAAACCCTCCATCCATCATGCGATCATACGAATTGGTCTCGGCTACTATAGACGGGGTAAGCACGTGGACGCGAATCCCAGATCTTGCAGCCTCAANAGCGAGCGTCCTGCTAAACATATCAATCGCNGCCATAATTGCTCCATGAATTGTCTCACCGACGGTTGGTATCTTTGCTGCATCAGATGCGACATTAATTATCACTCCGTCTCCACGTGCGCGCATGCATTTNTAGACCGCATGGCAACAACGAAAAACACTNCCCAAATGNACGTCGATGAGTGAATTTAACCGNGACATTTCNAAATCGGAAAAGAGAGTCGCAGGCATGTTCCCTGGCACAGCGTTCAGAAAGAAATCAATTCTTCCTTCAGCTTTGTGNACCATTGATTCAGCAGTTTCGATGTGACTTGCATCTCCGGCGTCAAAAATAACATCGCATTCGGGAGCGCNCTGGNGCAGAATATCGATAGCGGCAGAGCCTCGTTCAGGGTCTCGACCGTTTATTATTACTCGAGAGAAACCTGNTNTNGCAAGCTCCTTTGCNGCTGCAAGCCCGATCCCTGACGAGCCGCCTGCAATTAATGCAGTCTTTCCAGCAGCCCAATCGCCATCGATGGTTGATATATAGGAAGCAATCACACTTAACCCACAGGCGTTTCGATGGGAGAACCTGCTTTTTCTAATTCGTCCAACAAGACGGGCAANCCCATCGTAAAGGTATGCATCCCCAATACACTGATCAATTGATACACTTCCATGATTTCCTGAACCGTAGCTCCATACTTGAGAGCATTTTGTATGTGTATTCTGAGGCCAGGTTCATAAAGGTGAGTAGTCGCCGCATCAATTGCAATGTATATGAATTCCTTTATTTTTGGTTCAAGGTGTCCACGCTGCCATGGAAGTGAAGAGAATTTCTGGTATATTTCNAGAAAATCTGGATCCAATGCCAATAAATCCTCCCAGAAGCCACTCCAATATCCTCTGTGTTTTATGAACTCTTCTTTTATCCCCAGTTGCCTTTCTGAAAAGTTTCTATCAACCTGATCCCCTTGNCCGGCCNTGTCCATTTCATCGATCAGCACCGGCACTCCCATTGTTATCGTGTGCATTCCTAACACACTGACTAATTGATAAACTTCCATGATCTCTTCTTTGGTTGCACCATACNTGAATGCGTTCTGCAGATGGATTCTAAGCCCGGGTTCGTAGAGATGTGTTGTAGCGACATCAATCGCTATGTACATAAACTCCTTTATTTTCGGTTCNAGGGTGCCATTTTTCCATGGCGTAGCCGAAAANTTGAGGTAAATCTGGAAAAACTCGGGATCAAGAGCCAACAACCCNTCCCAAAAATCACTCCAATATCCCCTCTCTTTTATAAAGTTATCCTTTAATTTTTTCCTTTCACCGCTAAATTCCATCCCCACAACCGTTCCTCCAAGTTTATTTAACAATCCAAGATAGCCACAGGAGCACCTATCTCCAAAAGTTCCTCGTCATCTGCTGGAACCAAAAGTTCAACCACAGTTCCGGCGATGGGTGCCTCCAACTCGATAATAGCTTTATCTGCCTGCAGGTTTGCTAACACATCACCGGCACTGACGCTATCTCCCTCAGATACCAGCCACTCGTCCAATGTTACCTCCTCCGTCGTGAGGCCCATCTGCGGTATTTTTACTGTAATTTTTTCCACACCGACGCTCCTTTAGCGACCCTTAAAATTGGCTTCCCTCTTTTCTAAAAATGCATTCATGCCCTCTTTTTGATCTTCTGAAGAAAAGAGTTTAAGAAATTCTTCCAGTTGTTGTTCAAGCGCAACTTCCATGGAGGACTCGCTCGCCACATTAACCACCGACTTCGCCGCAGCCAGCGCAAGCGGTGGCTTTTTTGTTAACTTATCTGCTAATTCCTGCACTTTGTCATCCAATGAGTCTACCGACACACACTCATTTGCCAAACCGCAAAGCACTGCATCCTCCCCACTAATAACGTCTCCCAACATCAAGATCTCTTTAGCCTTAAGCCGTCCCATCCATCGAGTGAGCCTGACCCCTGCTCCTGCGCCGGGTATGACACCAATATTAATTTCCGCCAGCCGAAATTTTGCGTCGGTTGAACAAATAACAAAGTCGCAGCACAAGGAGAGCTCGGTTCCGCCGCCGGGGGCGTGACCGCGCACCTGAGCAATAACAGGTTTGGGCAGTGATTCAATTGCATTAAAAAACTCCAACCAGGCCTCATTAGCCTCCCTTGCCTCTGTAGGGCCATATGCCGCAAATTCGTGCAGATCAGCACCGGCGGTAAACGCTTTTTCACCAGCCCCTTTGATTATCACAACTCGAATCGCATCGTCATTTTTTATTAATTCGAGAACAGCAGTGCACTCCGAAAGGCATTTTTGATTCATTGCGTTGTGAAATTCGGGCCGATTAAGTGTCAAAACCCCTATCGAGTAAGCGGTCTCAAATGTGATGGTGTCAAATTTATGCATCAAGTTAACTCATCATGGTTCTTACACCAGATACTATTTTCTCAGCATCGGGCAGGTATATCTTTTCGAGACAAGGGGCAAAAGGTGAGGGAGCAAAAGGCGGAGTAAGCCGCAAAGGTGCGCTTTCCAGCAGTTGAGGATCAGTTTCAATTACTTGAGCAATAATTTCCGCACCAATACCGCACGGAGACATTGCTTCATGAACAACGACCAATCGTCTCGTTCTAGAGAGCGACTCGAGAATAGTATCTATATCGAGAGGGCTTACAGTTCTTGGATCAACAACTTCCGCCTCGATACCCTCATCTGAAAGGATTTTGGATGCGGTCAGCGCTTGACGCACCATGGCTCCGACCGCAACAATGGTCACATCCTTTCCAGAACGCTTGATTTCGGCTTTCCCCAGAGGAATAAGGAACTCACTGTCCTCTTGAGGCACCGGCTCTCGGGAGCCGATGAGGCTCTTGCACATTAGGCAAAGAACGAAATTGTCATCTCTGATAGAAGATTTTAATAATCCGAGCGCATCTTTTGCGCTAGAAGGCATAACTACTTTCAACCCTGGCACATGCGAAAACCACGCGGCAAGACTCTGAGAGTGCTGCGGCCCAGCATTTAATCCTCCCGAGCCAAAGGTGTACAAGGTCACGGGAACTTTGACTTGTCCACCCAACATGTAACGCAGCTTTGCCGCCTGATTAAC
>NZXB01000006.1 GCA_002701765.1 Porticoccaceae bacterium
TTTTACCAGTCTGTCCAACCTGCATATCATTGGGCGCATATCCCGCATCAACTGCTGCTCTGGAGGCTCCGACGGCTGCCCCAAGAGCATCCGCCAGACTGTATATCATGGAAAAGTTTTCTTCGCTGCCTAGCGCCCTACCACCAGATACAACGGTCCCAGCGGCCGCTAATTCTGGACGATCCGATTCCGCTACCTCTTCTCCTACAAATCGAGAATTTTGCGTATCATGATCGGATTCAATAGATATGATTTGTCCAGATCCGCCTGAGGTTGCTGCCGCATCAAATGCGGTACCACGAACGGTGACTATTTTTTTCGCATCTTTACTTTGCACTGTTGCTATCATGCTTCCAGCATATATCGGACGCTCAAAGGTATCGTCACTTACAACGGCGCTAATGTCTGAAATAGCTTGCATATCCAGCAGCGCGGCTACACGAGGCATAATATTTTTTGCGGACGTCGTCGCGGTGGCCAGTATGTGACTATATTCTGCGCTTTGCTCAGCTACTAACAATGCAATATTTTCAGCGAGTCCGAATTGATAAGCGTTCTCATCGGCATACAAAACCTTTCGCACATTAGCCACTTCGGCAGCCTGATCTGCAACAGTTCCACAGTCTTTCCCGGCTACCAATAAATCGATGTCGCCACCGATCTCTAATGCAGCAGTTACAGAGTTCAAAGTTGCTGCATTGAGCACAGCGTTGTCATGTTCGGCTAATATCAAAATACTCATCAAATCACCTTTGCTTCGTTTTTAAGCTTGTCTAAAAGCTGTTTGGTGTCTTCCACAATTATGCCGGCCTGTCTTTCGGGGGGCAATTTGACCCCGATTAGATTTGTACGAGCTGTGATATCCACACCAAGCTCTTCCGACGTCACAATATCAAGGGGTTTTCGTTTGGCTTTCATTATATTTGGTAGCGAAGCATACCTAGGCTCATTCAATCTTAAATCTGCAGTAACAATCGCTGGCAAATTCAGTCTTATGGTTTGCAAGCCTCCATCAACCTCGCGAATAACCGTCGCTTCGTCGTTTTGAACCGTTAATTCGGACGCAAAAGTTGCCTGCGCATAACCGGTAAGTGCGCCGAGCATTTGTCCGGTCTGATTATTATCTCCGTCGATAGCTTGTTTCCCAAGCAGCACAAGATCTGGTTCTTCACGAACACACAATTCTCGAAGACATTTTGCTACTGCAAGTGGCTCAACGACTGAGTCAGTCGACACCAGTATGGCCCGATCGGCACCTAATGCTAAAGCGGTTCGGAGCTGCTCTTGAGACTGCTCTTGACCAATTGACACAGCAACAATTTCTGTAGCCACTCCTTTCTCTTTTAATCTAACTGCCTCTTCTACAGCGATTTCACAAAAAGGATTGATTGACATTTTGAGATTTGTGAGATCTGCGTCACTGCCATCCGAATTAGGCCTAACTTTTACGTTGTAATCAACAACTCTCTTTATGGGTACTAGAACTTTCATAAAATCCCCTACCTGCGCGGATAAATCGATCTTTAACCAGACCGAGTGTATACTTAAGTAATCCGGTTATAAGACGCGCGCCATATTGCCAACTTTCGGTCATAAAATCAATGATGTCAGTGTCTGAATTTAATTCCTACCCGCTTGTCTCCACTCATATCATCTAGGTACGTAAAACCAATCGTATNAGATTGTGAGTTGTCGCCAACGTCTTGCCGCAAAGGAGTCGATGGCTATATCGGCTNATTGTTTGTAAAATGTTCNTAACANAGCCTGGCGTCCGAGGAGNCTCACTTGGAAAGAGAATTTATTGATTATGACGTAGTGGTGGTAGGTGCTGGCCCGGCCGGCCTTTCCGCCGCCTGCAGGATTAAGCAACTCAACAATGAGATTTCCGTATGTGTCGTCGAAAAAGGTTCGGAAGTGGGCGCCCATATTCTCTCAGGCGCTGTTTTTGAACCCTCCGCGATCAATGAGTTATTTCCGGAGTGGCCTAGCACTGGAGCGCCACTGGAGACCCCTGTAACTAAAGATGATATTTACTTTATGTACAGTAATAAAGGAGCCTTCCGTATTCCGGCTCTCTTCGCTCCTAAGACTATGCATAATGACGGTAATTTCGTTATCAGCCTTGGAAAACTATGTAGGTGGCTGGCCCAGCAAGCAGAAGATATGGGGGTTGAAATTTTCCCCGGGTTTTCTGCGTCAAAAATATTATTCGGCAGCGACAATGAGGTGCGAGGAGTAATCACGGGAGATATGGGCGTTGGCAAAAATGGGAATGAAAAAGATTCCTTTATGCCGGGCATGGAACTCAGAGCAAAATACACACTTTTTGCGGAAGGATGTAGAGGCCATCTTGGTAAAGAATTAATAGGGAAATATAGCCTTGATCGAGGCAAAAATCCTCAACATTATGGTATCGGTATTAAAGAGTTATGGAAGATACCAGACAAGAATCATGAGCCCGGACTCGTGGTTCACTCCGCTGGATGGCCTTTGGGATTCGGACGGAAGTCTACGGGTGGCGGGTTTTTGTACCATTTAGAAGATAATCAAGTTGTCGTGGGACTTATAACGGATCTTTCGTATAGTAATCCTCATCTCAGNCCTTATGATGAGTTCCAACGTTACAAGCATCATCCAAAAATTTCGAAATATCTAACTGATGGGGAGCGCATATCCTATGGAGCGCGCGCACTGACCAAAGGTGGCTTACAATCACAACCCAANATGTCGATGCCGGGTGGGCTCTTGATAGGTGATAATGCGGGCACTCTCAACAGCGCCAAAATCAAAGGTAGTCACACGGCCATGCAAAGTGGCATGCTTGCCGCGGAAGCTGTCGCGCAAGCGATTGAGCAGGGTCGAGAGCACGATGATCTATCAGATTTTGGAGAAAAGTTTGAACGGTCGTCCATTTTTGCAGAACTCCACTTGCAGAGAAACTTCAGTCCTGCTATCCACAAACTGGGAACTTTGCTTGGCGCCGCCTATGCTTTCATAGATATTAATATTTTTAATGGCAAGTTGCCTTGGACTCTGGAAGACAAAAAGCCTGATCATGAGACACTGAAACCTGCAGCTGATTGCGCGAAAATAGAATATCCTAAACATGATGGACTGCTAAGCTTTGACAANTCATCGTCGGTCTTTTTGTCAAGCACAAATCATGAAGAGGACCAACCTTGCCACCTCAAGCTCATAGACAAAAATTTACCAATAGCTCTNAATTTAGAGCTGTATGATGAGCCCGCTCAAAGATATTGTCCTGCAGGAGTTTATGAAGTTGTAAGAGACGATAAAGGCAACAATCAGTTTCAGATTAACGCCCAAAATTGTGTGCACTGTAAAACGTGCGACATTAAGGAACCCAACCAAAATATAGTGTGGCAAGTACCAGAAGGCGCTGGCGGTCCCAACTATCCGAACATGTAATTATCNCNCTAGTTGGGTATCAGCCTATTCAAGGATACCTAACTCAAACTCAATGCCCATGCTATTGATCACGAGCCTGCTGGGTGTTCCTTTCGGCAACCCCCAAGACACAAGCTCATAGAACACATTCCTGCTGATTAGACCGGTCATACCATCACGAACCAATACCAATGGTATCGGCTCATCTGATCCCTCCTCATATTCAATCCAAATTGGATGATCATTGCTTATAACTATTAATTCGCCAGTGTAAGTTGAAAGAGTAATAATCTGATGTCCCCTTTTGCAGGCTCGATTCGCTCGAGTTATTAAAAAAGGAGCTAATTCGACCGTAATCCTCCATTTTTCTTCTGGAGTTATTAGGAAGTAATCTGTCTCATCTTTGAGCAAAAGGGAACTAAAAAATTTAACGAGATTTGATCGTTTAATTTCAACGCCTTCATGGAGCCATNTCCCTTGGCGGTTAATCACTATGTCAATGTCACCACATAGCTGAGTTGTCCATTGCTTTACAGGAGGAAGTCGGGTCAATGAACGACTTTGACGGTCTAAATGAGATTTAAATAGACGACCAAGATCCTCAGTCATATTTCCACTTTGAATCATGAATTCGCGCCTTGCTATCAAAACTAATGGTTCTCAAGATCTCCGAAAAAAGGTCTAAACAGTCATCTACACCAATATTCCAATCAATGTTTTCNTTAACATATAGTTCTATGGCTGCATATGCTAACGACCAACAAGCCAAATGATGATACTGGTCAGGCAAGTCGGCTACCATTCGGCTTTCACTACTTGATCTTATTGCTTTTCCTAAGATTTCAGCATTGGCGTTTCTTAGAAGATGCAATTCATGAAAAGAAGGCTTGTCTTTCAGACCATTCAAATAATTTTCTAATCGATGAATAAGTCTAGCTAATTTCGGGTCCGCCAGCTTCGCCTGAAGATAAACTTGTGGTTCAAGTAAACCGCCACTAATAGACCTTGATGTGTCAGATTTTATAAGTATTTTGTTAATCTTGTCTTCATAATCCAACACGATGCGTAAGAAAATTTGAACTTTGGAGTCGAAATGCTTATAGATCGTCCCCTTCCCTATTCCAGCCCGAGCAGCGATTTTTGAAACAGTGATATCTGAAAAACGGCCGAGTAAACATAACTCCCGCGCTGCATCTATTATATTCTGTTCTCTAGCGAGGAATAACCGTTTTTTTTGTCTAATTCTGTCAGCGCTTCTACTGAAGTTCTTCATATTCAAAACTGAATTCAATGATTTCATCAGACGACAAACTGCCGCTGCACCTAATAAGTTTTACCGTGCTATATTTGAAGATCACGATTTGTGGCATTCAGGAATTGTTTTTTTAATGCATCATAGCTTTCAACAGCAGGAAATTCCGGAAATTCCTCAATAACATTCTGGGGAGCTCGAAATAAAATCCCACAATCAGCTTCACTCAGCATTTCTATGTCGTTGTAGGAGTCTCCTGCGGCGATCGTTTTGTAATAAATACTCTTTAGAGCTACCACCGCTTGCCGTTTGGGACGGGATTGTCTGAGCCTGCAACCAATCAAGAAGTCGTTATGGTCAACTTCTAACTCGTGACACAGAAGAGCTGGGTAATCGAGCTTTTTCATTAGAGGATNAGCAAACTCATAGAACGTATCAGACAGAATTACTACCTGAAATCGCACTTTCAACCAGTGAAGAAATTCTTTCGCTCCATCAAGCGGATCAAGCTCCTCTATGACTTCCTTTATTGCTCCTAGCGTTAAATTATTCTCCCTAAGAATATTGAGTCGATATTGCATGAGCAAATCATAATCTGGCTCGTCTCTNGTNGTCCGTTTTAGAGCTTCAATGCCTGTTCTATTCGCAAAAGCTATCCATATTTCCGGCACCAGAACACCTTCAAGATCCAAACAGGCTATTTCCATGACAAGATGGCCTAAAAATAATGTCCACGAACTTTACGAAAAAAACTCCGTTCGAGCAATTGGAATATAAAAATTATTGCGCCTCTATCCCATTATGAAGCTAAATTTAACAAGAAAAAGGAAGTTTCGTTGTATCNAAGTATATTTTTCTTGCCTCACTATTTGGAATACACATATATTCTTCTATCACAGAACGGGTCAAATGAGGAGCAAACGACCGAATAAACTCATACATATAACTTTTTAGATAAGTACCCTTTCGAAATCCAATATAGGTGACACTTGGTTCAATCAAATGACTGGCATCGATTGCTACAAGTTCTTCATCTAAATCTTTACATGCCATTCGAGCAATAATACCAACTCCTAGCCCTAGCTTGACGTAGGTTTTAATTACATCGGAATCTGTCGCGGTGAAGACAACATTAGGAGAAAGCTTTTTTCTCTCAAAAGCTCTGTCAAGTCGAGAGCGACCTGTAAAGCCAAAAACATAAGTAACTATTGGATACTTAGCAACGTCTTCTAATTTGATATTCTCTAGTTTTGCTAGAACATGTGACCTTGGTACAATAATGCTTCGGCTCCATCTATAACAAGGCAACATAATCAATTCTTTAAAAAGTTCTACTGCCTCGGTTGCGATCGCAAAATCAATGCCCCCCTCATCTGCCTTCTCCGCGATCTGCATAGGCGTGCCTTGATGCACTTGCAAAGAAACTTTAGGATATTTATTGATGAACTGTTTTATCACTGATGGCAGAGCATATCGAGCTTGCGTATGAGTTGTTGCTATCGAAAGGCTACCCAAATCAGGATTTGTATGCTCATCCGCTAATCGTTTAATACTCTCAACTTTTTTTAAAATATCACCGGCCATTTGAAGAATTTCTTTGCCCGCTGGAGTAACTCTTGTTAGGTGTTTGCCGCTTCGAGAAAAAATTTGCACGCCAAGTTCATCTTCTAACATCCTAATCTGTTTACTTATGCCTGGCTGTGAAGTGTATAAACTTTGTGCCGTAGCTGAGACATTTAGCCCATGATGTGCAACTTCCCATACATATCTTAGTTGCTGCAGTTTCATATGTTGAGTCCTTGTTTTAGTAATTTATTATTGACCTCACAAAACCTCCGTGAGAGTTCTTATTACTAAGATTTCTAAAAGATCTTATGATTATTCTAATATCGAATAGAATAACAATCAATTTCTGAAAATGGCAACCATGAAGTTTGCTCCATAGTCTTAAAAATTTACAGGAAGGATCGCCATACAGTATTTTGTAGCCGGTATTGTTTTATTGCGCCCTTGACTAGTCTATTATCTCGTTCGCTACACCATGAGGCACATGTCCAGAAGAAATATAATCCTGTGCGGAGGTGCAATGAAACTGCTGATCATCAAAAAAAATGTCGGCATTAAATGATTTAAGAAACGCAGTTTTATCTAAACCACCAAGAAACAAGCTTTCGTCAATACGAATATTCCACTGTCTCAAAGTGCGAATTACGCGTTCATGAGTAGGCGCTCCTCGAGCGGTTACTAGAGCAGTCCTGATAGGACAACTATCCATAGGAAATTCCGATTGCAATCCATGCAATGCCTCAAGAAAACTTTTAAAAGGTCCCGGATCCATAGGGTGGTATGCTGATCTTGTCTCATTTTCATAAAAAGCTTCCAGTCCTTCTTGCTTAAATATTCGTTCTGAGGCATCCGAGAATAGAACTGCATCGCCATCAAATGCTATCCGCAATTCATTTAGATCATTTTGCTTTTTTTTAGATGGCATTAGCGTAGCCGCTGCCAATCCATGATCAAGAGCATTTCGAACATCATCGGCGTTCGTTGACAAAAACAAATGACATGCAAAAGCAGATACGTATCGGTAGGGAGAATTACCTCCGGAAAAGGCTGCTCTAGAAATATTCAATCCATAATGAGCAATTGAATTGAACACCCGCAGACCTGTATCGGCAGAATTGCGTGACAAAAGAATTACTTCGACTCGCGGATTGCCTGCGAGCTTATCATTAATACTAAGTAATTTAGTAACCAGTGGAAAAGCTTCTCCAGGCTCTAAAAATTCATCCTCATGATCACGTTGATAGGAGGCGTATGCTTCAACTCCCTCGGTCTGGTATACGTCATGGCTTAAACGCATGTCAAACAAAGCGGTCGATGAGATGGCTATTACAAGCTTTGGTTTAACGATTTCAACCATAATAAGTCATTAAATGTTTTCTCGAGTATTGTCGGTTGATTCAGAAGTGTTCGCGTAGTATTCATGTGTCAGTCTAAATACAACCGGCGCCAAAAGAACTAAGGCAATTAAGTTTGGCAATGCCATTAATCCATTGAGAGCATCTGATATTTTCCACACCAGTCCTAATGTCATTTGTGTCCCTAAAAATACTCCGAAAACCCATAAGGCTCTGAAAGGTAGAATGACAGAAGGACCTAATAGAAATTCAGCACAACGCTCACCGTAATAACTCCAACCCAATATCGAAGTGAAAGCAAAAAGCACGATACATGTCGTCAAGATATCTCCGCCGAAAGGCAAATTAGCATCAAAAGCGGTTAATGTCATATTCGCACCCTCCGCTTCTCCGCTCCATACGCCACTAACCACCAACACAAGTCCGGTCATCGTGCAAACAACGAGCGTATCAAGAAAAGTTCCCAACATTGCTATCGTGCCTTGCCTTACCGGGCTATCAGTCTCAGCGGCAGCATGAGCAATCGGAGCCGACCCCAATCCAGCTTCATTCGAAAAAATACCGCGTGCTACTCCCATTCTCAGGGCCATCGATACGGTCGCCCCAGCAAAACCTCCAGCTGCAGCCACGCCATTAAATGCACTGTCCACTATTAACATTAAAGCAGCAGGCACTTTATCGTAATTTAGCATCAAAATTATGGCCGCACTGGAGATATACAGAAGAGCCATTGCAGGTACAAGCCTTCCAGCAACCTCAGCTATCCGTTTCAAACCACCGAGCAGAACAAGCGCGACAAGAACCATCATGATAATCCCGCTATATATAGTTGGAATAGAATATGTCTCGAGAAGGACTTGAGATACAGCATTTGATTGCACAGTGTTTGCCAGTCCAAAGCCTGCGATAGCCCCAAAAAACGCAAACATACCGCCCAACCAACGCCATTTTGGTCCCAATCCATTCTTTATGTAGTACATGGGACCCCCTACTTTTTTTCCAGTGTCATCTGTTTCACGATAGTTAACAGCTAATACCGCTTCGGCATATTTCGTTGCGATACCAACCGTAGCTGTGCACCACATCCAAAAAAGCGCTCCAGGCCCTCCAATGCCCACTGCAGTAGCCACACCTGCTATGTTCCCAGTTCCGATAGTCGACGATAAAGCGGTCATCAAAGCATTAAAAGGACTTATCTCACCTTCTCCCGAACCAGTTCGCCCCCTAAAAAGAAGGCGGAACGCATGCGGTATATGGGTTAAGGTCCGCCCTTTAAGTCCAATCGTAAGATAGATGCCCGTCCCAAGAATGAGCGCCAGCATAACCGGTCCCCAAATAACTCCATTTGCCGCATCTATAAAATCTTCCATCTATTAGCCACCTTATTATTTGTTTTATTGAAATCCTTGTGCAGATATTTTCTATAAAGAATTACTACTGTTGTGGGCGAAGAGGCCGAATAGTCCTCCAGTATGAATAAATACGATGTCCGACAGACCATCGAACCTACCACGTTCAAGTTCCTTTAACATTCCATAAAAAGCTTTACCAGTATATATAGGATCAAGAATGATTCCCTCCAATCGCGCTAGTGCCTTTATGAGATCATATACCGCGGGCACGCAAGCTCCATATCTCGGGCCTCTATATTTATCAATCACCTGAATATCGGGTAGCTTAGTCGGCATAATAAACCTTTGAATCTGAAACCAAGTGTCAATTTCAGACCGGATTTTATTGTTAAAATAAACTTCGTCATCGCATACGGCGAAGCCAATGATTTCTGAGTTCATTGAATGAAGATGACATCCTATGAGCAATCCAGCTTGTGTACCGCCAGAACCAGTAGCATGTATTATTGCCCCAGGAGTGATCTGATTCTTTTCGAAATCTACCGCCAATTCACTCAAAGCATCAATGTAACCACAGAGGCCTAAAGAATTACTGCCGCCAGTGGGAATAAAGTATGGTTGGTGACCTAGGTCTCGATAATGATGTAGCCATTGTTCCACATACTCATCTAATCTATGATATTCAGTCTTTTCTATGAAAGTAATTCCTGCTCCGGCTAATTTACTTATAAAAAGATTACCCGAATTATCTGCTGGGGAATCTAACCTCAAGACGAGGTGTGTTTTCAAACCCAATTGAGCACTCAAGATAGCAGTCGATCTGCAATGATTAGATTGGACTCCCCCACAGGTGATAACAGTGTCGCAACGCTTATCTAGGACGTCCGCCAAGATAAATTCAAGCTTACGAACTTTATTACCAGTAGCAGCACAACCCGTCAGGTCATCCCGCTTGATCCAAATTCTTGGCCCCCCATATCGATCGGACAATCTATCNAGGGGCTGGAGAGGTGTCGGCAGTTGAGCCAAATCGATTTTCGGAGGCATGAAAGTCATAAATGCGAAAAATGACTGCTTAAATTTTATATTGCTTTGATGGTACCCTTTGGTAAAACAGCGTGCACAGCTGATTTTTGAAACTTTAATTGAGTGTTTTGTGCAACATCGATAATTATATACGCATCATCAAGCTTATTAATCTTTCCCAATAATCCGCTGGTCAATATGACCTCGTCGCCTTTTGCTAAGGAACTTACCAATTCAGTATGCTCTTTCTGCCGCTTGCGTTGAGGCCTTATGATCATAAAGTACATTAATCCGAATAGGCCAGCAAAAAGAGCAAATTGAAACATCAGATCTGGAGCCGCCGCTTGGCTAGTTGTTTGAGCATTTGCATTTTCTATAAAGAGCATGACTTTTTCCCTTAGATTGTTTGAATCATGATATTGGAAACCAATTACAATAAACTTCTAAAATTAAGCAAAAGATTTGTCGAATATGTCAAATCAACAGGTCATAGATTGCTCTTTATCCAGCTAATGCTATCTTCATGATGAGTTTTTGTCTTAACTTTAGTAAAAATATTAACGATCCGCATTTTTTTATCGATAATAAAGGTGTAGCGAAGTATTCCCATATATTCTTTGCCCATAAACTTTTTTAATCCCCACGCCCCATACTTTTCTGCGATCATATGGTCTTCGTCTGATAACANTGNAAANTTCAAGCTTTCTTTCGATTGAAACTTCGCNAATCTCTCGGGCTTGTCAGGGCTTATCGCAATCACTTCAGTCTGAAGTTCTAAAAGCTCTTCTTTNGAATCTCTAAGTCCGCAAGCTTGAATCGTACANCCCGGAGTCATGGCTTTCGGATAGAAATANAGTAAGACATTCCNTTTGTCTCTNTAGTCTCCAAGTGAAANCANTTCTCCCAGCTGATTCNGNAGAGAAAAATCAGGAGCGATGGAGCCGAGTTTAGGTAAAGTCATACTAGTGTCTCCCACAGACTAATGTTAAGTTCGATCAAGCATTATTAATCTCAAAAACNTTTTTTTCGGTCAGTGTCAATGTTTCAGCAGATGAACAATCGCTTCCATTTCTTCNCACANCTCGTTTTCCGAAATAGTCATNTTTTCTCTAGAAAAAGCGTTAATGTCCAAGTCTTGGACGATGGTCCAATCACCATTTTGGCAGACACAGGGAAAAGAATATATCAAACCTTTACTTATCTCATAGCTTCCATCACTAACCACTCCCATGCTTACCCAGTCATCTGCGCTTGAGCCCAGAGCCCAATCTCGCATATGAGCGATAGCTGCATTAGCTGCGGAGGCAGCGCTAGACGCACCGCGGGCTGCTATAATTGCAGCGCCTCGCTGCTGAACTAGAGGTATGAATTCGAGGTCATACCATTGAAGCTCTACCAGTTCTAAAGAAGGTTTGCCATCAATTAGACAATGATGCAGATCTGGAAATTGAGTTGCCGAGTGATTACCCCAAATGATCATCTTTTTAATGTCATTAACCGACTTGTTGAGTTTTTGAGCAACCTGAGACAATGCGCGGTTGTGATCCAGCCGAGTCATAGCCGTAAATTGCCTTGGATTGATATCCGGAGCATTTCGCTGTGCAATGAGAGCATTGGTATTGGCTGGATTACCAACAACTAATACCTTTATGTTTTTTTCCGCAACTGTGTTTATTGCTCTCCCCTGAACCGAAAAAATCGCAGCATTTGCTTCTAACAAATCCTTTCGCTCCATACCGGCCCCACGAGGACGAGCGCCCACAAGCAAAGCGTAACCACTATCCTTGAACGCCTCCTCGGCGCTATCAGTGCAAATTACTTCTGAAAGCAAAGGGAAGGCACAGTCGTCAAGCTCCATTGCCACACCCATAAGCGCTTTCATTGCGGGGGGAATTTCTAGCAACTGCAATATGACAGGCTGATCAGGCCCCAACATCTCTCCAGACGCTATACGAAACAAAAGTGCATAGCTAATTTGCCCAGCTGCTCCTGTAACGGTTACTCGAACCGGTGGTTTCATTAGTTTTTCTCCATCTTTAAATCATGAACATTATAAGGACCACAATGCATTTTTCCCACTCATGCTTCCCTAAAAACTAACCCGGCGCAAAAAGGTTTTTTACGATGATTCAAATTCACCTATTGCAGTTAGACAACAGCGAATATTCATCTTGCATCTGGCGATACAAATCGTTCCTAAAACTAGCAGAAGTTGAATCTA
Organism: Porticoccaceae bacterium; assembly: GCA_002701765.1. Classification (GTDB taxonomy): domain Bacteria; phylum Pseudomonadota; class Gammaproteobacteria; order Pseudomonadales; family Porticoccaceae; genus TMED48. The sequence goes on from NZXB01000006.1 coordinate 12,181, forward strand.
GCCTTTCAATAATTTCAACTAAAACTTCATTATCCTCTTTATCGCCCCAAATTTTTTTATACGTGCCGTCTTGATAACCGTGATCTTGACGGAAAAAGTTCAAGACGTTTTTGCCAACGTAGCTGATATATAGACTTTCGAAGGTCATTTCTATATCACTCATCAGCCTTCCGAAGCGTCTAGCATCAAAACGTTTTGTTTTTAATGTGTTGGCCGCGAAATCCTCGATGTCCAAACAAAATTCACGCGATGGTAATGGATCGCATAAATCATGGTGAAGAATACTGGCAGACTCGTCTAAAGATTCTCGTTCTATCAATGAAAGACTTAGGCCAAAATGCCATATGTCAACCAACTCCAAAGTTATTTGATGCATGTCAGGCGTTTGTTTTTTCCACCATTTCCAGCCGTAATGATCAATTAATTCTGCACTCTCAATCCAAATAGCTCGGTACCATGCAAAATTTTGCTTTCGCCAGTCAGGATGAACTTTTTTATTCATTTCATCTTGAAGTTGAAGCATTGCAATGATTTGCTGCTCCATATGTATTACCTCAAATTCTAACAAAATTATTATTTGCTTTTTCAATCCCAATACGGGTACTCGGTCCGTGTCCAGTAACAACCAGTGCTTCATCATCAAGAGAGTAAAGTCTTTGAATTATTGAAGTTTTTATCGTATCAAAGCTCCCGCCCCAAAGATCGGTTCGGCCCACACTTCCTTGAAACAACGTGTCTCCCGCAACCAAAGTTTGATAGCGTTCAAACCAGAAGCTCATGGATCCCGGACTATGCCCCGGCGTATGTATTGCGATCCCACCGCAACAAGCAAGATCTTGATCATCTCTCAAAAAATAATCTGGATCTGGCACCGGCTTATAAGGGATGCCTATCATTGCGCATTGACTCTCGAGTATATCCCATAAGAATTTGTCTTCACGATGCAGATAGATAGGCGCACCTGTTGCTTCTTTAATATCACCAGCCGCCAAAATATGATCTAGGTGGGCATGAGTATGAATAATTGCCACAACTGATAACTCATGATGTGCAATAAGCCTCAAAATTTTATCAGCGTCTCCTCCCGGATCAACGATCATTGCTTTCTTGGAAGTTTTATCAGCGATCACAGAGCAATTGCACTGCAACGGTCCGACGGGAAACGTTTCAATGAAGAAAAGCTTATCTTCCGGCGTATTTACTGTCATAAAAATACCTCTTTCTGAGCACTCATAAAATCAGTTTTTTTGAGAGTGCTGTCCAGTCAAAAAACAACTCTTCCCATAACAATTTAGGATTTGGGTTTGACTCAATCAGCCAGTTTCTCGCTTTGTTAAGTTTATCGTAGAAAAAAAATATTTCTGGCACTAAATCTCCGTCACAGCGATCTTTTGCCATTCTATGCACTCGAAATCGATACCAATCCATTAACTCAAGTGCTTTCTTTTGATGACATTTTTGCGCTGCTTCTACAGGCGAAACTTGACCAAACCACAAGTCATCTAAAATTGCATTAAATTCGTCACGCTGCTTTATCAAAGAACCCGAAAGATAGTGTTGCGCCAGTAACGGCTTTCCATTTGATAACTCAAGTGCCTTTATGAGTTTATTTTCATCATTTGAGCTGTCTTCCAACCATTTAAGCACATTTATTTCAGGGGGCACCGGGAAGGTGATTTTCTGGCATCTACTAATTATGGTGGATGGAACACGCCCTGCTTCATGAGAGACTATAATAAAAACAGTTTTCCCTTGAGGTTCTTCCAAGATCTTGAGTAACGCTACTTTCGACTCTGGGCTCATCTTATCAATCGAATTGATCATAATGATCTTCCATCCACCCTGATGAGCGGATTTAGATACGAATGAGGCTACCGCACGAATTTGTTTGATTTTTATCTCCTTACCTTCATCCTCTGGCTCAATCAACACGAAGTCGGGATGGTTGCCAGCAAGACATAAATAGCATCCTTTGCAATCACCACAGGCTTGATCAATTCCTTGCTCAGAAGATAAACATAAAAATCGGTGAACTAAGGCAATCGCAAAATTTTCTTTGCCAACAAATTCGGGTCCCGACATCAACAAGGCATGCGGCAAAACACCCGTGAGATATCTAGATAATAACTCCCTCCACTGCGTTAACTGCCATTGGAAGGGACGGGGGATAGACGAAATCATTTTCGAGATACCACAAAGTCTCTCAGCAGGTCGTTTAACTCGCTTTGTACTTGACTAATGGATTGAGAGGCGTCAATTAGCTTGCAACGATTCGGAAAAGCACTTGCTCGAGCTAAATAACATTCCCGAGCACGATTAAAAAATTCAATTTCCTCTCGTTCAAACCGGTCAGGATTGCTTCGCTGACTTGCTCTTTCCAAACCAAGATGTGCTTGAATGTCGAATATGAGCGTTAGATCGGGACGAATTGATCCCTGTACTATTACTTCCATCTGTTCGATTAATTCAGCGGGAAGACCTCTTCCGGCCCCTTGATAGGCATAAGTAGCATCGGTAAACCTATCACAAACAACCCATGTGCCTTCGACGAGAGCCGGTTCAATTAGTTCATGGATATGTTGGGCCCTCCCCGCGAAAATCATTAAAAATTCGGACATCGCGCAAATGGATTTATTGTCTATTGCAAGTAGTAGATCCCTAATTTTCTCGGCAATTGGTGTGCCACCGGGTTCTCTGGTTGAAATATGTTTGATCCCAATATCATCCAGAATCTCACAGATGAAATTAATATTTGTGCTCTTACCAACACCTTCTATACCTTCGATGCTAATGAAACTGCCTCGTGCCGGCCTAACATTCATGAGTTTTCATCNAAGATANGTATCCAACCCTGAAACGGTTCTGATATGACAATGTTATTTCCTTGAACGTTTGGACANCTGATACTTTTTAACTGCTTNTTTATGTTCTTCATAAGAGGAAGAAAAAAAATGACTTCCATCTCCTTTAGCCACAAAATACAGGCTTTCNTCATCACTGGGGTGAACAGCTGCNTGAATGGCTGCCCTGCCGGGCATTGCTATNGGCGTTGGCGGAAGACCCTTTATAAGGTATGTATTATAATCGGTTTTTTGCCTCAAATGCGACCGACGAAGATTTCCATTGAATTCCTTTCCTAACCCATAAATTACCGTGGGATCGGTCTCAAGTCTCATTCCGAGACGGAGTCTTTTGACAAACACACCAGCTATTGTTGAGCGTTCTTGCGCCAGACCTGTCTCTTTTTCAATGATCGATGCCATAATCAATGCGTCATAAGCTTTGTCATACGGCAAACCCTCAGCTCGCCCACTCCACTCCTCTGCCAAGACGCGCTTCATCTTCTGATGTGCACGACGCAATATGTCAGATGCTTTATCAACACTTATATAACGATATGTATCTGGAAAAAACCAACCTTCAGGATAAACTGAAACGATGCCCGCCTGCAGCAACAGTTCCTTGTCAGATAATAATTGTGAATCAGCAAATTGCGGGATTGATGATAAATGCTCCCTCCACTCGGAAAAATTCCATCCCTCTGGAAAAGTCAACCTATTAACGATTACTTCGCCATGATGAAATTTGGCGATAAGAGATATCGCAGTATCAGTCTTTTCAATCCAGTATGTACCTGCTTGGACTGTAGTTTGATCCAGAATTTTGGCGCATAATTTAACTAGATCCGGGCTATCGACAAAGCCTATTTTATGAAGTTTTTGGAACACGATATTCTGTGAACTTCCACGTTCAATTATCCATTTGTAGCGCCCCAAATTGTCATCGAAGAGGCTTTCTTGGGTTACCGGACTCTGCAAACTCTGCGCGAATACAGGATGAAGCATTCTTTGGCTGAAGTTCAAAAGTACGATCGCTAAACCGCAACTGAAGATCAGAATTGAAAAAAGCAAGACACGCATGAAAATAGCACTTTTCAGCAAGTATGTAGGTAGATTAAACAAGACAACTAATCATTACAAATCTTTCAGAACTACAGAGTTCAAACTACAGAATGCAGTGACACGCAGAGCTATATTAATGGATTTTAAGATTCACACTGATATATGTGCAAGCCTGAGAGGTTGACTTGAAAGCAACATCTATTCGATGTTTTTGGGACTAGTCAGCGCACATGAATAGCAAACTGACTGCAGGCTATTTAAAAGCCAAACTAAAATGGCATCAACTGGTTTGATTAATATAATTTATGGCATCTTCTACAGTCGCAATCTTTTCAGCATCCTCATCGGGAATTTCAGCATCAAACTCTTCTTCTAAAGCCATAATGAGCTCTACAGTATCTAGAGAGTCTGCGCCCAAATCTTCAACAAAAGAAGACCCAGTTTGAATGTCATCCTCTTTAACGCCGAGTTGCTCTGCTACCATTTTGATCACTCGTTCCTCAACACTGCTCATAATTGTATCGCTCCTTTCTGGCGGGACGCTAAATTATAGTTTCGAGATTTTTCAACTCCAAACAAAACGTATAAACCTTGCATCTGAGCTCGGCATTTTACCTTAGAATTAAAAAAATGCTAGTTTGTTAGCATCTATCCAATAAAATTGATACATTACAGCAGGTTACGACATATACATGCCGCCATTTACATGAATAGTTTCACCCGTTATATAGCTTGCCTCATGACTCGAGAGAAAAACAACTACGTCAGCGACCTCGTCCGGAGTTCCAAATCTCTCTAATGGAATTCTTTTTTTAATGGCTTCTCGACTCTCCAGAGAAATNTTATCTGTCATATCAGTGCTAATAAAACCCGGCGATATGANATTCACTGTTATATTGCGAGAGGANACTTCGACAGCAAGAGAACGAGAGAAACCCTCCAGNCCAGCTTTTGAAGCTGAATAGTTCGTTTGACCGGNGTTNCCTCTNNTCCCAACCACTGAGCTTATATTGATAATTCTACCCCAACGACTTTTAATCATATCTCGTAGAAAAAGTTTGCAAAGGCTTTGAACTCCAGTCAGATTGGCTGCAATAACGTCGGTCCATTCGTCGCGCTTCATTCGAATTAAGAGATTATCTTTAGTTATTCCGGCACTATTAACCAGAACAGAAGGCTTAGCCTTATCAGCCGACATACGAGATTTCAGGTTACAAATAGACTCGGGATCTGCTAGGTCCAGCACTACACCATGACCCTCAATACTCTTTCGCGCAAAGGCGGCAGAAATACCATCTGCACCCTCAGGAGTAGTGGCAGTACCATANATCCTATATCCCGAGGAACCGAGAGATGATGCAATCGCGGCTCCAATCCCTCTGCTAGCCCCAGTTACTAAAGCGATTTTTGGCTCCATTTACGAACTCACATGTCTGATATATTAAAGAGGGCAGATTCAAAACTCTCACTTGTGCTTAGCGTGTAAGCCTGAATCGTCTTATCTATCCTTCGAATTAGTCCACTGAGGACCCCTCCTGCCCCGCATTCGACAAAAACATTTGTTCCTTCATNTAAGAGTCGCTCCACACACTGGACCCACAAAACTGGACTATATATTTGCTTTAGTACTGCAGCTTTTATCCCTTCTGGATTGTCTTCAAAGCGGCCATGCACATTATGAATAACGGGTATTTTAGGACAAGAAAAACTTATATTTTCTAATCTCTGAGTCAGACTATCAGCAGCCGGGCGCATCATCATGGTGTGAAATGGAGCACTCACTGGCAACAAAATAGNNCTTTTAGCACCGGCCTTTTTGCAGAGGTAAATTGCCTTATTAACGCTCTTAGCAGCACCTGCTATNACTATTTGACCAGGGGCATTAAAATTTACAGCCGAGACCATNCCCCCTGTTTGNGCCTGCTCGCAACATTCCAAAACAGCTTGATCTTGCAATCCTATCACTGCAGCCATAGCTCCTTCTCCTTCGGGAACAGCAGATTGCATCAACAAGCCACGTTCTTCAACAACAGATAATGCGTCCTTAAAAGAAATTACTTCCGCACAGACCAAAGCCGACCATTCTCCAAGACTATGGCCTCCAAGATAATCTGGAGTTCTACCACCTCTTACCGACCATAAACGCCATAGTGCTAAGCTACAACACAGAAGAATTGGCTGGGTTCGTATCGTGAGGTTGATTGCAGATGGATCTCCCTCCTGAATTAATGCCCANACATCATATCCCAATACTTCAGAGGCTTCTGAGAATGTAACCCGAACAGTTTCTTCAGAACTGAATTCACGAAGCATGCCAATTTTTTGTGAGCCTTGACCGGGAAAAACAAAACTTAAATTACTTTTACTTGTCTTCATATCAAAACGGCCATCGCCAAACTAATTCTTGAANTTTACTGCAATTTTTTGCGACAAACTCCGCAAGACTGCCAGCCGCGCCACATTAATACTTTCAGNAAAGGCTTCNCAGTCAGCCCCTCCATGGCTTTTAACAATATTGCCTTTNAGGCCTAACAAGTAGGCACCATTGTATGCAGAAGGATTCAATTTTCGATAAAANTTATCATTATTCCCGAGCAAAAGATACCTTCCAAACTTAGACACNAAATTACGATNCAATTGATCTTTTAGAATTTGTCTGATCAAATTCGCGGCACCTTCACTCGCTTTCAAAACCATATTCCCCGACCATCCATCACAAACAACCACATCTGCATCAGTAGTAAACAAGTCATCGGCTTCGATAAAACCTCGAAAATTTAGTCTTGCGTCATCTTCCATCAGTTTCGCTGCGGTCTGAATCGCCGGCGGTCCTTTTGTACTCTCTACGCCGATATTTAATAATTTAACGATTGGTTCCGGTGTTTCCTTAATCACCCGTGCAGTCAATGCTCCTATAACTGCAAATTGATAAAGTTGTTCCGGAACACAATTCAAGTTTGCGCCAAGATCTAGCGCTAGATAGCCTCCTTTTTTTGTAGGTATGCTCCCGCAAATAGCGGGTCTAGATACACCAGACAATGTTCCCAAACTTTGCATTCCGAAAGCCATCAATGCGCCTGTATTCCCGGCACTTACGCAAGCATCACAGGTTCCATCTCTGATCGCTCGCACTGCTTGCGCCATAGATGAATCTTGTTTTGCACGCAATGTCTTCGAAGGTCTGTCACCATCAGTGACTAAGGAAGCACACGGAACTATGGTTATTTGTGATTGAACCGTTTTTATTTCAAACTTTTCAAGAGCATCATTGATCAGCAGTTCATCACCGAAAAGGTGAAATTCGGTTTGTGGATAGTTTTGTAAATAACTGATTGATGCTGGAACGGTCACAGTCGGTCCTCTGTCACCGCCCATCGCATCTATGGCTATTCTGACTAGATCAGACAAGCTAAAGCCTGTTTTTATTCCGAGGTCTCAACAACCTTTTTGCCACGATAAAATCCATCGGCGGAAATATTATGCCGCAAATGCTTCTCTCCAGTGACTTCGTCTACCGACACGGTCGGGTTGGATAGCTTATCGTGAGATCGACGCATTCCTCTTTTTGATCTCGTTTTCCGACTTTTCTGAACTGCCATATGCTACTCCTCATATCGATTGAATCATTCTCAGTTCTTTAATTGCTTCAATATATCGAATGCACCTGTTTGAGCATCAGAGCTTGAATTATACGTGAATTTATCCAAATTATTAGCACATTGTTCTGTCTCATGATAGTTAACAATTGGCAACGCTAAAATCAACTCATCTTCAAGCATTTGATAAAGATTAAGGATACCTTTATCAATAACCAAAGGGTCAATAAATTTGACTTTCCAGTCCTCTTCGTTGACCTGCGACACAACTCTCAGTTTAAATTCACTCTCGATACAGATATCAACCTCATGCAGGCACCGTTGACATTGCGCAAAAGCAGGCACTGAAACTGAACCAGAAATGAGCGTAAACCCAGACTCATCAATTTTAAAGACTATCGTCGCCTTCGCGGGATCATTAATTCGAACTGTCGCCGAAGCTAAGCGAGACATGCAACTAACGGGAACATCTCCCACAAGTTCCGCTGACCTTAGCGCCAACTTTCGGGGGTCGACTTGAGCGGGTAAAGGCATATCAATCGCAGGCTCACCAAAAGAGCCGGCATAATATGAGGAACATTAAAGCATGTCAAAAAATAATGAAAAACTCATATCCTGTAGCCATGCGACGCTCTGAATAACTAAATTTTTGAAATTGAGGACAATTATGAACAAACTCATCTTGGCATCTAGCTCTCCTTACCGAGCAAAACTTCTAGATCAAATAGGTATTTCCTACACAATTATTATTCCCAATATCGATGAAACACCTAAAGCAAACGAAACAGCAGCCTGTTTGAGCAAACGACTTTCAATTGAAAAAGCATCAAGTGTGGCTCAAAAACAAAGGGGAGTGGTAGTCATAGGCGGTGACCAAGTAGCCGAATTAGAAGGAGAAATTCTAGAAAAACCCGAAACCGAATCATTAGCGATAAAACAACTGCAGAAGCAATCTGGAAAAATCGTAAAATTCTTTACCGGGTGCAGTGTGGCTAAGCTTGATCAACTAAATAATTTAGAACGCTACACCGCGATTAGCGAAACTACCGTCGTATTTAGAAAACTCTCTCATACTGAGATTAAAAACTATATTAAAATTGATCAACCATATGATTGCGCAGGAAGTTTTAAGGCGGAGAGCTTGGGCATAAGTTTATGTGCTGCCATTCAAAGTGACGATCCTTCCGCTCTAAT
>NZXB01000062.1 GCA_002701765.1 Porticoccaceae bacterium
AAGATTCATTAGCTTACTAACTACTCCAACTTGAGGTCCATGGAGTACTGAAAGCGCTTAGGGTTATATAAGATTTCGAGATAATCAATCAAATGTTCTTCACCATCTATCATGTTATATGACCGCCTGACTAGACTCAGCAATGCTCTACCCTCCTGCATGTCAAGGGCTTGAGCCGTTTCATGATTTGCTTCAGTAGCGCTTAGTGTCTGCGTGACGTGCGTGACCTCTAATCCATTTTGACGAAAGTAACTTAAGCGAGGTGTGTTTACAAAGATATTGGGATCATCAGGAATATCAACCCCGTGTGTCCAGCTGACATAACGACCAAACTTGTGTCCCTCTCTTTCTCTGACGCGAACCAAGTGCAGTACTGTTCCTCCAACTGGCAGACCGAATTCATCTCTAATAACTTGCGGAGGTTGAATCAGATCGCACAGATGAATTATCGCTCGGGAGTTTCTGGCCATTGTCTCAATTTCCTCTAGCATACCCGTAAGGGGCGCCTGAACTGGTTTTGGCTCATACTCATAGACGACATGCGTACCTTTTCCTCGGCGGCGCTCCACTAAGTTTGCATTGCCCAGTTCGTCCATCGCTCGTTTGGCTGTGATTCGAGAAACTGAGAATATTTGCGCTAACTGCTCCTCTGTCGGCATCTGTTGGGAGAAAAGAAGCGTACCGTCAAGAATCAATCCCTTCAAAAGGACAAAAAGCTGATGATAAAGCGGTGTAGGCGAGGCCAAATCGAGCCTCTTGCGTATATTTTTTGTGAATAAGGTGTCCATTGCAATCAGGGTGGTTGGATCCATGCTCTTCGACAAACCTTAAATAAAAAATTAAAATGGCGCTGACAGTGTTTTTGATTATGGGTTGCAGCATTTATCATAAAGCAGCTGCGCCCTCCACTAACATCGCCAAGCATATAGCATATAGTCCCTCCAAAAAAGGATCTTTTGATACACTACTTGCGATTCAAGCGCTTGAGCGATAGGCTCGGCAATGTCATAATGATATATGAATATCTCATATTGGGCATCTATAACACACTTAATAGTGATTTTTTGCGCGGGGGCAAATACTTTTGGGCATCACTGAACTAGCTATCCTCAAATGGCTTCATATCATTTCTATGGTCTACTGGCTCGGTGGCGAGTGGGGCATCTTTCATACATCAAGTCATGTCGTAAATCGCAATCTAAGCATGGATGAGCGGATGCGTCATATGAACACCGCATACTTGATCGATCTTCCAGCCAGAACAGGAATAATATTACTAATGCCCATAGGCCTGCACATGGGCCATCATTGGGGAGTTCAGCCATTCGGAGGGCATTACCTCACGGCAATGTGGCTATTCGTGCTCGCTTGGCTGGGCATATGCTGGGCTGCATTCTACTACCGTGAGACTGACCGAGGCATCTTTCTAACAATGTTAGACGAAAAGGTACGTTATTTACTAATTCCGCTTATGCTCGGAAGTTCAATTTCGTCCCTTCTAGGATATGGACCCTTTGAGGCCGGAGAGATGCAAAAATGGTTCTCCATAAAACTTGGTATTTTCGCCTTGCTTCTCGTGATCGGTCTTATATTGCGCTTTATTATGCGAGAGTGGACAACTCTATTCCGCATTCTGGCTGAGGGCCCAAATACCGAGGCGGAGAATAGGCTAGAGAAATCTTTAAGCTTGGGACGGACCCTTGCCTACTTTTATTGGATAGGCATAGCCACCGTAGCTTTCTTTGGAGTCACCAAATTCATGTGATTAGGAGTGAGATTCCTTGAAGTAAGAAAGAATTTCATTGGCTGGCGCACTCCAAACAGCAGGCTGCGAGGTTACATACTCCAAAACTTCCTCCAACTTACCTATGCGGTGAGGTTGGCCCAGCATCCAAGGGTGAATATTTAGAGCCAGTATTCTTCCTCCCTGATCCTCAGATTCAGCAAGCAAAAAGTCACACGCATCACAAATCTGGTCTACATAAGAGTCTTCNCTATGGTGGTTATTCATTAGGATAAACTTATCTTCCAGCTCTTGAGAAAGCGGCATTGCGACAATGTCGCCATGCGCAGTTGAGAAAAGGTAAGGCATATCGTCGTTTACCCAATCGCAGAAATATTTCACTTCATTCTCTACCAAAAGCTCTGGAGTGTTNTCACTTTCACTTCTGTCCGGGCTGATCCAACCATTAACGTCCTGGCCGCTCAGTTCTCTCAGGATGCCAAGTGATTGTTTNATCAGATCACGTTCTTCATTGATGTCTTGACCTCCATAATGAAGCGCATCCATATGGCACCCATGACAAATAATTTCATCCCCCCTTTCTTTNAGGACATCCAGCAGATAGGGGTAACGCTGAACTAATCGAGAATTAATTGCAAAACTTGGTCTAATAGAATACTTATCGAAAGCTTTTAGGAATCGATAAATACCAACTCTGTTTCCGTACTCTCTCAAGGTAAAGTGTCGCAAATCAGGATAAGGCATGCTCAATCCACCAGATGGCAAAAATGGNTTACCTTTCTGATTNACAGGAAAAAATTGCAAACACACGTTTANCCANAACGCCAACTTCTTCCCTGAGGGCCAAGCTACCTTGGGTCGNTCGATTAACATGGACCACTCATAACGACCATGATCCATTCCGTAACCACGGCGCGGGTACTCGAGAAATTTCTTGTTTAGACTCAAATTATTTCTCTCGCTTTTGAGTCTATATCGACAATAGAAGACTCGTAGTAGTTTTCAATGAAGTATTCTGCTATCTCTTTTCCGGTCGCCAACCAAACCTCTGAATGGCCGGTTATATACTCTAANGCCTCTTCAAANGCACGCAGCCNATGCGGGCAACTAACCTGATAATTATGCGTTGGAATGCACATGACAGTTCCACTCTCTGTNCCCTCTTGGTAAAGACGATCAAAATTTGCTTGAATTATTTTTCCGTACTGACGCGGTTCGATTTTATTCACTACGTAAGCGATTGTGTCGTTCATTTCAAGGGAGTAAGGNACTGAAACAAATTTCTTCCCGTTGCGAATGTGCACAGGAGTTGGTTGNTCATCATGAAACAGGTCACAGGTATATANCCCTCCCTCCTCAGAAAATAAGTCCAAGGTATGCTCTGAGTGTGACAAGGCTGGTGCGAGATAACCCGCAGGAAATTTTCCCGTATGCTTCTCAATAGTATTGCACGCATCCCTAATCATCTCCCGCTCTTGCTCCTCAGACAATCCGTAAGTGTAGCGAGTGTTATAAACGCCATGGCTAAAGAACTCCCAATCTCTCTCACCACACATCTGAATAATTTCGGGGTGGTGGTCGCAAATAGCTGCCGATAACGAAATAGATCCCCGAATCTTATATTTGTCCAATAACTTCATCTGGCGCATGTGACCAACGCGATTTCCATAGTCACGGATACTATAGCCTGACACAGCAGGTGAAGGCCTGGGCCATGGTTTCCTGAATGGGTTCACGGGTGGATCAATTTCATAGAACTCGATATTAGGTGCTACCCAAAAAGCCAATCTTGCCCCACCGGGCCACACAATCTTTGGACGTTGATGGTAAGGCCAATATTCATATAAATTAAGATCTTCGCGTGCTGTATCCAAGTCAACTACCCTTAAATGACCTATCTATCGTAATAACCAAATGACCGACTTAGACACTACTGATCTATCCAGTCAAAAATGTCTTTAACATCCATTACATCCGCATACTTTATCGCTAAATCGGTGAGATTAGAGAAATGATAACTTTCATGCTTATCGGCAACGCACTCCTCTGGAACGATCGTCCGGTAACCTCTGGAAAGCGAATCAACTGCAGTCGCTCGAATGCACCCAGATGTCGAACCGCCAGTAATGACGACTGTATCAATTCTGTGATAAACACAAAGAGACTGAAGCGGCGTCTCGAAAAATGCTGATGGCATTTTCTTGCAGTAGATGACATCTTTTTCACTAACTATATCGAGGCGATCATCTAATTCGCTTCGTTCCGAGCCATATTTTATATTTTGCAGTGAGTCCGGAGTATCAGATCTAGTTCCCCAAACACCACAGTCTTCGCCAGACATCATATAAGCGACATGCGTCCATACGACAGGCCATTCCCGGTTGCGGAATCTTGAGGCAAGCTCGTTCACATAATGTATCTGATTTGGATCTGTTTCATAGGCAGTCCCAAACAAATCAGGTCGAGTGTAAGCTTTTTGAAGATCTACATTTACCAGTATAGGTTTTTTACCGAAACCAAAACGGGCTCTCGATGGATTAGCTTTCAGATCCTGATAGATTTCTCTAGCTGTCTTTTGACTTGTTTCCATAGCAACCTTATCAAAACCGATTTTTATCGCTGTCAAACAAACTGCTTCATTAGACATCAATGGTCTGGTCAGCCAGTTTTCATATAGCTACAATAGCATAACAATAGGACATTACAAAAAAGCCATTTAAGGGCTCTAAGTTGAAGGAACAGCTCATGAAACTCTACAATCTGGATAACTCGCCCTTTGCCGCCCGTGTGCGCATTCAAATTCGTCACAAAAAACTACCAGTAGCAATTATTGAACCACCTATCCCACTGCGGACNGAACATTTTAAAGACTCATTCCCACTNGGNAAAATACCGATTTTGGAGCTAGANAACGGCTCTATCATTTGTGAGTCCACAGTGATTCTAGATTACCTCGAATCTCTGTTCCCCAGCCCTGCACTTAAACCTGAAAATCTTTTAGCAAATGCCTATAACGGGATTTTGATCAGGTATGCAGATAACCACCTCACTTCAGCACTCTCACCTCTGTTTTCGGACTTTTTTTCGCAAGTGGAGGCTAATGAAGGAACCATAAAAAAGTTACAGCACTTGAGAGATGAAATCGCTAAATTAGAGCGACTTCTGCATCAATTGCCAGAGCATGATCAACGGGAAATGCAGACGGGCGATATTTGTCTCTCGACCCACCTTTTCTATGCGTTAGAGATGGCTTCTTGTAACGGCGAGAATGAACTCATATCAGACACGCCAGTCGTCAAAAACTGGTGGCAATGGGTTCGAGGATTTCAAGCGGTCTCNGACACCATTAACGAAATGGCGANAGCACATGAATCATTCGNAAATAGATNAATAGAGAGCAGCTCATGACNCANAAAACTATTCGAGGCACNATAAGTTATTACAGCCACAAACNAGAGCGAATGGGCGAAGAGAGAGGTAGAGAATATTTCNNGCTNACTCAGCAAGCAGACGGGAACGATGTCTTGCTAGCCCACTGCGAAATTGACGACGAGCCCAANGTCATTCGTGACGTAGCGCTTGCANTNCGAAACAGCGACTCTAGNCCCATNGATTGTTCAGTAAGACTTACTGTNGGCAATAAATTTGANGGCTCTGGTTGGATGCGCTTCGGAGATCANTATGCCGAGTGCGAGACCTTCAATCATAGAGATGGTCGCATTAGCCAACGGATAGAGACTCCGGCAAANGTGAGTTGGTTGCAATCTCATCCCATNGTAGGAGATGCGCTTCTAATGAAACTATACGATCTCGGCAAGGGCCCCGGGACTACCCACTACTCTAATCTGTTTCTGACCTCTCCCGATCATCGTGGNGCAACGGGNCCACAACTATTCGTTACAGGATTCTCTTTNGTATACGTGGGGGAAGAGCANGTGAACGTCCAAGCAGGCAGTTTCAATGCAAGACATTTCCAAGTGACTGGTACCGCTGGAAACTTGCCCGAGGAACATCCTCCTTACGATGTTTGGTGCACTGCGGACGATGATTATATTCTCCTAAAGGCAGCTGCAGGNGGTTATATGAAAACCTATTATGAGCTGACCCAACTTGACATAAACTGAACTTACANTGCGCTGCGTCAGATAAGACCCNGTTCTNGATAGGATACTGCAGCGGTCAAAAAGTCTAATTATCAAGCTTAGACTCTTTTACTGCACATCAACATATTAAAATATTATGATACAACCGAAGACGTTCAAAAAGCTCTCAGTCCGCAACCCCCGCACAGGGGAANTTGACTANCATTTCAACACCCTAAGCCTAAGCGAATTAGTTCAGCGCGTTAGATCGCTGCGTCAACATCAAGTTAATTGGCAAGAATGTCTTTTAATACATCGAATTGAGGTTCTGCGTCAGTGGCAGCAAGCNCTCGAAAAACNGCAAAAAGACATCATCAACGCACTGGCAATNGACACNGGACGACGCTCATTGTCAACTGTTGAATTTGGGGCCCTCATAGATTCCATTTCGAAATGGTGTGATCTTGCGCCTGAATTGCTAGAACCAAAAGATCAAAAATCGATCTCTATGCCTGACGTAGAAATTTTATGTAACTATAAACCATTTCCGCTACTTGGTGCCATCAGTCCCTGGAATTTTCCTCTTTTGCTGTCTTTTATTGACGTGATACCCGCCCTCTTAGCTGGTAGCGCTGCTTTCGTAAAGCCAAGTGAAATTACACCAAGGTTTGCTGAGCCAATCGCACAGACAATAGAGAACGTGCCTGATCTTTCAATGGTTCTGACAATAAAGCCAGGAGGGAGCACTTTGGGACAGGAGTTAGTGCGACAGGTCGATATTATCGCCTTTACCGGCAGCGTACCGACTGGCAAAAACGTTGCTCAAGCAGCTGCAAAAGAATTTATACCCGCTTTTCTCGAGTTGGGTGGAAAAGATCCCGCGATTGTATTGCAGGGGAGCGACCTGGATCGCGCGACCACGGCTATTCTCCGCGCTTCTATCGCAGCTACCGGGCAAGCCTGCCAATCGATAGAGCGTATCTATGTCAGTGAAATTGACTATGTAGCTTTTCTTCAAATACTTAAGAAGAAAGCAGAAGAAGCTGCAGAAACGCTGGGCGATCCAAGCCGTGATATTATCGGCCCACTGATCTTTAAAAACCAAGCCAAAGTTATAAAAGATCACATTGATGACGCAATATCGAAGGGAGCAGTTATTGAATGTGGTGGAATAATAGAAAACCGACAAGGAGGGCTCTGGATCGCCCCAACAGTCCTAAGCAAAGTAAATCATAGAATGAAAGTAATGACAGAAGAAACCTTTGGACCGCTTATGCCGGTGATGTCTTATAAAACCGAGGAAGAAGCGATCGCAATGGCTAATGACACGACGTATGGTCTTTCAGCAGCCGTTTTTGGACCCAGCGAAGCNTCAGCCNTAGCAGTTGCTGGAAGGATNAATGCGGGGGGAATAACTGTTAATGATGCTGGNCTCACCGCATTTTTATCTGAAACTGAAAAAATGGGGTTTGGATACTCAGGCATGGGACCTTCTCGGGTTGGTCGGTCTGGGATGACACGGTTCTTGCAAACCAGATCGACTTTCATCAANCGTGGAGGAGTAATGCCGATATCGGTTCTAGGGTAGCTTTTTCACCACAGCCAAAAAATACTGTGTGAACCAAATTAAAAGGCAANCTAAACCTTCGGCGCTAAANAATAATTGAAGGGGCCCGACTTACGGGACGTAAAATAAAATTATGCTNTTGCGATATAAACCATCCGCCAATTTTGACTCCGCGCATCAAGAAATTTTATTTTTNCGGAGTTATCATGGAAAACACTTTGCTGAAAAAATTTNTCCCATTCTAGTCAACAGCTTTTAGCAGGAACTCGCACATGACCAAAGCCCCAAACGTATTTGCAGGACTAGCCCTTCAAACCACTTGTCGCGCGATTAACAATCTGGAAACCGAAACATTAATCAGACAGCAAATGAGTCAGACAATTGAAGAATTGAACAAGCTTATTGCTGGAAGCAAGATATTCATCAAATCATTCAGCGGACTGGTAACCAAGTTGGTGGTGCTTCCGGAATATTTCCTCACAGGTTTCCCGATGGGAGAGCCCATAATGGACTGGGCTAGCCGCGCTTGCATCAGTCCCGACGGTGAGGAGTATGAGAAACTGAGCAAAGTCGCACAAGATAACGGCGTTTACTTATCTGGCAATGTCTATGAGCTAGATGATAATTTTCCAAAAATCTATTTTCAAACTAGTTTCATTATTGCCCCAAACGGAAATATAATTTTGCGATACCGGCGTCTCATCTCAATGTACTCCCCGACGCCTCATGATCTTCTTGAACGTTATATCGACCTGTACGGCGAAGATTCACTGTTTCCAGTAGTAAATACTGAGATCGGGAATCTCGCAGCGATTGCCTCAGAGGAGATACTTTTTCCTGAGATTGCCCGAGCACTTGCTTTGCGCGGAGCAGAAATTATTTGTCATTCATCGAGCGAAGTTGGTAGCCCGTCTTTAACTCCAAAACAGGTGGCAAAAAGAGCCAGAGCATATGAAAATATGACTTATATTTTATCGGCCAACAGCGCCGGGATTACTGGTATAGATATTCCCTCGTCCTCTACCGATGGTGGATCAATGATTTTGGACTATACTGGCAGAGTATTAGCCGAATCAGACACGGGCGAATCAATGTGTGCTAACGCAGCAATTGACCTTTGCTCGCTTCGCTCGGCTCGAAGTCGGCCCGGAATGATCAACATGCTTGCGCGACAACGCCTAGAACTGTTTGCGTCTACCTACAGCAACAAACACATCTATCCAGCAAATAATATGCTGGATGGAGGCGATTATAATATTCCGGATCGTCAGCACTTCGAATCAACCATGAATGCCACAATAACTCGTTTATTGGAAGAAGGTATTATTTCCTCATGATTAACTTTGAGGAGGATCCAAACTTAATGAAGAACAGAATATATCTCATCATCCGTAACAATAACAACGTCCGTCAAATGGAGCCCAACCATGAGCAGTAGAGCTGCAACTTATGATACCGAATTTGAATGTTTTTCCAGCATCGTTGGACCAGATCATGTTCTTACTGATACCGAGTCATGTATTTTTTATTCTCAAGATGTCTTCACAAAAGATATCCCTGCGCTTGCGGTAATTTTGCCCGGCGATAAGTATCAATTGGCNGAGATAGTTCGAGTAGCGGTGGATAAAGGCTANGATGTGATTCCACGTGGTGGAGGCATGTCTTACACCAGCGGTTATGTACCCGCAACAAACTCTTCCGTCATTGTGGACCTCGGGCGAATGAATAAGGTGCTTGAGATCAATGAAGAAGACATGTTTGTGACCGTCGAATGCGGTTGCACCTGGAGTCAGCTCCATGATGCACTTAAACTTAAAGGTTTAAGGACACCATTCTGGGGATCGCTCTCCGGTCTTATGGCAACAGTCGGGGGCGGATTATCCCAAAACGCGATATTCTGGGGTTCAGGACAATTTGGCACAGCTGCTGACTCGCTATTGGGACTGGAGGTAGTGCTCTCGGATGGCTCAATTGTCAAGACAGGCTCTGGCGCTCAGGTTAACGGCTCACCTTTTTTCCGACATTTTGGGCCTGACCTGAACGGTCTCTTTACTTGTGATGCAGGGGCCTTTGGCTTTAAGGCAAACGCTACCCTAAGGCTCATCCCGCAATTTGAGTCAAAAAGTTTTCTTGCGTTTGACTTTAAAGATGCGAGCGACATTATCGCGGCAATGAGTGAAATAGGGCGTCTGGGCCTTGCGATGGAGTGTTTTGGTTTCGACCCCTGTTTACAAAAGCAGCGAATGAAACGTGAAAGCCTCGCTAAAGATGTCAAATCTCTAGCCGCAGTTATGAGAGAGTCGGGATCGCTTAAAGGTGCAATCGCCGATGGAGCTCAGCTGGCAATGGCCGGACGAAGCTTTATGGAGAATGTTGATTTCTCACTTCAAATAATGATCGAGGATCGCATTGATGCGGCTACCAAGGCAAGATCATCGGAAGTCCGTGAGATCTGTATGCGTCAAAATGGAAAGGAAATAGAAAACAGTATACCCAAACTACTGCGTGCCAACCCATTCAACCCACTCAATAACATGTTGGGCCCTGCTGGTGAGCGTTGGGTNCCAATTCACGCTATCCTTCCTCACTCTAAGGTCCAAGACGCATATAAAGGAATAGATGAAATAGTTGCCAAGCATCAAGCGCTCATCGAAAAACACGAGATTCGTGTTGGACATCTTTTCGCTCTGATAGCCAACAACGGGTTTGTGCTAGAGCCAGTCTTTTTTTGGCCAGATGAGATTGCTGAGATCCACCAATATGCTGTAGAAAAAGATCATCTCGCTCGCCTAAAACGTTTTCCCAAGAACCAGGAGGCGCGCGAAGCAGTCGAAATCTTGAGGAAAGAAATGCTTGAACTTTTTGGTGAGTTTGGCGCGATTCACATGCAAATAGGAAAATCTTACAACTATCGTATGGGTATCGAACCGTCAACAAGATCCCTAGTTGAGTCTTTAAAAAATGCTATCGATCCCCCCCATAAAGTAAATCCTAACTCACTGGGTCTAGATTAGTCGGACGCCCTTTTCTTGGCGTCTCATCGGAATAAAACTATGTCAAAAAGCGGAATATTGAAGGGTTATGTTGAAATATCGTGTGCTCTCTCGCAAAGCATTACGCGATCACAAATTCACTATCGGGAGAGCGGAAGCGGTATTCCGGTTTTGCTCCTGCACCCCTCTCCCTTATCTTCCAAGTTTATGGAACCGCTCATAGAGCTATTTTCAAATCATGCCAGAACCATAGGCTGGGACACACCCGGCTATGGTCAGTCCGATCAGCTTCCAGACAAAGACTCTACCTTAAAGCCATATGTTTCAGCATTGCATGAATTTATAGGTGCACTAGGGTTAGATAGGCCGCTTATCTATGGCTCTGCGACCGGCGCTCAGATAGCCATTGAGTATGGTCGAGCGTTTCCCGAATATACTAGGGGATTATTACTCGAAAATACCGCTTGGTTTTTCGACGAAGAACGAGATCAAATTATGTCATCCTACTTCCCTAGCCTCGAACCGAAGGAAGATGGAAGTCATTTCCAAATGGCTTGGCATATGGCGACACAACTGTACCGTCATTTTCCTTGGTATGACCAATCCAGTGATACTCTCATCAACGAGCAAGGCGCACCATTGGAAATCGTTCACCAGACGGCGATGCATTATCTCATTAGTGGCCGTAATTATGATGAAGCCTACCGTGCCGCATTCATGAACGAGAGACCCGAGCCACTCCAAGAACTAAGCGTGCCAACTAGATTAGTGCTATGGTCAGGAAGCCTCCTGGCCAAGTACAGCAATAGACTAAAGGATGCAGAGCTGCCCGATAATGTCGTTATTGAACCGGCCTTTGGAGATACCAAAGATCGCTTTGATACATTAGAGATACTCCTCAAGCANATGTTATGACAACATTAGTAGTGGAGAGACATAAGCCTATAATCGAGACAACAAAGGAAGCACATGAGTAAAAATTTTCAAGTACAATTGGCTAGCTTTCCCAAAAGCATTCCAAGACCTAATGACTTCAAGTTAATAGAGACACCGATTCCAGATCTCTCGCTCGATCAGGTTCTTTGCGAGACCCTGTACTTATCGCTGGATCCGTATATGAGAAGCCAAATTGCCGGTAGGCACATGTCTGGTTCGGTTGGAGTCAATGAACCCATGATAGGAGAAACAGTTAGCCGGGTAGTAATGTCAGAAAGCAAAGATTTCAAGCCCGGAGATATCGTGAGATGTTTTGGCGGATGGCAGCATTACTCAGCACATAACGCAAGCGCGCTGCAAATGGTCGCGGATACCATTGACCCCATGTCCTATGCTCTTTCAATCTTGGGCATGCCGGGCTTGACAGCTTATGCAGGAATTATCTGGCAGGCAGAACCCAAGCCCGGTGATGTCGTTGTCATTCCAGCTGCGATAGGCGGCGTTGGAGCAACAGCTGGGCAGTTGGCAAAGTTGAAAGGCTGCGTAGTAGTAGGGATAGCTGGTTCCGAGGAAAAATGTCAGTACGCAACAGAGGAACTAAGCTATGATGCCTGCATCAATCGGAAAACGGAAAACGTTTCAGACCGGCTAAAAGAGCTGTGCCCCCACGGCATAAATGTGTTTTTTGATCTCGTCGGTGGCGAATTACTCCAGACAGCCTCTGAGCAACTTGCCATTGGTGCTCGTGTAATACTATGCGGGCTGATGTCAGAGTACAACAACAGCACGCGTGCAGCGGGCCCTGCGCCAGGGCTTTGGATCAAAGCGAGAGCAATCATCTACGGCCTGGTGGTATATGATTTTGAGCATCGTCGAGAAGAATTTTTAAAAAACTGCATTCCATATGTTAAAAGTGGTGAACTAAAGATAAGAGAAGATATCACCATGGGTTTGGAAACCGCACCAGAATCGTTCTGCCGTCTCATG
The DNA here is from genome assembly GCA_002701765.1 of Porticoccaceae bacterium. Classification (GTDB taxonomy): domain Bacteria; phylum Pseudomonadota; class Gammaproteobacteria; order Pseudomonadales; family Porticoccaceae; genus TMED48. The sequence goes on from NZXB01000062.1 coordinate 12,310, forward strand.
CAAGGCGATAACTTCGGCAAGGCTCTGGTTAGAGTGGGCACCTAAACTACACCTTAATAAGTACCCATTGGATGTTATTTTTTTAAGTAATTACTACCACTCAGCTTTAACTCTACTAAGACAAAATGACATTGAAAAAAGTGCATCTTTCCAGAGTAGCATCATAGTTGACATATCAATAAGGAAACAGCTCCCTTGAGCGACAAGCATTTGGAAAACGCTGACCGACCAAGGTCCAACCCATTATTCTATTTGCTAGGTGCAATTAGCAGCCTCTCTCCTTTTGGGGTTGTNGTAATAGTACCCATAATNCCATTGATNGGGCTGGCATTTGATCAAGGTACCGANAACCTTCAGTACCTTGCATCAGCGTACTTATTGGGCTTGGCATTGGGTCAACCATGCGCGGGGATCCTATCTGACAAATTTGGAAGAAGGCCTCTCCTTTTGGCAGGATTTCTGATTTTCATTTTATCAAGCATTGGTTTGGCCTTTTCTCCGAATTTCAGCCTAATGATCATTCTGCGTTTTATTCAAGCTGTCGGTGCGAGCGTTGGCAGCGTTATTGCTCGCGCCATTGCTCGGGACCTGTTTGAACAAGAAGAAGCGATTCAAGCCTTTTCTTTTATGTCTGCAGCAATGGGNATTGCCCCAATAATTGCTCCAGTAATTGGTGGGGCTGTAGCCCACTTCTATGGCCACCAAGGCGTATATCTTGTTACCGCGATAGTTGGAGCAATTGTGTTGCATAGGGCCTGGAGGCACGTCCCGGAGACCCGACCCATTATTGAAAAAGATGCTCCAGAGCAATTAGATAAAACTAGGATATGGACCCTTCTCTCGTCCCCCAGGTTTTTGGGTTATACCGGTATTTTTGGTTTTACGCAGGGCACCTTCTTTTCATTTTTGGGGATTGGGGCTGCCATTTTTTCAGACTACTTTGGTATTGGAGCATTCGGATTTGGAATGATTTGGGGATCACTAGCAATATTTTATGTTCTCGGTTCAACCCGCGTAAACCTTTTGGCAAAAAAATTCGGCAGACAAAAAGTGACCAGGTTCTGCGTTTTAGCATCACTCGGTATAGCCTGGTCAGGTGTCTTAAGTCTTCAAATATTCGACGTGAACCTCTTGACCGTTCTATTACCGCTTGCAGGTCTCATGTTTTTTTCAGGCATGTTAATTCCTATGGCAATGTTCGGTGCTGTTGACCTCTTTCCCGAAATCAGCGGCACCGCATCAGGCATTTCTAGCTCCTGCGGCCTAGTGGCCGGGGGCGTATTTTCCATCATAAGCGGAAATATCTACACAAATGGCTACCAATATGTTGCGCTGCTGAGTGCAGCGGCAACAGTTTTTACCACTCTGAGCTGGCTAATTGTGCAATATGGATCCAAAAAAAATTAATGGAAAGCGTCTACAAATAATTGTGGCATATTTTGATTTTGACGAATGTTTAGTTGCCTTCGATCATTTACCAAGTAACTTACTTCCGATCCAAAACGCCATAAGAGTAGACTATGCAATATTTAAATGATTTATAGTGGATGGCCGTGAATTGGGCAGCGAAACTTTGCAGGTAACAACCCCAGTGCAGCTGGATCTCTGACTAGCCAGATACAGATATTAGATAATTCGCTACAACCCCGGGGTGAGTCAACATGCCATCGCGAGGGATATTGAGCTCAACGAAATCCCAACCAGGCTCTCTGGCCGGTCCAATCATCCTCTCACTTGTCAACAGATATTTCTGACCAGTGCAGTGAACATAAGATCTTGGCAAGCCTTCCCATCCACCGTTTTTCAAAACCAATTCATCTGTCCATTGAGCAGCCGGGTGGGTTGTAATTAGTCGCTTCAATCTGGCCACAAGCCTCTCGCTAGTGGGCGGCACAAGCATATCAACCGGATAGTCGTTCCACAAAACCATCCGATATCCGTCTATAAAATGCTTTTGCCGAGCTTTCCACCAGTCTGGAAAATCGCCCGTCTCGATGTCGCGAACGACCCCTGCCATTCGGCCTTGACGAGGTACCAGAGCATCGAAGAAAATAACTCTCTCTACTCGTTCGCGCATCCTGTCTGCAACACCTGTAATGGTGACACCTGAAAAAGAGTGTCCTACAAGTACAAATCTGTCCATCTCTTCCCAATAGATACTATTTTCGATGTCGGTAATGTGAGTCTCAAGCCCAACACTCGGGCTACTCAGATGCACGCGGTCTCCACATCCAGTGCATGTCGGAGTCAATACCCGATGGCCACGCGCCCTGAGAATCCTAGCCACATCTTTCCATACCCAACCTCCGTGCCAAGTACCATGAACAAGAACAAAGTTGCATGGCCTCAGATTGTTAGTGCTTCCTATTGAGGATTCGGTTGCTAGCCCAATCAGCGCTGGAGCCTTGATGATCGTTCTCCGCTTCATGGATCAAATTCAGGCAAAGACGAACTTGTTTTTTTCCATGAAGGCAGCAACATCATTGGGCTTTCTCCCTAGAATATTCCGTGCGTCTGTCGACAATGATTCTAAAGCTCCATCGGCTATTTCAACAAATAATCTCGATACGGCATCTACATGCCAGGGGCTAGGGATAACTTTTGAGAGGTGGGCGTGAAAGTCTTCATGCGACTGTTCATGATAGGTAATCTCTCTGCCCAGAACTTGAGATATTTGCCGCGCAACATCGTGAAAGTCAATAAGCTTTTCACCACTCAGCCCAAGAATAGATGAATTTGCTGGAGTCTTCATAGCAACTCGAGCCGTTATCTCCCCAACATCATCAGCATCAATAATACCTGTTTTTGCCTTCCCCAAAGGGAGCGAAAACTGATTTAAGGTCTTTATTGAATGCGCAAATAGCATCAAGTTTTGCATAAAGAAGTTGGGCCGGAGAAAAGTATACTTCAGTCTCGTATCCTGAATGAATCGTTCTATCTTGTAATGGGACGCCGGAATCGGTGCAGTAGCATCTGGCCCCGCCTCCATTGACGATATTTTAACGATATGTTCAACCCCACTTGCAACACTTTCACGTGCCACAAGGCATTCCGCCTCAAATTGATGTGCTCCATTTCCAGTCACCAATATTACAGTAGAAATATCCTTTAGCGCATTCTTCACTGTGGTGACTTCGCTAACATCCCCAACAACTATTTCCGCGCCGAGATCTGCGGATTCCCTTGCTTTCTGGTCATCTCTAGTCAGCCCCCTAACGGAAAACCCATTATCCAGAAGATATCGAGAGGCACTTGAGCCAACTCTCCCGGTTATGCCTGTTACAAGGATCATTTTATACCTCCTATGAATGAGTTTACTGAAAAAGAATTACTAGTCTATGATATCTCAAGTCTGAGTCGTGTCGGCAGAGCGACCCAACAACCTTATTATAACAGTACAAAATATTGCTATCACACATAATGTTATAAGCAGTTCCCATCCGGCATCGTAGCTTCCCGATGCATCGCGCATCTTACCCACCACACGAGTTCCGACACCCCCAGCTAGTGAATCAATCATCACTATGGAAGCAAGTATTTTGCCATACGAGCCACCGGCAAAGTGTTTAGCCACCAATAGTTGGATTGTAGTAAATGTTCCACTAAAACCAATGCCTGCAATAACAGCGTATGCAAACAAGTAATTAATACTATCCGATGTAGCTAAACGAACAATGATCAATCCTATCGTCAGCAGGCAAATAGAACAAATCATGGATATCTCTTTATTCACATAGTCACTTAGCAAACCAAAACCGAACTTTCCGATTACCGAACAAGCAAAGAAAACAGAGAATACTTTTGGCAAAACCGAACCATCAATCCCAATGTCTTTCACGAGGTAAATTGA
>NZXB01000063.1 GCA_002701765.1 Porticoccaceae bacterium
CTTGGTTCTTGTAATTTTTTACTAAATAGTTAGCGTGTTTCTCATGAAACCGGCGCTACTTATACAACCAAGCAACGACAAATTGCTCAAATTAAAAAAGTCAGACCGCAAGGGTGCAGAATTTATGTTACAAAATTCAATGCACATGATACGTGTGCGTATAGCAGACCTAACTCAGCAATCAGCAGTCGGCGAGCCTGCTGTGGTGCGATTTTTTTCGGGCCATAGGCTGTCGATGATTTAAAGATTTTGAGCTGCCGCTTGCTCAGCAGTTAGCGCCTAGCCCGAGTCACTGCCAACTTGCTGTCGCTGGTGCAGACTCCCTAAAAGAGCATATCTGCAAAGTTTTTGACTCAATCGCAGACACGCTGCTTAAAGTGCGTGACAGCCCGATCTCAGAAAATTAAGCCGCAGTCGTTTAAGCAATTCACTACTTTAAGCGTGTCTAGTTTTATGGATTTGGAGCATCAGTAGCTGTTGCATTTGGTGCGCAACATAAATTAATAACCCTTATAAAAAACTATGAAGCAAAACATTGATTTTATGGTTTAGGAGGGAGTGGGATGAGTTTGGACGTCTGCTCAAGATAGCGCAGATAGGCAGGGCTTTGACCCCATTTTTTCCTTCCACGGGCTTCAAGTAATTCCACACCACTAACTTTCAATAACAACAGAACGACAAAAATCGGTGAGATCAAGCCAACCCACTGCCATCCAATTAGAACAGGCGCCGAGACCACTGCAACTCCGCACCATAGTAGCATCTCTCCAAAATAATTGGGGTGCCGAGACCAAGACCATAAACCGTGCGTGATGAACTCCGCTTTTTTGTTTGGGTCCCTTCGAAATTTTGTTTTTTGATGATCAGCAATGACTTCGAAAGCAAATCCAAAGGCCCAGATTCCGAACCCTAACAAAGCATAATAGCTTAAGTCAGCTTTATAGTTTGACGTTAAAGCCGCCAACGCCATAGCAAGCGTAAGAAACACCCACAAACCTTGCAGCGTCCAAGTCATCAAGAACCACCAAAATCGCGATTTGATCCGCGTGAACCTGTCATCGCTTCCCGTTTCTTTTACCCGAAAAAACAAAAAAGAACCCAATCTAGATGCCCAAACCAATACCAAAAAAACTAACAGAAGATCCCTCAGGGTGACGGTTGGCACAGAAACTAAGGCAACTAACATTACAGTTATGTGGGTCACAGATCCCACAAGATCGTAATAGTGCTCTGTTTTAAAAATATAAGCTGGGATAAACATTAACCACTGAATTGCAAAAGCAGTAAAACAACACAATACAATTACAGGAAAGCCCTGCACCATGGCGCTATCGTGACTGAGCGCCTCCATCACGACGCAGGCCGTGATCAGACACAAAAAAATCCCCATTAATGATTTTCTACTACTCATGGTCTATTCCCAGAAAGCTTATATAGAAACCCAAACCCTCCGCCGCAAAATCTATTCTTTTGGCGTTAAAAGTTAGCTCTTTTAAACATCTTACTGCACTCGAATCACACTATGATTATTGCTTTATGCGGTTAACACATCCGTCATATTACGCTTAGTAATAACGATTAGTTCATGAAATTGTTCTTGTGATAATCTAGTAACTCTTTTTACGGAGAACTGTTGCTAGAGAAATTAGTACGCGTAATGGATTTTTGTCGTCGCAGCAATAAAAGAGCGTCGGTGCTAAGGCGTATACTATTCGAATTAAAAACCTAAACTTGTAAACATGTGTTTAAGATTTATCCATCACTCCCCGCTACCCAAATTTTTGCCGGGAGCATCACGTGCCGAGACACGTATGATCTGTCCCTTTGGACCATCAGTGGCCAAAAGCAAACTGCCATCAAGAGCGACGGTGATGTGCCTCACCCTGCCCAGGTCCTCGAAAACAATCTCCTCTCCAATAACCTTCCCGTCACTTATCGATAATCTCCTTACATCTCCGGGAACCAAAGCTGACAAAAATAGATTACCTTTCCATGCAGGAAACATGTCCTTATCGTAAAATACCATGCTCGAGGGCGCTATAGACGGGACCCAGTATTTAATGGGCTGTTCCATCCCCGCTCTTTCGGTGAAAGGCGATATCATGGCGCCGCTATAATCTATTCCATAAGTAATAGCGGGCCAACCATAATTAAGCCCGGATTTAAGTATGTTCAGTTCATCTCCTCCCTTGGGACCATGTTCGTGTTCGAAAATTATTTTTCCCCCCTTGCCTAATGCGAGTCCCTGCATATTTCTGTGGCCATAAGACCATATTTCGGGAAGAGCATCTTTCTGTCCAAGGAACGGATTGGTATCAGGTACAGAACCATCATCATTAACACGGATGACTTTACCGAAATGGTTATCCAAGGTTTGGGCTTTTTCNCTTGGATTAAATGCATCGCCTGATGTGATCAATAACGTCCCATCATTTAAGAAAAGCATCCTAGCACCATAATGCGCGGCCGCTTTCCTGAAGGGTTTAGCGGAAAAAATAGTTATNATGTCATGTAGGGAGCCATCTTCGTANCTACCCCGAATAATTTTAAGAGTATTAAGACTTGGGGTTCCCAACTTTGTCTCGGAGAATGACAAATAAATATACCTGTTTTCAGCAAAATTTGGATGCAATATAACATCCGAGAGGCCGCCTTGGGTTTTAAACAAAACCTTAGGAACTCCATCTANAGATTTCGAATCTAGCTGCCCATCAATTATCCGTCGTAGTCTTCCCACTCGCTCTGTAACTAAGTATTCACTATCGGAAATAGCAGCTAAACTCCATGGATGTTCAAGATCGCTGGCAATGGTTTCGAATCGATAATCTTCACTTGGGGACGCTATTGCATTCGAGACTAATAAAATCATAAAAAAAAGACAATAAGCGTGTTTCATGACTCACTCCTGCATAAATTTATGCCAAAAACATACCCCGATAGGTACCCACTACATGTGAGGATAAACTTACCCAGATAAGTTCGCGCCCCTGCAATGAGTTCTAAACCGTAGAAGAAGTTTGGTATCGAAACCAAAAGTACAAGTATCGACACCGCCCCAGCTAGCGCATAAAGGTACTTTTGNTCAATCTGAATCCAGATCAGCACTATTCGAGCTGCGAAGAAAGCAATAAGAAGGACCGCGGATATAATAACGANAATGGGAAATTCTCCTCGTGTATTCATACCGATCANATCCGAAAGAATCGTCNTCANGGCTANCNCAGCNCTAACGGGCATNCCTTTGTGATACAACCAAATCAGATTACTAAAAGTNGTCTGACAGATNAAAANTAATGAAGCCAGCATNCATACTGTGAGAAGCAANACACTATTTTTCAGNANGNCNTTCATTTTCAACTCACCATAGTTNNAATGGCTAGTAGCATAACAGATCATAATATCCCNTCGCACATAGGATCTATCTGCACCAAGANAAAGTTGNGNAAGGTTAGNGTNGNTTGNGAAAGCNATNATACTTTNGTGCCCGCTAGAATAGCGATTCNTCGCCAAGTCTGAATATTTCTTGTCCGCGTGAATAAGTCGCTATAATCNTAAGANTCATCAATGATTTTTTCGTCATTCGAAGAGGATCCTCAGAGACAATTACAAAATCGGCCAATTTTCCTACCTCTATACTTCCNTTATCGCCCTCTTCAAAATGCTGATAAGCGGCGTTGATTGTTATCGCCTCGAGTGTTTCATATATAGATATTCTCTGNNCTTNTCCAAGTATTTTCCCCGATCGTGTTAGCCGANTGGTGGTTGCCCACANCAACCTCACCATATTGGGAGGTACTATTGGAGNATCATTATGGACAGTGAAAGGCATATTTCTTCGCACGGTTGAATTGGTTGGACTGATGCGGTTCGCCCTGATTGGGCCAAGAACCGAATCTCGATGCCAGTCCCCCCAATAAAATGTATGCGCCGAAAAGAAAGAGGGTATTATGTTCAAAAATTTCATTTCATCGAGTTGGTCCTCNCGTAATGTTTGAGCATGAATCATTACCGTCCTATGATCNGTTTTTATATTCGCTTTTTTTATTCCNTCAATCAACATGTCTGCCGCCGCATCGCCATTGGCATGCGCCAAAATCGGTATTTTTGCTTCTGAAAATGCNNGGATCCTNTCGTTAACTGCAGTCTGCGAGATGATTGGATAGCCCCGATAACTCTGCGCCTCTCCAGAAGGAGGTTTGAGATAGGGTTCCGAAAGGTAAGCAGTTTTGCCTTGGGGTGATCCGTCTAGAATTAGCTTGATACCTCCCAGTTTAACTCGGTTTTCGTATTGTCCAAAATTAAGCGGTCTTATTTGAGATATAGGGATGTCCTGACCTACTACATAGGCAATAATATCAATTTTAAGGTGCCCCTTTTTAGCGGCCATCTTGAGAAGAGCTAGAGATGGCCCGCTTGCGGCGCCATCTTGAGCAGTCGTAATACCATGTCTCGCATATACCTGAATCGCCTTCTCATAGCCATCAATGGGGTTTTTCACAGAAGCCATTGCCATCTTTTGCAGGGGATAGNCAGCTGTTTCTTCCACCACACCATTTGGCTCAGAAGAAGACAAGTACCTCCGAATTTTCCCTCCGGGAGGATTAGGTGAAGCAGCACTTATCTTTGTAATTGAAAGTGCCTTGGAGTTGGCCACGCCAAGATGGCCGGAAACGTGGATCAAATANACCGGAATCTCTCGGCTGATTTCATCCAAATCATCCCTAGTGGGATGCCTTTGTTCCTTAAGTAAGGAATCATCATAACCGAAGCCGATTAGCCACTCCCCCGGTTGTAATTTTTTATCCGCCAATGNTTTTTTAAGGACCGCTTTTAGATCCTTAATTCCTTCGACCGCNCCTACTGGCGGAGAAGCAANGTTTACAAATTGCGAAGTNAAGGCCAAGTAAGAGGCATGGCCATGCGCGTCTATAAAACCTGGCANAATAGCTTTATCTNCGAGTNTGATATGCCGCCCAAGGATGTTTTTTCCTTGCTCAGGACTGCCAATCCATACNATTCGTTCCCCATTCACCGCGATCGATAAAGGTCTGGCAATTTTTTCGCCGACCATTGTGATGGTTTTGTTTGAAGTGAATATGATGTCGGCTTTTTCAATAGCGAAGCTTCCACTGGCAAAAATCATCACCGTTATGCATGCCATAAATTGGCAAAATGAAGCAAACTGATACTTAGCATTTAGAACAGATACAAGATGCATANAGCAGTCCTGCGTTTTTATGGCTATCAATTAACCATCAAGAGAGCGAGCAATCAACTCCTTCTGAATTTCATTGCTNCCACCATAGATTTTCTGAACCCGCGCGTCAGCATAGGCCTTCGCAATAGGATACTCCATCATGTAACCGTAACCACCAAAAAGTTGNAGNCACTCNTCGGCCACCTCGCACTGCATTTGTGAACCCCACCACTTGGCCATTGCGCCATCTACCGACTCCAAATTAGCGCCAATAACCTTGCATATACACTCATTAATAAAAGAACGAGTNACCTCTAGTTTGCTCTTCGCTTCAGCCAGCTTGAATCGCGTATTCTGAAAGTCCATCAACCGCTGGCCAAATGCTTTCCGTTCCTTCACATAACGGATAGTCTCGCTCATCATCCCATCCATTGCTCCAATAGCTCCAATCCCAATTACAAGGCGCTCCCAGCCTAACTGACTCATTAGTTGAAAAAAACCTCTTCCCTCNTTTTGCCCCANGAGATTAGTTCGTGGAACTCTGACATCTTCAAAAAACAACTCAGAGGTGTCTTGACCNTTCATGCCAAGTTTCTTGAGGTTACGACCCCGTTGAAAACCGGTTACNTCAGAAGCCTCCAAAACAATTAGTGACACCCCGCNGGCACCCGCTTGCTTGTCCGTCTTNGCTACGACGATGACAATATCAGCCTGCTGGCCATTGGTGATGAAAATTTTTGAGCCATTNAGAACNTAGTCATCGCCATCTGCAGTGGCTGTNGTTTTAACTGCCTGNAGATCCGATCCGGTGCCGGGCTCAGTCATTGCAATGGCTGGTATTATTTCACCCNCAATCAGGCCCGGAAGCCAGCGAGATCTCTGTTCGTCATTTCCATACCCCAAGATGTAATGCATNCAGATATTATGAACACCAAATCCCCAGCCTGCATCNCCNACACGTGCCTGNTCGTAGATAGTCAGCGCATCAAAACTTTGATCNACGCCTNCTCCNCCAAATTCAGTAGGGGCGGAAGCTCCGAGCAAGCCTGCTGAGCCGGCCTTGAGCCAGAATTCTCTATCGACGATACCTTGCTCTGCCCAAAGATCGGTATTTGGGGCGATCTCTGCCTCCATGAACTTACGCATNGATTCCTTGAACATGAGGTGTTCTTCGGTCATCCAGTTTGCTTGCCAATCAAAATTCACGGCGCATTTCTCCAAAACACATAAAGTTACACAAAACTTCGAGTCCTAAGGTTATTAGTTCGCTGCAGTAGTTTCCTCGATGATCGGATCCGCTATCTATTTTAATTGTAAAGCATGNCCGCAAGGCACACACCTATCGCGGGCATTGATGGATCTTGCTGCGGTCCAATCCTATCTTTCTGCTCTCTGCAGCATCNTTACNGGGACTTTAGTCTTNTNTGCATCATGAGCTATTTGGGGAACGGTTTCAAACCAATACCGGTAATGCTCTGACCATTTTTANCGATCCGGTTGGAACTGATCGCAGCTGGCNGCAGGACNACCTGCATTTAGGCGTCTAACTCATATGAAATCGGAGTAAGCAACCTTCCTTGCCCGCCCAAAAAACTCGTCCCACTGCTCATCAGTTAATAGATCGGGNTCNCCNAGTGATTTTGCAAGCACGTAGTGCTTGCAGATGATCTCCAATCGCTCCGCATGTCCAACTGCGATATCTAAATCACCGCCGCGGCAAATCATGCCATGACTCCCAAGGAGACAAGCCGCCTGATCAGTTAAACCCTCTGCCGCATCGTTCGCAAGCTCTTGCGAGCCAAAAACCGAATAGGGAACACAAGGAACACTGCTATTACCGAATAGACCCACCATATAGTGAAACCCNGGCAGCGGCAGATTGTTGCAAGCCACTGCGACACAGTAGTCTGAGTGAGTATGNACGACAGCATTTGCTTTATCTTGACGGCGATAGATCTCTAAATGCATCCGCCATTCGGATGAAGGCTTCAATTTCCCAGTATAACTTCCATCATCAGCAACCATCACGATTCGCTCTTCGGTCAAGTTTGCAGCTGACGCCCCNGTNCAGGATATAAGCATTCCTCCTNGAACCCTGCANCTTAAGTTGCCGGATGATTGGTTCATNAGNCCCTTGTCCTCTACTTGATTATATGCTNTTACAAGCGCTGCCCTGAGNGTTGCCTCGTCAAAATCTGTCATTTTTTCTTCCTTCTCTTTTGATATGAATAATAGGCTGATCGCCCGAGATAAAAATAAGAAATAGCTCGTCTTGGCAGGCCTGTTGCATTTCCGCCAGACCAGTGCACGGTATGCGCACTGTGAACCACAGCATCACCCGGATTTAACTGCGCAGCGAAGGCGCTTTCAGCTTCTTTATTCACGCCAGTCACCCAGGTCTCGCCGGNATAGNTATTCTTATGTGAGCCTTTCAGATAGTGAACGCAGCCATTGCCAACATCCACGGGATCCAAGGCAAACCAGATAGTGGCGCCTGCGTTTTCCAAATAGCGCTTACCCANNGCATCCACGTGGGGNTCGATNCCCATCCTTTCANCCTTAGGACGATCGAACCAAGCGGCCGATACNCCTACAGCATCGCCGTCCAGTAGGCGATTTATCAACGGCACATGACGCCCCTCCCTCAGCTGCATGTCAAACCAGTCATCGTGTGCCTGCAAAGACTTTAGCAAGTTGCGAAATCTACCCTCGCCATCCCCACGATCCAGCAGCCTGCGAGCCAAAGGAACTGCCCGGTCTTTCAAAACACTAAGCTCTGCACTATTCAAATAAGCAGGAAGTATGACAAAACCATCACGGTTGTAATCGGACTCAATCTTTTCAAAGTCGAGATCAGTCATCGAACAATCCCAGAATATGCTGGTTAAAAACTAGCCCTCTATAATCCATCGTGATCAATATTAGTAGAACCAAGATCCTTTTTCTCAGCTCACTGAATCCTGATGGCATAGAGAATTCACTGCATCTTTTTAATTGCCAAAGTTAAACTTCCAATCCGTCTTCNGGTCGGTAATAGGTTCGACTCATGTCCCCATCATGTGGTTGCCTCGAGTACTGTTGATCGCTCACAGCGACGTTTCCCGGTGCAGATGATTCCGCACATATTACTGCTTGGAGTAACGTCAATAACAGCTGAAGGCGGTTGTAGGTCANGACTCGAAAACCAGCCGGATTGAATTTATCACGGAGTTCGCCATGCAAACCAACTACATCATGCATCGAGAGAAATGATTCAACNAATCCCATCAGAGCCTTTCTTGATCGCAGTCTGGTCTTTGAGGTAATGATGGGCGTTAAATGCTCACCCACCATGCGGTTTTTCGATTTTAACGCGATTAAGCTCAGCCTTCTGGGATTCTCGAGCAATTTAATAGGAAGCGAGCCCACGTGAATAAAAAGGTCCATATCAAGTTGAGACGCGGAGCCCAACAACCCTTCTGGAACTAGCTTGAACATCATTTTACCGTAGGGTGTCTCCACATCCTCGCAAAGCGATTTCAATGTTGCATTAGCGCCTCTGCATTCAACAATCAAGTCAACGTCGTTNACCATGGCAACAAAATCAGCGTGTGAATCACTCATTAAATGCCGAATTAAATTACCCCTTAGGCTTCGATCATCAAAATAGAATATACCTCTGTCCTCGGTTGCTTGAAGAACTGTTTGAACTGCCTTTTNAATTTCCTTCTCATCGCTTAAATAACCGGGGGTCTGATCGGACCAAACGTGAGCAAGCATGGGCATATAAGCCTCTGAGTTAACTTGACTTGCTAGAATCTCGCAAACCTTGAACCCTGCCTTTGCATCGGTCTCTTTTTCTGCCAAGAATTCGATCTTGGAAGCATACTTCTTCGTTATTTCGTAAATATGCACTATCAACCTTGTATCTGGCCTTACATGTTCAGCAACCATTTTAAGTAGGCCGGTTGATAGTCGTTCTTGAAGTTCGATATTATCGAGGTTGCGGGACAAGCGCTTGTGAGTTGCATGAAGNCGGATATTTTCATTAAGCGATCTAGCNATGTCTGTTAAATTCACAGATCGCGTTTGCCAAATGCCGCTAAACATGTTTTTTACGAACTTTAGGTCAACCCGTCCCAAAGGCTTTCCAAACCTCGGCGAACAGAGATGCTCTGCAAATGAATAGAGCCTCGAGTCAAGGTCTGCCATTCTTCATTCCCTGTGCAATATCACTTATTAGTGGATGATACCTTTTTTAAATATTCACCCATTATACACTCTCACCATCACCTAACTCATTTTTTAGAAATATCGCATAAAGCCAAGAAAAACTCTTTCTGAGTATCGCTCATCAATGAAAATTGTGGCACTCCCATTTCCGTAACTGGGAGACTGGAAAACTCCGGTGACGGCATTTGGAGGCTTGCCGCGATGTTGTGCAAGCCCGCGCCCTCTTCGACACCAACACTTAAAGCGGCGATTATAGGTTTTGGCCAAACGGGGTTATCTATTGCCCCAAGATTGGGCTCAAAGCCAAGATAACTGGCCATTTCTTCCTTAAGCACATTCTCCTCTGAACTGCGCTGCCGCTGGCCTTCAAACCCGTATTTCGTGCTCGACTGGTTACAAATGTAGGCCCAGCGCATCCTGACATGAAAGCCGGGCAGCGCGAGACAAGCGTCTGTAACACTGCCTCCGCCTGATACTTGCCCCTCATGTATCATGAAGTGATATCCAGACACGGGCCAATCATCGCTGACTAGCCTAGCCGGCGGCGAGGTATAGATTTCACTAAAACCCCAAGACAAATCGTTCGGCAGGTCTGAAGCTCTAAGTATCGCCACGCCGAAGTCGGCACAGGCTTCGCACCAGGCTTTTGAGCCAAATTCGCCAACCTGCTCAATAGTGCTCATATCGATTGAGAACAATGTACTCCCTCCCTAAAAAGCTCCCACTGTCTACGATTATTCAACCGCTATCAAGCACTTTTAGCCAAGTATTCACCCAAAAATAAGATCTGAATGATTTTCGAAAAGACGTGTCGAAAATCTCAAAGCAAGACTAACAAGTGAGTAAATCCTGTTCGAGCGATGCAAATAAAACGCGTGTATAGGCCGCTTTCTTTTATGGGTGACAAACTCTCTCAGGATCGATCGGTTGGCTTGTGACCGATTCCCCACACTGGTAGCCTTGTCTTGTTTTAAAATATTTTGAGGACATTGCTATGCGTTCGCTAGAACAAAAGCTTATAAAACTTGAATTGAAACAACGTAACGAGGAGGGCTGCAGGACCGAAGAAATTGCCTCTCGTATCGCTGCTGCGCTCGAAAGGAATGCCTCAACTACAGATTTTAAGGGCCTCTATGAAGAGTTAGTGAATCTGCCGATAGAACCCTCTTTCCCCTACACCGAACCGTCGACTTTGGAGGCAATTCAAGCAGAACGTCCCGATGCACCGCGAGAATTGGGCGTAACCAGCGACGATGATGAGATCTATAACAGAATCTATGGCGGGTGGCTTGGCCGGGCCGCCGGATGCGCACTTGGAAAACCAGTTGAGGGGTGGCCCAAGCACCGAATTGACACTTTCCTCCGCGAGACCAACTCGCTGCAGCTCGACAACTATCTTCCATTTTCAGATACCTATATGTCAGGCGTTCACAAGCCATCAACCCGCGGCAATATCAGGTACATGGACCGGGACGATGATATGGATTACCCGATACTCGGGCTAATGGCACTGGAACGCTATGGNCCTAAATTGACGCCGAGAAGCATGGCCAGCATATGGATCGCCAATATGTCTTATGGGGCGGTTTATACGGCAGAGAAAGCGGCATATCGAAATTTCGTTATGAGCATCTGGCCCCCCGAATCAGCAAGCTACCGCAATCCCTATCGTGAGTGGATAGGTGCTCAAATCCGTGCCGATATCTTTGGCTATGTAGCAGCTGGGAAACCTCAGCTAGCCGCAGAGTTAGCATTTCGAGATGCNTCCATCTCGCACGAGAAGAACGGTATTTATGGTGAAATGTTCGTCGCCGCGATGATTGCAGCCGCCTTTGTTTACTCCAAATCCGAGGACATTATAACCGCTGGACTTGGGGAAATACCCGCTCAGAGTCGCCTTGCTGAGTGTGTGCGAAATACATTTTCTTGGTGCCAACATGAGAAGAACTGGGAAAATGTCTGGGTCAAAATCAACGAGCACTATGGGCACTATCATGGGGTGCATACGATCAACAACGCCGCATTAATTGTTATGGGTCTTTATTATGGTGAGAAAGATTTCGAGAAGGGTATCGTTTATACAGTGAGGGGTGGCTGGGACACAGACTGCACCGGCGCAACGGTNGGTTCNATCNTAGGCNTAAAGGATGGTGCGAAGTCGCTGCCTGNAAAATGGGTAGGCGTTTTCAATGATCGTCTGCTATCCGCCGTTGGCGGCGAGAACGATAACAAAATCTCTGACCTAGCGCAGCGAACCTTTGCAATTAGCANNAAGATCGACTCTNCNCCGGAAAAAACTNCAAAAGNAAAGCTAAAAGGGCCCGCAGAGGGGAGCTGGGAACTCCAGTCCGCCTGGGGCACCCAGCTGCTCAATTTCTCTCAAGCAATCATAGAGTTTACAGACATGGGCAGCTATGCCACCGAGGACATTCCAGACCCAAGTAAGCTCGCATCTAGCTCNTANAACCACCCCGAACTGAAGTTTAGTTTCGCNATTGACAANGGNGGNTGGGATTACGAGGTTGACTTTGAAGGCGAAATTGATGACGACACTTTGGAGGGTTTCTTCTANCCTGGAGCGCAGCCTGTTAGNGGGGTGAGGGTCTCGAAAGATCAGGAGAAACAAGAGTGAAAATTTCCAATGTTAAGGTCACTGTTTGGGAGTGGAAAAATATCCCTGCCACCAGTTATACAAAGCATTTCAAAAGCTCGGGCTCACATAACGCTCATCTGGCGCTGGTCACAATTGTTGCTGAGGACGGCTCAGAGGGCCATGCATTCCTGGGCTCTTCGCTTGGCTCAATTGGGAATGATGTCAACCAGATCATAGAAAGATACAAGCCTCTGCTCGTTGGACAAGATGTACTCCACCGTGAACGAATTTGGCAGAACCTATCAACCTGGGCAATCGGATGGAATGCTATGCGGATAATTGGCGCAATTGACATAGCACTCTGGGATATAGGAGGAAAGGCTGCGGGCATTCCAATCCACAAGCTTATGGGTTCTTACAGGGACTCAGTGCCCGCCTATGCAAGTTCCGCGATCCTAGAGACTCCTCAGCACTACGTGGAGGAGGCTTTGAAATACAAGGAACTGGGTTGGTCTGCATACAAAATTCATCCGCCCGCTGAGCCGCTGCTAGATATTAAGATTTGTGAGATGGTGCGAAAGGCAGTGGGTGATGACTACCGACTGATGCTTGATGCATGCTGGGCCTACAGCTACCCGGACGCCCTTCGAGTCGGACGCGCAGCGGAGGAACTTGATTTTTATTGGTACGAAGACCCATTGCCNTATGACGATATCTATGGCTACGTGAAACTAAAGCAGGTGCTAAAAATACCCTTAGCTGCAACGGAGCTTCCTGCCACGGGACCAAAGGCCTATGCGCCCTGGATTATGCAGCAGGCGACCGACTATCTGCGAGGCGATCCAGTAATCAAGGGCGGTCTTACCTCCTGCCTGAAAACTGCGCATACGGCAGAGACATTCCAGATGAATTATGAGGTGCATCATGGGGGGAATTCTCTGACGAATGTCGCCAACCTTCATCTCATTATGGCCATACGTAATTGTGAGTATTTTGAAGTGCTNNTGCCNGATGCTGCGCAGAAGCATGGTCTTATCAATGACATNGAGGTCGATGGAAACGGGATGGTACACGCGCCACAAGCNCCAGGATTGGGTGTCGAAATAGACTTCGAANTGATNNACNGNAANAANGTGTTGGAGAAATAATGAAAGAATTTATCAACAAAACAGCTTTCATTACCGGGGGAGCAAGCGGAATAGGTTTAGGAATAGCAAAAACGCTAGTAAAGGAAGGCATGAATGTAGTGATAGGGGACGTTCAGGACGACCGACTTGATCGCGCAGAAGCTGAATTAAAGGCTATCTCAAATAACATCATGGCGGTGAATGTTGACGTCTGCAGCAGATCCGCGCTCCAGGAAGTGGCCGAGATGATTGAAAGACGGTTCGGCACTGTGCAAGTTCTTTGTAACAATGCCGGAATAGGGGGTGGAGCGAAGGTGCTTGAGACGCCTGACGACCGCTGGAGACGGGTCCAAGAAGTTAACCTCTGGGGGCCCATTAATGGTATCAAAGTCTTCCTACCCCGCATGCTAGAGAGCGGTGAGGAGGGTCATATTGTAAACACATCCTCCTTTAGTGGAATCCACGGGCATGGGAACCAGTCCTGCTATGGGGCAAGCAAGTTTGCTCTGGTAGGGCTCTCGGAATTCCTAAGAAACGATTTAACCGACACCGAGGTGTCCGTATCGGTGCTGTGCCCGCACGTTGCTGATACTCCGATCATCGATGCGTTGAAAGAGAAAGTTAATGACCAGGTAAGAGAGATGATCGAGGACATGGCTGTCCCGGCAGATACGGTGGGGCAGCAAGTTCTCAACGCGATCAAGAACCAAGAGTTTTACATCTTCTGCGATGGAACGCACACCAGAAAGATGTTAGAAAAACGCTGCGAGGACATGCTTGCGGCAATGGATCGACAATTTCCAAAGGAGGAAGGTTAATGAGTGAGCCTGTTTATGAAGTTAAATGGGAACGGTTACCCGATATGCCATGTGGAAAATGGGAGCCCGCTAGCATTGCCATANACGATAAATTGTATGTACATGGCGGATATGAGTCCGAGATCATTACCAGGAAAAAATTGCATGTCTTTGATCCAGCGGCAGGCACTCACGGCAGCTGGACACGCTTACAGGACATGCCAAGCGCTACGAATCACGTTAATCTTGCTCCAGACGAGACAGGTTTCTGGTATGCGGGTGGCATGAAGGATATGGATCGGCCCGCTGGTAAGAAACCGGACCATATTATTGCGGAGACCTGGCACTTTGATATNCAGGAAGACCGCTANACAGCCGGGCCGCTGCTGCCGGGTCGAAGAGCTGGCGGGGGGTTGGCTAGGCTTGGTGACAACCTGCACTATATTTCTGGCCTTATGGAGGATCGGGATACAGACTCGCCAGACCACTGGGTTCTTGACGTGGCTGAGTGGAGGGCTACGGGGAATGGCGTCTGGAGGAACCTTGCCCCTTTGCCGCTAGCAAGGAACCAACTGTCGGTGGCAGTGCTGAACGACAAAATCTATGTTGTAGCAGGGCAACTAAACCATGACTCTCAGCAGATCGATCAGGATGGCGTCGATATTTATGACCCCGCGAGCGACACTTGGGCCGATGGACCTTCATTGCCCTATGGACACTCCCACTCCGAAGGAGCCACATTCGTCCACGACAACCGGATCTGGATGGTTGCTGGACACACCACACCTCAGGGCGGAAAAAAAGGCTTCTGCGGCAACGTGGTGAGTCTTGGCGAGGGCGAGGAATGGGAGCTCACATGCAAGGCGCCCAAACCGATGTCCTCCCCAGCCTCAAAAGTCATTAAAGGGCGATTATATGTTGCGGGGGGCTGGGACGGTCGGATGACGGAAGAAACCCCAGATCGCAACTACTGGGCAGACAGGCAAATTTCGTCACCAGAAGTCTGGGTCACCGATCTACCTGACAGGACGTAGCCAAAGCTCTTGAAACAACAGGATTATATGAGGTCAGCTGTTGAATGATCAAAACCATCGGCGAATTTGCTCTAGTATTGTCTATTTGCNTTCTCCCGACCNATGGACTCGCATCACAAGATGCCGAGTATAATGCCGTGATTGACGACTCAAAGCCNGGCACCCTTGTCCACTATCCGTCCTTTCCATCCAACCTCGTCGAAACTAGGCCGGTCGATGTTTGGATTCCCGATGGCTATGAGGAATCGGACGACCCTTACNCGGTCATCTACATGCACGATGGACAGTTCATGTTTGATCGTTCAACCTCACCGTATACCAGCATCTGGGAAAGAATCAAGGGTTCGATTTATGGAGGCGTATTCTGGAATGTTGATGAGACCATCACACATCTGATTNCGACAAAACAGATAAGGCCATCGATTGTTGTCTCGGTCTGGAACCTTCCCGAGGTTAAAAGAAGGACGGAATACATGCCCCAGAAACCGGTAACCGAAGAGATAGGCCGGCTTCTTCGAGCTGAGTCAGACATAACACGTGAGGCCATAACCTCAGACAACTATCTCAAGTTCTTGGTGTCCGAGCTTAAACCATTCATCGACAAAACATATCTCACCAAACCTGATGCCGACAACACTCTCATCATGGGCTCAAGTATGGGTGGGATGATCTCAGCATATGCGGTATCTGAATATCCGGAGGTTTTCGGAGCAGCCGCTTGCCTGTCCACCCACTGGGTTTTGGGCGAAGGCGCGGTTGTTAATTGGTACAAAAATAATTGGCCAGTTGCAGGAACACACAGATTGTACTTTGATTATGGAACGAAATCGTTGGATGCGGAGTATGAGCCGTTCCAAAAGAAGATGGATGCTTTAATGCGCCAGAAAGGCTATAGGGAAAACGAGGACTGGGTGACCCATCGGTTCGAGGGTGCTAGCCATTTACCTAGAGCATGGCGGGAGAGGCTGCATATCCCACTGAAATTCTTATTGGGAACCTGAGATAACCACNGTCTAATNNTTTTCTGTACCCCGCCNATTTAGGTACGCNANNGNACGATCCTCTGCATTCTNGCGNATNTTTCCCCAGAATAANCTGTAATCATAGCCATGCAGATTTCGCTCAAATAAAGCCCAAAGACCAGACGCCTTGAGTTCAGGATCTCTTTCGGAGTTCACCATAAGCCAATTGCTTCTCTCCCCTTGCTCACAGAAAACAGAAACCGAGCCCTTGATCAGACTGGGCAGAGGGTCACTAACNNTGCCCAAATCAAACTTCCCTCCTNTNGNTAGNGTCANCGCCCCNANGTGATNGNTCTTNTCNCTGGGNATNGCATCTGNTTGCCANGTTATCGGNTTNANGCAAATACGNCGGCTNGGCGNGAAACCTCCGTAGNCCTTTCCGTTCCAGAAATCCTCTTCCTCGAAGTAGCTCCAAGGGCTAGGGAACTTGTCACGCTCATGCGCATCCCACGAGACCAAGCAGCCCGTCTGGGTGCCAGTCTCGCAAAGATCAATCCCGGTGTAAGCCTCCTCCAATAAGGAGTCGCTTAAGGAGTGCCCGATAGCGTAAGCCGCTACTAGCCGGTCCATTACGGGTTTACCATCCACCTCCTCCATTAAGAGCCTGACGAGATGAAAGGTTCCCTGGCTATGACTGGCCAATATAATCGGCGTATCAGGGCCGATCTGAGAGAGAAAAGACCTGAACGCCGCACGGATGTCCGAGTACCCTAGATCACTCAATTGCTCCCATACCGCTTTGTGACCAATAATATTTGCCTGCCGATATCGGGGCGCATAAACGCGGCAACAACCATTAAACGCGGAGGCCTGACGAGAAATTGTCCCCAAATCAGTGCCTCTGTTAGTTATTTCATGGTCCATCGGCTGCACCCAACGTTCTTTTCCTCCATACGTGGTGGGATGAAGGAAGAATGCTGCCGCTAAACGATCCTCTTGCGGAACTTTATCTATCCCCTCAGGAACCCTTTCAGCTGGGCTGGATTCGTCCGGCCATGCAGCCCAGTGACTCCGCAGAGAATAGTCGGGTGCATCCGGGATGGGTTTTGTCCCAAA
>NZXB01000064.1 GCA_002701765.1 Porticoccaceae bacterium
GAGAATGGCAATGAAGTTGCTAGGCATCATGTCACTTACAGCTATCACCACTTTTGATTTTGACTCCTCAAGCTCCGCGATTGCAAGGCGGAGCTGGCTCAGAATTCGTTTAGCGTACCCATGGAAAATCTTCCCCCGCTCATTAGGCCGCATTCCTCTGCCCTCTCGATCAAAGAGTGTTACCTTTAACTCGTTCTCAAGCCTTTTGATGCTGCTGCTGAGGCCTGGCTGAGAAATATGTTGCTCCTCGGCAGCAGCATGTTCCGTCCCTGCCTCTATCAGGGCTACGAAATGTCGTAATTGGCGAACATCCAAGAGCGCAAAGCCTTTTACAATGAATTGGGTTATTGAAAGTGCGCTTTTGATAATAAAAGCTTTTTAATTGAAACGCTATAATTTATGCGCAAATAATAAAAAGGCAAAAAAAAGCCCCTCCACGAGGGGCTTTTCGACTTCGTGCTAATTAATTCGTCATGCTTACACGCAAACCAAACGTTCTCGGGCGAAGGGTCATGTGTGCGTTGTTGAAGAATGTTTGCTGCATCACAAAAATATAGTCATCGTTGTCCAGAATGTTTTCACCATACAATGCCACTGACCACTTGTCTGAATTCAATCCAAAGCTAAAATCTAACTTTGAATAGGCATCTGTCATGGTATATCGAGGGTTAACAGCGCTGGGATTTCCTATCACGTTAGGAAAGCCATTGGGCATGGAGTCTGTGTAACTATAAGCTAGTCGAGCAACCGCTTCATTGCCTCCATCGAGGGGCATCGCATACTGGAAATGTCCCGACAACTGCAGGTCTGGTGATACTAATTGAGAACCTAATTCTCCGCCCATTATGCGAGCTTGCTCATCAGTCAGTTGCGTTATCTTTGCGTCTTGATAAGCCAAATTTAATCCAATTTCCATATTGTCATTAGGATTAGCTAAGAGCTCTAACTCAATCCCTTCGGATTCCGCTTCACCCGCATTGGCAAAATAACTGTCTGGATCACCGGCTCGCTGGGCAACCAACTGCATATCTTCCCAAACAATTTGATAAATTGACAGATTGGCAGAAAAACTGTCCCACCGTCCTTTCATTCCAACTTCATAATTCCAAAGTTTGTCAGACGAGGTAGTCAGTGGAATTATGACGGGATCATTAGGATCTACCCTGCTTGAACCTAGCCGCCCATCGAGACCCGGCAGTGTCGCTGCCCTATTGATTTCATTGCTCCTGAAGCCCTCAGAGGCTGTTGCGTACAAATTGACACTGTCACTCACTTGCCAAGCTAGCGACAACTTAACAACGTCGCTGCTTGTTTTACCCGGCTCGTAAGTTTCCGCCGCATAAGGGGGCGGGGTAAACGAGTTGGCTCCCTGGAATATTACCGGAAAGAGAAACGCACCGAGTGAAGATGCGCCGCCCCCAGGGCGCGAATTACTGTTTTCCATATCCCCTGTTCGGACGCCAAGCGTTGCTTTGAGGGAGTCAGTCAGCTGATATCCTAGCTCGCCAAAAAAAGCAGTTTCCTCATACTGATTGTTAACTGGACCACCATAAACAAAAGCATTGTCACGTCCAAGGTAAGTGGTCGTGCCACCAATTGTGCCCCCCCTGCCATCCACCCACTCTTGCGTGGTGTAAAAGGCCTGGGCGACGTCAGTCTCTCTGTCGAGGTAAAAGGCGCCGAGCACCCAATCAATCTTCGAATCTGATTTCGAGACTAATCGAAGTTCTTGCACGAATGTTTCGTCATCTGGTTCTCTATGGAGGAGTAATGGAAATGCATTGCCAAGCGCTAAGCTCAAGTCGGCTTCCATCTCGGCATCACTTTCAGAAAAATTGGTTGAGGAGGTCAGCTCGGCAAATCCCAAATCATAAGCCAGTGTCATATTGAATTTTGACACTTCAATTTCAGTTGTTTCGTCGCTAAATCCGTTTCTTGAATTTTCACCTAGTGACGGATTGATCGTCGCTCCATCATCGACTTCCGTCTTCTGCATTATATAAGAGAAATTTGCGTCGAATCGGTCATTCACTTGCCAACCAAGAGACGCACGAAGGCCGATGTTAGACACTTTGTTAGAAGGATCCACGTTAGTTGATAGATTCTTGACGTATCCGTCATCCTCGGAAGCATACGCTACCAATCGTAACGCCGCGTTCTCGCTTATGGGTAAATTGATCATACCGTTGTAGCGTTGTCGCATCTCGCCGCTGGTTGAACCAATATCCGTGGCAATTTTGTAAGAAAATCCGCTAGGGTCAGGTTTATTTGAAATGATTCGAACTGCCCCAGCCAGCGTGCCTGCGCCAAAAAGCGTCCCCTGAGGTCCTTTCAACACCTCTACCTGCGCGGCATCAAACAAACTGAAGTCCATTTTCATTGTGCTTTTGGAACTAATCATAGGCATTTCGTCTAGATAGATAGCTACAGGACTAGCCAGATTGTCCTGATTCAGCGCGGTGCCGATGCCGCGGATAATAAAGGCTGAGTTGAGATTGTTCCCCGCCTGACTAAACGTAATACCAGGAATGCTATCTGCAATTCCTCGACCGCCCGTAATGCCGGCTATCTCGATGGTGTCTTCTCCTAGCACAGATATGGCCATCGGCACATCCTGTAGGCGCTCCTCCCGCTTTGTAGCCGTCACAATAACCTCGTCGATAGATTCAGCATTTTGCGCGAAAGCATTTGGTAGCATGAACCACGTTGCACCCAATAATGCCACTAATGCAAAATTAAAAACCTTTGCTGGATATTGAATATTCATTTGTTTAACACCCCCCGTGATTAAATATTGAATGAGCTCGAGTTTATCCGCGCATATGATTACCAGAGTCTTTCGCTCCGACATTAACCCTGCGCTTTCTTTTAGAATGAGTATGTCTTGAGACGCCAAGGGTTTCTACAAGCAATTGCGTATGCAACGATAATGTTTTGTTATTCATTTGTAAATTGCATATCAGTATTCTTAAAAAGTTAAAGTTTCTTTGCCCATCGGCTCGTTTTAAGAATTATGTCAATTTAACTTATTGTTTTTATGATTAATATTATGACTTTATTAATCTTTCACAATGTTTGCCCGAAAACAAAAATATAATTATTATGCATTTTTAAATAGTTTTATAGTTAGTTATAGGTTTAATAAATCAATAACATATAATTATACTTTGATTGTTAATTGTTAGTAGTATTGGTAAGTAGATAAAAACATACTGAAGTGACAACAAAGAGTTCAAAATTTGGAGGGGAAAGCAGTGATTATTTATTTGTTAAGAGTACTGAAATGCACGCTGGTAGGGAGTGTAATGCTAAGTGTTTTTGGGGGTTCGGCGTTCGCTCAATCTAATACAGAACTTGACGAAATCATCGTCACGGCTACCAAACGAGAAGAGCGTCTCCAAGACGTACCGATGTCAATATCTGTACTTGGAGAAGATGTTTTAGAAATAAGCGGCATAACTGACTCNAGNGGAATAGCGGATACNATCCCAGGCATTACATTTAGTCAGGCTGCGAATAACCTCAATGGGGCTTTCATAGTGCGAGGTATTGGCACCGCNTTGAATCAGGATCAACTGGCCAGCCCAGTTGCGGTTTANCTCGATGAGATGCCGATGGTTGCCTCCAAAAGCACCNTAAAGATGGATTTTAGNNTNTTTGATGCGGCACAAGTTGAAGTCCTGAAAGGNCCGCANGGCACACTGTTTGGTGCGGGCACACTGGCCGGNGCTGTTCGAATCATCTCCAACAAGCCTGACCCAAGTGGCTTTTCCTATAAAATAGCAACGGATATTGGTTCCACTAGTGGTGAAATGCGCCAGCGTTATAATGGCATGGTGAATATTCCCATCAGTGATAATGCCGCTGTGCGACTAGTGGCCTACGCTTCCGAAGATGACGGTTGGGTAACCAATATCTCGACAGGTGCAGATCCAAGCAACAAAGTTTCTAATATTGGACTTCGCGCATCACTTGGCGGGGAAGTAAATGATCGTTTCAATGCCAATTTCTCATACATTTTGCAAGAAACCGAGGTTGATGACGGGTCGACAATTAATCCAGCCTTAGGGGAAGATTCCAGATCAGGACTCGGCAATGAGGCCACTGAAATCGAGGTACAAAAGTTTAATATGACGCTCGCTTATGACCTCGGCTTTGCAGAGCTGACATCCTCTACAAATTTCTCTGAGAATGATGGAACCATGGATGTGGACTTGAGTAACGCACTGGGCAATATGTTTCCTCTACTCCTCCACAGAGAGCCAGACGATGAAGCTTTTGTGCAAGAACTGCGTTTGGTCTCTAACTCAGATTCTCAACTCGATTGGGTATTGGGAGCATTTTATCTCGACCGAGAAACGGACGTAATTGAAGCTTTTTATGTCACCCAAGCATATGCGGACACCAGAGGCGGTACGATTGGTAACACAATCTCGACACTGGGGGTTGACAACGCCTTTATCTACGGCGGCCCGGTGCCGAACTCCTACGAGGAAACCGCAATTTTCGGAGAGCTCGGTTATCAGTTAACAGACTCTCTGAAGGCAACGCTGGGCTTTCGAACAGGAGACATGGAGAATGCAAACTCTCGCCCAGCTGGAGGCTCATCGGTTCTTGGCAGTTTTATTGGGCCTGTAGTTTTCATGGGCGCAAGCTCATTTAACCCAGTGCCCTATCAGGCCGGAACATATGAGCCCGGCAAGACCAGCAACGACGTATTAAAATTTTCCTTGGCTTGGCAAGTAAATGACCAGATTAATTTGTATGCGACCGCCTCTGAGGGTTTTAGAAGCAATGAAGTTAACCGATCGGCATTCGTGCGTGGTCTGGATGGGCAGTTCGGGTCAAGCGGACTAGATCCAGATGATCCAATCATCATCCCTCAAGTTTCATCATCCGACAAGCTATGGAACTATGAGGTAGGAATGAAAGGACGATGGGACGGTCTCAGCGCTAACATCTCAATCTATCAAATAGTTTGGGAAGATATCCAGTTAAGTGCTCAGCGCGGTGGCGGTGATCCCACCTCATTCATTACCAATGCAGGTGAAGCAGAGTCAGAGGGGATTGAATTAGAGCTAGTTGCCAATCCGAATGACAACTTTGAGTTCGGTTTAAATGTGGCTTTACAAGACGCAAAAATAACCGAATTGTCTGAAGCAGAGGCGATTATGGTAGGTGCAGAAATCGGCTCCAGCTTGGTATCACCTGACGTTCAGGTCTCAGGTCATTTTCAGTACACCATGCCTCTTGAAGGCGGTAAAGAGGCAGTGGGTCGTTTGGGCTACAGCTACACTGACGCATTGCCAAATGGATTCGAGAATGTTGTTGGCAATCCCAATGCTACAAACCCGCGGTATACCATGACCGACGCCTACTCAAAGCTAGACTTTAGCATTGGCTTAAACTCCGACAAGTGGTCAGTAGCGCTATATGGTGAAAATATTTTGGATAACGACGACTCCATCTTCGTTATGCAGCAAACGTTTTTCTCCAATGCGCACATGACACTGCGGCCGAGGACATTTGGCATCCGTGTATCGATGACTCAGTAATAGCACTAAGGCGCTCCCTATCAGGGAGCGCCCTTCTTTTCTCTGTTTAAAAGTATATCCATCTAGATCATCTGAACCACAAACACATAGGACCCTGCTTTTGTCTTTTTCTATGGAATAAAGTAGATTCTTCGTGCCTTGACCCCCAATTGTTTAACAAACAATTTGACCTATAAAACACCTTTTAGTCTTTAATCCTCTGTTTAGCCGGCAAAGATGTAGATGACATCCTGTGCATGGATTGATCCGCGCCCACTAAAAGTTGTCCGCGTGCAATTCTGGAACAAAACCAAATTACAACTCAGATAGGCATGAAACTTATTTATTGGGATTCTCAATCCCAATAGCTGCGCACCTCCTAGATAAAAATAGTTGGTTTCTCTAACTAGGCTTGTACCAAATCGGAGAGCTCCAAGCTCGCTCTTGAATGGTTTTAGGTGTTTCTGGATGCGGCGCCACTCCCGCCCTTATCGCATCCCATGTGGACCACCGGCAGGAAGGGTTCTCCAGAACGCGGGCATAATAAAAAGCCCTCTGATTTGGCAGGAACGTTGGGTCTTGCCAAACAGTGCTTAGCCCCGAGGCTCCGGAATCTTTTTCGACAGTGCAGTCCTCTAGGTTTACCGAGGCACCGTTATCTGGGCAACGGTGAGTGACATCATCGGGGGCAAGGTTGTCAGAGCAGGCCACATCAAAAACCTGCTCACGAGACTTACCCTCCTCGATCCAGCCCTTCACTATCTGGGCTCTCTGCAAATAACCCCCCATCGGGTCTTTCGAAGCGGAAAGAAAGAAATGCGGCACCCTGTTGCCCTCATCAGTTAATTCCCCTCCCATGGGAACACCCCTGGAATAGGCCTTCTCTATTGAATCTGGCGCCCTGTCCAAGTCGTCTAGGTAATCATATCCACCAAAAAAACGAACTCTAATTCTAGGACCTGATGTGGCAAATATTTCCTTACGTTTTAACGCCTGAAAGATCGATTCGCGAGTGTTCTGTTCTGCCCAAACCCCTGCCAATCCAGAGGCGCTCCAGTCAAGAGTGTCGCTAAAAATACTCGGTAGCTTTTCATCCGTGGGAACGGAACCCCTCAACTCTGGCGAACCGTCATTGGTCCCCAACTTACCAAAATACTCATCCTCCTCAAAGGGACTTGCGGCATTGTGCCCGTCCGTTGAACCAATGAATCCAAATTGGTACATATTCGTGCCAACAGCTTCTTCCAACTCCATTCCCGCCAGTAACGCGTCTCGCGCGTATGCGCCGGTGGTCGCTCCGTCAAACTCAACAACATTCCCATCTTCATCTCTGATCCTTCGACCCTCCTCATCAACTTTCCCTCTATTTTTAAACCACAGCTCGAAGTCCGACCATTCATCCTCAGGCGATAGTAAAGGATGAGTTTCGGAAGTCCCTTTTATCTGGGTTATCTCCACTATTGGCTCATTACGCAAACGCTGCTTAGCATAGGCTGCAGTAATGGGCCCACCATCCATGGTGACTCTTTGAAACATCAAACCCTGACTCCAGTTCGAGTTATGAGGAATGGCAATAGAATCAAGTCCATCAGACCTCAGCGCATCGAGCCAGTCCCACAAATCTTCAGGGTTAAGTGAGTCCTGAGAACCAAAGGGACGGAGTGGGCCATCATCTCCGGGAAACAGTACTACCCGATGAAGATTTGCATTTTGAGGGTGTGAAGAATACTCGTATGCTATGAAAGTAGTAAACTTTCCGGGTTCATAATTTTTGTTTGCAATTTTGATATTTTCTTGCCAAGCGGATCTTATGACTGCCTCTGACCCCAGTGGCGGGTCGATGGGCTCTCCTCTTGTCAACTCTGATTCAAGCGCAACAAACCCCTTTCGATTGTCGGCTTTGTCCGGAGACTGGATTAACGCTGCGAGGGGATGGTCCCTCAGAGGTCCCGCAGGATCTGCCAGGCTTTTAACAACTCCAAAGAACTCGGCGTGATCGCTGACGGCATAAAAATCAAGCGCCTCGCCTTTCAAGCGAATCTTGTAACCGAACGGATGGTCTATCGCTTCCCCTCGAGCAAATCGATAGGCATCATCAGTCGACGCACGAACACCAGCCAGGCTATAAGCATCCAATGAATTGTTTGAGTGCACATGCAAGTCACCAAAGTAGGCATTTCGCAAGGCATTCTGTTCGAGAATTCGATGATCATGCATCGTATCTGGATTAAGCTTAATAATTTCAGTCGTTGGCTCGAGAGAGGCGTCTTGATCTCTATTGCAAGCCAGAAGCCCTAGGCATATGATGGGTATCCAGTAAAGCCTTAAAAAGACTCGTATCATTAACTTTTGCCGGCGCTATGCAATTGCGCGGCAGCCATCTCCTCCAGCATACGGAAGAACGCTACAGGATCTTTTTGTTTCATATGCATCATCTGAACTTCTTGGCCTTCCCCTATGATAATTTCATCTTCTTCCAGCGATAATTTAGAGACGATAATCTCGACAGCCTCCTCTACCGTCAAGCCTTCCGTCATTAATCCTTCCTCTGGGCCTATGGCGCTGCCATCTCCCTGTAAAGCATTTGCCACAACATTTGTTTTTACAACACCAGACACCAGTGTACTAACCTTTACGCCATGAAAAGCAACCTCGGCACGCAATGCATCAAAAAAACCCATGATCGCATGTTTTGCCGCACTATAACCGGACCGGAGTGGCGGCCCGATCTTACCAGCAATACTTGATGTGACGGCTATGTGGCCTGACTGCTGTTCAATCATTATGGGAAGCACTGCTTTTGTAAGCGCTATGGGGCCCATCACATTAACGTCCATTACCCTTTGATAGACCTCCATGGTGGTATCGACCGCAAACGATCTTTGACCCAAACCAGCGTTGTTAATGAGTATATCTATTTTTGAAAAACGCTGAAGGACCTCCTCAACCGCTTTTGGCATTGCATCAAAATCTGTAACATCTAGGCGAATTGTCAAAATATCTGCTTTCTCTGCTCCTTGCGAAACACAATCCTTGTAGACCCGATCCAACTCTTCAGCGTTACGAGCAGATATTACGACTTTGGAAGATAATGCTGCAAGGGCCCGGGCCAGCCCTTCACCGATTCCCGATGATGCGCCAGTAATCCAGACAACCTTATCTTTAAAAAATTCATTGCCCTTTGTTGTATTATCATTCATAAATGTCTTCTCCTTTTCCGAAACGAGTCCAAGCAATTTATCGTGACCGGATCGCCAAAACCCCAATGGCATAGCGAGAACCTGCGGTCCTTGGTACAGCTACCAAGCGTTATAAGCGTACCCTAAGATGTTATGAAAGTCCCTTGCTATCCCAGACTGAGCTTCAGGAACTTAGTCGCATCACATCGAAATTTTTTCCGGAGGTCTACTAACAAAGAGATATAGATCGATAGAAATAAGTTATTCAATAATCCCTAATGTTGAACCCTCAATCGACCGTCGCAATGCAAATTGCGAATTGCCGAAGATATCGTCCTGCATTTATTCCAATCAACACTTTACAATACTACATAGATTTTGACGGAATATTGTTCTGGCAAATTATTCAAAGCATCGGGAATTACAAACTCCTAACCAACCTCTAAACATCCGATACCTATGAACCAATCGAATGCGGTAATAGCCAATTATTGGAGTAATCTTTGGTAAAATGGATTGCGCGACCCTTTTCATATAACGAGGAAACCTAGGTGAACGACAAAGAAGACAACATGATCTTATATGGGGTTCCAATATCGCAACCTGTTCGAGCTGTAATATGGACACTCCTTTTAAAAGGTCAGGATTTTGAACTGATAATGATTAATCCCGGGTCAAAAGGAGATATGGGGAGCCGACACCCAAACTACCTGAGAAAAAGTCCCTCGGGAACCATTCCCTGCATTGAGGAGCGCAGGACTGGTTTTGTATTATCCGAGGCTCACGCTATTCTTTGCTACCTTTGCAGAAAAAATAGCTGGCATGACCTATATCCATCCGAACTCCGGACACGCGCCAAGATAGATTCTTATCTTCACTATCACCATCGCGGCGCGCGCGACGCCTCTTTGGGCCTTTTTGCCCCGAAAGTCCGGAAGGATCTCAATATTCCCGAACTGATCCAAACCATCTCTATATCCTTAGTGACCCGCACTATAAAGGTGCTTGAATCAGCATGGCTTGCAGAGTCGCCTTTCCTTGCGGGCAAGGAAATGACAATAGCAGACATCGCCGCCTACGTAGAAATTGGTCAACTTCACCCGAGATTCACCAACCTGTTTGATTTTAACCCCTATCCTAATGTCTGCACGTGGCTTGACCGGATGGCAAATGTGGAGCACCACGATAATGTCCACGCATCTTTGCTAGCATTAGGTCAGATCGACAAAAAAAGTCCGACCATCGAGGACATCAAGAATGCAAACAAAATGGGCCATGCTTTGATAAATAAAATTTTAGGTAGATAGATGATCGCTCTGTATCATGCTAAGTCTAATTTTGACGAATTATTAAGAGTCACCGAAAAAGTTAACGTACTTGCCTCGGTTTTCTTTCGGAACGGGATATTAATTGGCAGTTTGAGTCTTGGTGTCTTGTATGCAAATCCATGACATCGCCAAATCACTTTTACAAGATTTTGACAATCGCCGTCCTGGCGCCAGTTTTACCCACCTCAATCTCGAACTAAATATCGATCAAGCATATGATTTGCAATTTGCAATCGCCTCAATGAGAAAACAACGTGGCGAGAAAATTATAGGGTATAAAATTGGTTGCACCAGTGCCGCTATACAGCGGCAAATGGGAATAACGCACCCCGTTTTCGGACATGTTTGGGATTCAGAAACATATGAGTCCGGTTGCAAGCTCGCTCTCAGCCTGTTTGATCATCTAGCAATCGAAGGAGAGCTCGCAGTCACTCTCGGAGAAGACATTCCGTCCTCATCTTTGCTGCTCGAGCATCCCGAGGCCATATGCGACATAAAGCCGGTGATCGAGTTACACAACAAAGTCTTCTATGCGACTGAAGACAAGCGCGCTTGCGAATTGATAGCAAACAATGCGATTCATGCAGGGATTGTCTGTTCTTCTATTCCAATTTCATCTGATGCCGCCGACGCTGT
Source organism: Porticoccaceae bacterium (assembly GCA_002701765.1). Lineage (GTDB taxonomy): Bacteria > Pseudomonadota > Gammaproteobacteria > Pseudomonadales > Porticoccaceae > TMED48. Next base: position 10,678 of record NZXB01000064.1, read on the forward strand.
CTCTAATTTAAAAGTTTTTAGGAACAATGAATTAATTGGTGAGACCCTTATCGATCATTTCAAATCTCGAATAGTAAGAGCTGTTGCCGAGTTAGTCGATCATTTGGGTCGCCATGGAGAAAGACTTCTGAAAGATCACATCGTACTCACTGGTTCGATGTTACCTCTTTGGCACGCTGGGAGTCAGGATATAATAACTGTGACAGTGGGTGCATGTGACCGGGTTTGCTGTCTCTTTGAAGGATGACGATCCTGTAATCAGCTGTCAAATCAAACTAGAAGATAACTCTCTTTTGGGTCTTGCTTGATATTACTAAAAATAGCCACTCTCGGACGTTATCAGCGTCAAAGCAACGCATGTTATGGAACAACATCTATTGACAATTCCCGAGGTCGATTATTAATCTAGACGACCAAATTATTTAGACAACCTATAGACGAAATACAAATCTCGATCGTATCTCCCGAGGCAAGCCAGATTTGCGGATTTCTTGACATGCCCACCCCAGAAGGAGTGCCAGTCGCAATAATATCTCCTGGTTTAAGTGTTGTGAACTTGGATAAATAAATCACGATATCGACTACAGATAAGATCATTTCCGCAGTGTACGCCTGCTGCATCGTCTTACCATTCAATCTAGTTTCGATTTTTAACGCCTGAGGATCTCCAATCTCGCGAGTGGATACGATCCAAGGCCCTACGGATCCAGAGCGATCGAAGTTTTTGCCTGCTCCAACAGAATCGACCTGAAAGTCTCTGGCCGATCCATCCATAAAACAAGTATATCCCGCAATAAGATCGAAGGCTTGATTCTCAGAAGTTGCTTTTCCTTCAACACCGATGACCGCGGCCAATTCACCTTCGAAATCATAGCAATTAGTAGCCGGACTTTTACATAATTCACATTTATGCCCTACCAACGATTCTTTATTTCTCATAAAGATTGAAGGATTCCCAGAAACATTAGCATCCGCAAACTCACTTGAATCGAGCTCTTGACGATGTGACCTGTAATTCCGTCCCACACAAAAATTGCGGCCTGACGCAGTAGGTGGGAGAAAAGATATTTTTTCTAACTCGATTGCAGATCTCGATCCATTATCACTAAAATCAACTGTCCCTCTTTGCCACGATGACAATAGATGTTCCGCCGTTTTGAAATGCGCAGATAAGTCTATANCTTCTTCNTCTTTGATTAAACCATAACAAGTTCGCTCTTCATGAGNAAATCGGACAAATTTCGATTCATTGTTCAATTGACACGCTCTCTTTTATGAATCTTATGATTCTGCTAATTTATTACCATGCTCCTTGCTAGCCTTTCTAAGCTCACCCAAAGTCTGTCTATCAAGCGAATATATCAAGAGAAGCGGAAGGCTTGCCGCATATCCGATAATCGGAAGCCAGATCGCTCCAAAATACACTGCATCGATGGCTGTCTGTGATTGCTCTGCCCCCTCCAACCCTTCAATATAACCACCAGCAGACAGAACCAATCCAATTGATAAAGGGACGAGCATCGCGGATGTTTTTTCAACGAAGCTATAAAGACTTGCAAAGATTCCCTCGCGTCTGAGTTGAGTTCGATGAAAATCATACTCAATGGTATCGGGTAACATTGATTGACCCATCAAAATCATGCCCCCTGTAAAAAAACCGAATGTAAAGGTGCGAATTATAAATATGATTTCAGGTTCGTCAGGTGTAAGGAAAACAAAAGTAGCTATCGTTAAGATCTTTCCCACGGTAGCAATTACAAATACTGAGCGTTTTTCCATATGCAAAGCTAACCAAGTCCAACACGGAATCGAGAGGCCTATAGCCGCAAACATAGGAATCCCAAACTTGACAACTGCGCCCTCACCGCCTTTGTAGATATGCACTGAGAGATATATCATCATTGCAAATGTCACCCCCGAAGCAAAGAGCTGAAATAATTTGATTAATATGAGCTGCATAAATGGCTTATTTGCAATAATGCTCTTTAACCAATCATTCAGTATCAACTCTTTGTTAAGCCTTGTCGTCTGACCAGCGCCCGCTGTGCCCCAAAAACACGCCAAAGCTGCGGCCAAGATGATGACAGAGAAGATCAATCCCATATAACGGTATCCCTCAAGGCCTCCGCCGAAATAAGTAAAGACGAGAAAAGGCGCCAATCCAGAGGCAAGCACCCCAGAAATCGAAACAAAAAATGTCCTGTAGGACATTAAAATCGTTCGCTCATGATAATCATTTGTCATTTCAGCAGGCATCGACAGATAGGGAATATTAAATGCTGTATAGCCGGTGAAATAGACAATAAAAGAACATGCTAGATATGCCATCAAATGATCACCCGATAGCGCAGGTCCTGCGAATACCATTATGCAAGCAAAACTGGAGAGAATACCACCTCCAAGCAACCAAGGGCGTCTCCTGCCCCAAGGAGAGGACGTTCGATCAGATAATATGCCGATGATGGGATCTGTAAAAACATCGTAAAATTTCGTGAAAAATATAATTGCGCTTGCCCGAGCGGGACTGATGCCAAGATAATCAGTCATGTAATAGAGAGTTTGGAAGGCAACTAGATAGTACATGGTCATGGTGCTAACCGAACCTATCGACCACCCCCATTTCAAGTTGCTATTCAAATTCCTCGCCCCCTGGGTACACCCTCAATGAAAAAACTTATGTAATCTAAAGTGGCAAGTATTTTTGATGCGCATTTATGCGGAGCCTATAGAGGTCCCAACATCAAAGCCAGAAAAGCGCTGTCCACTAGGTGGGCTTGCAACATACAGGGCTAACTCATCATTCCCGTATCCTCGGGGTCAATTGCAGCATGCTTTTTTACTGAACTTAAATCGGGTTCGTCAAGCATGTGATCGAAATACAAAAAGTGATCTTCTAAGTGATCAACGAGGTACTTCATCCATAATGAAGATTATTAAAAACTTGTCAAAAAATTCGTTGGGCGCCCTCCTGTTGGGTTTGTCTGTATTAGCATTCTCCGTAATGTCGACTTTGGTCAAACTTCTTGGAAATGATTTCAACTCGATACAGATTGTTTTTTTTCGCGCCCTCTTTAGTCTGATTATTATAGCGCCTTATCTTCTCAGATCGGGAACTTCGACCGGCGGGATTAGAACATCGATTCCTGCTCTCCAGATCACCAGAGGTTTAGTCGGTGCAATCGCAATCACTTTGAGTTTCTACGCAATTATAAATCTGCCCCTTGCAGACGCTCTTGCAATAAGATTCTCCAGTGCGTTGTTTGTTGTGCCTTTAGCAGCATTATTCCTCAAAGAGAAGATTAGAACTAATAAGATTTTGGCTTCAGCAGTTGGTTTTTTTGGGGTCTTAATCATGCTAAATCCTCAAGGCAATATAGCACCTGCCGGACTAGCCGCTCTTGGCGGAGCAATAGCCTTCGCCTTCGCTACCATTCTTGTATCGATTGTGGCCAAGCACGATGAACCCATTACAATGATGTTTTACTCGAATATAGTTGCTGTATTGCTGCTTATCGGCCCCGCAGTGGTGGTGTGGAGATCCCCCAGCGTTGAACAATTCAGTCTACTCATTGCAATGGCGATAAGTGCTTCGATCGCTCACAATCTTTTTATTCGAGCGTTCGCCATAGCTGAAGCCTCAGTGATCGCACCAGTCGATTACGTCCGATTGCTGCTTGGAGCCGCAATCGATTATTTTCTTTTTGGCGTCGCTCTAGGCAGCAACACCTTGGTCGGATCAATTCTAATAGTGGTGACCGCGTTTTTTATTTTAAAAACTGAGTCAGGAGAGGACAGTCAAACGCGGCCTGCGGTGGGCAAGTAGGTTTCTCCCAATCCGCGTTGTTTATGCTGATAAACGTATGCTAGCCCGCTAAGTGGGCTGCATTACTTTGACGGAACCACATCGCCCATTTTAGGCTCACACGATAAAAAAATAGATTCATCCAATGTTAGCCCGATCAATACGCATGCATTTCGAGCTAGTTAGTTTGTCAACTCCAGCGCTTGGGGACTGATTGTGACATCGGAAAGTTCCAACAAAACGAGCAATGTCTGTCCATCACGCAGACTCGTAACAGGGATTGATTCAGATGGACATTCGTATGCTCAGATAGACGGCCCCACCCGCGCATTCATTGATTATGGTCGAGCTGCGAGCAGTGAAATTTGGATTGATATGGGGAGTGAGCCTTCGTCACAAGATGATTTAGTTTCTGAACAACAGAGGCTCATTCCTCCAGAGGGAGGCTCTGTATGTCGCGTTTTTACTATGCGGCCAGAAGGAAGAATAGAATTAAAAAGTAGTGAGGCCAAAAAATTTAGAACCGATGGAATCATGGAAAATGATGAGATTAATGGCCCTCGCTGGCACACAACTGCCACGATCGACTACGGGTTTATTTTAAAAGGCCAAATCGAATTGTTACTCGATGACGGCAGCCATTTTCTGTCAGCTGGCGACGTCGTAGTCCAGAGAGCAACCCGACATGCATGGCGAAACCCCGGGCCTGATGACTGCGAGATTGCCTTCGTGCTAATCGATCGGGCTTCACGAATGGCCAATGAAAAATGACATGGACAAAATTTATAAAAAATATATATCGAGTTCCAACTCAGTATGAACTAAATCTAAACCCAGTATATTTAAATAATTAAAAGAGCAAGGAGGGAAAAATGCGTAAGCTACTTAAATTGATATTAACCGCTCCCATAATGGTGGTTCTTATATCTGGGCAAATTTTGGCTCAGGAAAACGAACGAGCAGCCGAAAACATTGACGAAGTAATTGTTACTGCCCGACTAAGAGAAGAAAGCCTTCAAGATGTGCCACTTACCATATCGGCATTTTCGGGGGCTGATCTTGATAGAGCAGGCGCTAATGCGATGTATGATATAGCTAATAGCGTGGCTGGATTCAATTTTGAAGATTACCCTGGCGGCGCTTATCCCTCACCCACCATCAGAGGACTATATACTAATATACTGGGTTTTGAATCGAATATATCCTTCTACTATGGTGGTGTTTACCTCCCTAAATCCTATATGTTTGATTTGGGAACTCTGGGAATTGAACGTATTGAGGTTGTAAAGGGTCCTCAAAACGCTCTCTATGGGAGAAACGCTTTTGCCGGAGCTGTAAACTACGTCCCCATTGCCCCCCCTGAAGAATTCTTGGTTGATGCAAAAGTCACTGTGGGCACTGATGAGCGGACTGACTATGGGCTAACAGTCGGAGGACCCATTTCTGAGAATGCATCCGTCGTAGCTGGATTTTTATCTACAGAATTTGATGGCACTTGGTCAAATGCTCATCCCAATGCGAATGATGGTTGGGCCACAGATGGAAATATGGGTGGTCACGATAATACATCTTACTTTGTGACGGCATCAATGCGTCCTTCCGACAAGCTATCGCTGCTTGTTGGTTACAGCAATTGGGAGGTGGACAATGAGCGACAAGGCGGCTACCAGTTAAGCAGAAACACGGGGGGTACCAATTGTAGTGTTGGGAGCGACGGAGTACTGCAATTCTGGTGTGGTGAACTTCCCGAGACAGGAGAGTCGACTGCTGACCCGCGCGCAGGCGGCTTGCAGGCGGAACATGACCTAATTAGATTTGAGGCATCGTATGAAATTAATGATACTTGGACACTTAATTATCTATTTGGACGCATAGAATCAGACGCATTTGCTGTCAATAATAGGTCAGTTGATGCAGTCAATGGCGATACCGGACTGGGGCAAAACTTTCTTGTGATGCCAGACGGTTGGTCTGAAGCCGAGTCACATGACCTGCGATTTGATTACGCTGACGACGACACGGTATTTTCGATTGGAGCATATATCTCGGATTTCGATAATCGCGCAGACCGCTACGTTGTTTTTCCGGATTTTCGGGTAGATTCCTCAACAACTATACCTGCCTTCAGTTTCAGTCATTGGGATCCAAATAATCTGCCAGGACCAGGCGTAATGGGTGAAGCCGGCCTAGTTATGTGGGCTGACGCAGGTTGGAATACGCTGTATGCTCTAGGCATGACAACTGAAGTAGAGTCGAATTCATTTTATGCACAAATTGGGCAAGATTTTTCTAATGGTAAATACAATATTTCTGCTGAAGTAAGATATTCGGACACCGAAAAATCACAGATAAATACCTACAGACCTTTCAAACCATTACCAGAGGCTGATTGGATATATGACAATGCATCATGGTCTTCGGTAACGCCTCGATTAGTATTCACATGGAACCAGTCAGATGATAGAAGCATTTATGCTTCTGTAGCAAAAGGAGAAAAGGCCGGTGGGTTTAACGGAGGGGGATTGTCTTCAGAGCGAATTTTTGAGCCCGAAACAAATATTACGTTTGAGCTAGGAACAAAGAATATTTTGGCTGATGGTCGTATGGTACTGAACGCAGCCGTTTACCTTGTTGATTGGGAAGACTTGCAAACCAATCAGTCGTCAAAAGATCCTGATCAACTAGCACCCATTACTACCAATATCGGAGCCGCCGAGTCGAAAGGATTCGAGGCGGAATTTAGTTATAAAGCCAATGACAATTTAAGTATCAGCGGCACCTATGCCTATGTGGATGCCGAATGGGATGATGGACAGTTCAATCCAAAGTGGCTTCTAGTTCAGAATGCTGGGAGACAATATATTGATGCTTGTGATGATATTTCTTGCCCCCTGGACGCGTCTATTGGCGGTAATAGCTTAGAGCGACATTCTAAACACCATGCCAGTGCCCAAGTAAGATACGAAGGGCAGATGACTTCACTTGATGGGGCTTCCTTCTGGTTAGAGGGCAACTTGACTTACAAAAGCAAACAATCCATCGACATAATGAACATGGCATGGATACCAGACAGAACTCTATTGCATTTTAATGCAGGTATCACGAATGGCCGCTACTCTCTTGAGACATGGGTGAGAAATCTGCTTGATGAAGAGTATATATCATCATCAGTTTTTCAACTAAGCGTCGCAAGAGAGAATAGATATCAGCCGGTTTATGGGGATAAACGCGCCATCGGGCTGACACTGAGATATAGCATGTAGCTATCAGGTAATTCTCACTGGGCAGGGATATTTCTCTGCCCATATTTTTTTCAGAACTCAATCACACAGAGAGCGTCCCAAAGCGTCTGTCAAAATTAGTGACATTGTTGCCAATCTCTTTCCTATCGCTCGCTGCACTCCCCCGAAGGAATAATTATAGGCTCTTTCTTTTCTTGATTTTCAAAGTCTTCACGACAGCCGATATCTTTCCAGTTAATCATTATCAACGACTCAGCAATGGCTTTTCTCAATGAATCGCCAGGGCCTACAGTGACAAAAACATCGGGGGCAAATTCCATTGCTGCCACTTGAATTGCTTTGCTAAAAAAATAAGGCTCGATAATTTGGTGCCTCAAAGTGTAATCATGTAATGCATGATGATCATAACAGCGGGGATACCATATAGCCCCTCTTCCATCCACCATTGGTATCTCTGACGACGTGAAAANTGATTCACCGAAGAGTTCGCTTGCCTCGACGGCTATGTGNGCGAGCATTGATGTATGAAAGGCAGCATGATTTTTCAATCTGACNGGAAACTTTTCCGCAATTTTTGGTGCTAGCGTTTCAAATTTTTTCAGTCCTATCTCATTCCCAGCAAATACCAGCATCCCACCAAAGTCGATAGACAACCTCAAAAATGCGTCCGCTTCACAATCGATTTCTTTTACCCATTGCATGATCTGCTCTCTTCGCTCAAACGCTACCTCCCAACCAGCGCTCATCCAAGGATATACAAGTTGGCCTCCTCTTCCTTTTGACTCCATCAAGGTTCCCATAGTATTCACAATATTAAACCCTTCCATCAAAGTCACTGCCGAGGCGCAAGTGATAGCTGTGTACCAACCAAGAGAATTGCCTGTCACAGCTACTATTTCATATTCGTTATTATCGATCGATAAGAAATCAAGGAGGGAAGAGGCGAAAATCAGAGAGGAGGCGTTTTCACTGCTGGTATGAGTTTTTAAAGAAAATCGATTCTTTTTATCCAAATCGCTAAGTGTTATCTGGCCAAGTGATCTGCGCCGATCATCCAAACGTTGAATCATATCCTGACCATCTTTGGAGGCCTTCGCCGTTATTGCTCCTAGGTCACTTGGTCCATAAGATCCTCTCCCAGGGCACACCAACACCGCGGATCGCTTCATTTGAGCCGATCCATTAATTTCAATGCCGTTTTTACTATAGTCCGTTTTGAGGGCATGGTGGCGGCATAAGCTGGTCCCGTCGCAATAAATGAATCCTCTGCCGAAAGAACCATAATGGGAGACGCGAGCTCGGGGTATAATTTTGCAATCAACCCTTCTGCAATGTTTCCTGAAGTCCGGCACTCGTCGACAATCAGTATATTTTTTACATCAGTTAATGCTTTCAATAGAGCCGAAATTGGCAGAGGCGACAACCAGTTTAAATCAATAAGACGAACATCCAAACTATGTTTGAGGCGAAGTTCATCAGCAGCTTGGGACGATAAGTAGAAGCCATTTCCATAGCTGATCAGGGCCAGATCGCGTCCGTCCCCTTCGATGCTTACTTCTCCGAAACGCAGCCCAGAACATATGTCTGGATATATTGATGCCCATCTATTGTCATTTGGGACGTTTAAATCCCGCGTAGAATAGAGTGCGATGGGCTCTAGAAACACTACGACCCTACGCTCAATCCTCGCAAGTCGCACACATTCTCGCAATATTCCTGCGGCCTGACGGCCGTTTGACGGACAGGCCACCACCAAACCAGGTATGTCACGCATTACTGCGATGGAATTATCATTATGGAAATGTCCACCGAAACCTTTCTGATAGCCAAGTCCGGCAACCCGAACAACCATGGGGTTATAAAATTGACCGTTTGAAAAAAAAGAGAGTGTGGCTGCTTCGCCACGCAATTGATCTTCAGCATTATGAAGATAAGCTAGAAACTGGATCTCAGGAATTGGCAGATAACCAGTCTGTGACATCCCAATCGCAAGGCCAAGAATAGATTGTTCATCTAGCAGTGTATCCATCACGCGGCCAGCCCCGAAGCGTTGCTGGAGCCGATTTGTCACGCCATAGACACCCCCTTTTTTTCCCACATCTTGACCAAACAATATGACCTCTTGATGTTCCAGCATTAAATCTGTCAACGTCCAATTTATAAGGCGTCCCATTGATTGTGGCTGACGAAAATATCGCAATTCTCTTCCAAAGATCCGCTTTCGCGCCATCAGATCAATATTTTTTTCTAACCCAGAATCCCTCACTGGCGGGATTATGCTTTGCATCACTTCCTCAGCTGACGAGAGACGGGGTCTGGACTTCACTTCCTCTGCAACTCTCTGACATTGGGCAGCTACATTGTCGTATATTTCTAATATATCTTCCGGAGCAAGTTCATCGTATCGCAGCAGCAATCGAGCGCTATGCAGAAGCGGATCGTTCTCCTCATTCGCCAATATCTCTTCATCGGAAAGGTACGCGATCTCCATATCAGAACCCGCATGCCCCATCAATCTGACAAATGAAAGATGAAGAAATGCTGGTTTTCTATTATCCCTGACGAATTGAGAGGCATCTTGAGCAACCTTGCGCGTTTGATAAAGATCCAAGCCATTAGCATGAAAATATCGCAATCCGGGACGATTCGAAAAGCATTGCCTTATCCAGTGCTTCGGGGTTGGCACAGAAATCCCNATCCCATTATCCTCACACACGAATAGGATTGGCATCGCAAGCTTCTTATAACTTGTCCAACANGCAGTATTNATTGCNCCTTGGGCNGTGGAATGATTGCTGGAGGCATCACCAAAACTNCATAAAACTATNGGTTGATCGTTNACATNNGAACATNTANTTTTNGATTTTGGTAATCCTATCGANAATGCCGCGCCAACAGCTTTTGGCAAATGACTTGCGATGGTCGATGTTTGNGGAGAAATNTTAAGCTCCTTCGANCCAAGCACCTTGTGACGGCCGCCTGAGATGGGGTCTTCCNTTGANCAACTAAAACTAAGCANTANATCTCTGATNGGGGTACATGCCGNAGNGTCCATCGCACGCATAATTTGAAAGGCAGCATCTCGGTAATGGAGAAACACCAAATCATTTCGTGATACCGCCTTTGCAACTGAGGCCATGTTTTCATGACCTGAAGAGCCGATAGTGTAGAAGCCATCTCCACTCTTTTGCATTTTTCTAGATAGAATATCAAGATGTCTTGATACGCATTGAGCTCGAAAAATTGATACTGCTTCCCCTTTTGGCAGAGCAATGTCTGGACTCGGAGCAACTAGGGGAAAATTTTGTTCGATCACCCGCCTTCTAAAGGCTAGATCAAGTCTTTTTGCACTATCCATTGATTATTGGAGTCTGCTAATTAGTGAATTACTCACTTCAAGTTGCAATTCCTACTCTCAGTCATGACAAATCTTTGATGCTCTATCTATTTAATTTATTAAAACATTCGTCGCTTTGGTCTCAGCGTAAGGTCTAGCAGAAGGACCGAATACCCTATTTGTCAGCGTGCCAATTTTCTCAACCGTTAGCTCTATTGTATCCCCGTCCTGAAGCCAAACATCAAATTCAATGCCACTGCCGGTGCCAACAGTTCCCGAACCCAAAATCTCACCTGCATGGAGCGTTTCACCCCTTGAGACATAAGCAATGCAATCCTCTATTTTGTGGTAAGCCTGTCCACTGTTTCCGCGACTAAACTCCTTGCCATTGATATGCGCTGTCATTTCTAAATTATGAGGATCGCCAATTTCATCCATGGTGACAATCCAAGGGCCCAGAGAGTTACTGCCGTCGAAATCTTTGCCTTTGGCAGGCCCGAGACGGGCAGCCATTTCGGCGAACAATGTATCGCGTGCAGTAAAATCATTGTAGATCGTGAAGCCAAATAAGTGATCTAGAGCATTATCTGGAGTTATATCCCGGCCTTTTTTCCCAATAACCCAACCCATTTCAAGCTCAAAGTCCATACGTGAAGAATACTCAGGCCAATTTATCGCTTGACCATGCCCCGAAATATTGAGCGCATTGCATTTATAGTATCGCGGTGCCTCGTACCAAATATCGGGTACTTTGGCACGATTTGCTGAAAAAATTCCAACCTCGCGTCCAATTTTCAAGGCATTTGATACGTGTGCTTCAAAGGTAAGGAAATCGCGTAAAGAAATCGGTCGCGGGAGAGGAGGCAAAAGTTTGACCGAATCCAAGCCACGCTTATTATTTTGCCCCATTTCAGAATCGACGAGACTATCAGCTTTATCCAAAGCTTCTTGTCCGGATTCTATCAAAGCCTGCATTGATTCAAATCCTGTGAATAGAGCCCCNTTTTGATCTATTTCCGAAGCTTGNANGTCNACAATCGNTGAGTCACCGTCANTCACNACGCCCACTTTTTGTNCGNNANNATCNNNATANGTCGCAAGTTTCATTNTCTNAAATACCTCAAATTAACAATCTNTCAGGCTNAACAATCGCCANNAATTTATCANGCGCACTCTTCGTAAGANTCATANTGCGTCAACTCATCCAAAGCCGGTTTAATTTCCTCTTGAATCAACCGAATGGTTTCAATGACATCNTCCTTTGGCTGCTGAGCAAAGTGAGGGATATAGCAAAGGTACTCGAGAGGATTATCTTTCCAAGCCTTAACAAGCTCATCACGAATAGATGAGACGGTGCCTACCATATTTTGAGGATTNTGGCAGAATGCATCCACCCAGGATTCCAGAGGGGCATTCGNATTGTCCTGACTATCCGCTCTGCCAGCAACCTTTCTAAAGTGAGAGTAAAAGTTTTTAGTGATATCTGCGTCATGATGCAATACTTTCTCGCGAGCTTCTTTCTCAGTATCACCTATCGCAAACCACCTNACCCCAGCACAGTTTTGTCCGAGCGATAAATTCCTCCCAACCTTCTTTGCCTCCTTCTGGTAGATCTTTGCAAACTCAGCGGTCCGTTCAATTGATGAAAAATAAAGTGGAGAGTAACCTCGATGAGCCGCGTATTTCACTGACTCTTCGCTTCCTGCCATTGCNACAAATACTTGAGGAATTTTGTTTTCATAAGGAGCGGGAACTACCGACACCCTTCTGACCACTCCCTCGCTATCAACCTCGTCCTTTGCCCCCAGTCTCGCCGTCGAGTCGGACATCCACCATTTTATGCCATCCTCATAAGGGCATGGAACCTGCCAAAGTGGTGTGTTGTGCTCAATACTCTCCTTGGTCCAACAATCTATGACTAACTCAACTTGTTCTGTCCATATATCGCGGTTCCTTTGATCCTCAGCAGCCGTCGCACCATCGTGCGTCGCACAAGCACCCAAATGTTGTCCGATAACATCGGTCCATCTATCCTGAAATCCTCTAGCAAAGCCCACAAAATATCTACCTTTCGTGAGGTGTGACAGNATGGCAGTTTCTTCAGCCACTCGAAAGGGATTCTGCGTGCTCATCACATAGCCTAAGGCACCTACACGAACATTTTCCGTAATCGCGGCCCAATAAGCATTCAAAACACCTGGGCTCGGTCCCACTTCATACCCCTCAGAGTGGAAATGATGCTCAATACAGCCCACTCCCCATACTCCCATCGAATCTGCGGCCTTGACAATATCAGTCATTCCATGCACAACNCTGTTATATCTGCCAGAGTGTCTTCCAATCGGTCTCAACTGCTCCCTTTCCTCTTCGTCTTTTGCCGGAATTACTGGGTACAGATTAACAAGTAAGTTTACCATTCCATTTCTCCGTTATTTGGTATCATGTTAGTGTTCAATATCCTGGTTTTAGATCAGGGTCAACCGAGACGCGACCCTCGGTTTCTGGCGAGTACTGTCCAAGACCTGACTTCGAAATATATACATAGCGTCTGTGCTCATGATCAAACTTGCCGTCTAATGCGTCGCGAATCCAATCGGCTTTAGCGTTAAACTGAAGTACTCCACCAAAATGAGGGGGCTTTACGATTAGATGGTAATAATCCTCAAGAACCCAAAGCTCCTTTGGGCCGAGCAACTCATCATAAAACTGCTCCGCACTTTCCAACGGCGATAGCGGATCATACTCTCCAGTCATAATCAGGAATGGTGTTTTAATTTTTTTACCATACCCTCGAGTATTCATTTTGGCTGCCATTATATCGAATTCACTTTCATCCTGGATTCCCGCCATATACATGAAAATCTGTTTGAATCGGGGACTCGATTGCTCAAATAGCCCAATTTTATCCCCAAGACATGACATTGATGCGGCTGTCGCTTTAATCCGTTCATCAAAAGCAGCGGCCCGCGCCGCCCAATGGCTTCCCATGCTTTGTCCATGCAATGCAATTTTTNCCGAGTCAACCTCAGGTCGATCCAAAAGCCAGTCAACAACGGCGCTTACTGCCTGCTCATAATTATTATCATTAATGCGAATTTTTCTTATATTNCTGGTTCCCTGCCCGGGACCATCAATTACAATTGCGTGCATCCCACGACTCGTGAACGTGTGATCAATGGGTTCTCGATGGAACTCCTTTGTCACGTCCATACCGGGCAAAACGATCACGCATGGGGCGTTGGGCTTGCCGGGGATAAAATGAAAGTTTGCCTGTATTTCTTTGCCTTCCCATGGGATCTCAACTCTCTCTATAGGATAGTCGGCCACATCGATCAAAGAATCGAAACAACGCAACAGTTTTTCATGATATTTCAGCTTAACAGGATGATCATCNTCAAAAATTGCATGCTGCGCCTGAATATAATCAAAAATCGCCTCTTGATATGTGAAAAGTGCAGTTCTTCTGTGTCCAGAAAGACGTGCTTTNTCAGCAATAGATGCCTTGTAATCTGCCCTGCGCCCCAATGCTTTCGGNACTTGAGCATATGTCTTTACATTATCTGGAAGTTCTCTTTCCTCATACTCATAGTTAATGACCCTGCCTGATTGATTAACCACCCAATCAAGAAGCCATTGCTGGTTGTCACGTTTTCGTTTATGAGGTATTTTCATGAAATGCTCCTACATNATAGAGTATTGAAGCTAGAGGAATCCAGTCAACTCAAGGATAGCCCGCTGATCGGGCTAGGCAGATAAAACAAAGAGATCCAAAAAGTCACTGCCTTTCTCAGGCCCAGTTAGAGCCACGTTTAGATTTTATTAGAATCTGTAAAACACGCTAATNGGGTGATGCACGGCAATGTTAAAGGACTAAACCACTCANTTGGCGACCGGTTCAAGTGTTAATATTTTTGAAGCTTATGTTTTCTTTTTTTCTCAGTCGTAAAAAAAGTAAGAATTGCATCGCGTGCCAGCTGATCCAAAGCTAGTATTAGCCTCAACCTCTTCTAGCTGAAGTTTAGGTGCCACCGCATGATGCAATCCATGTTTAGTGAATAAGATCCACTACAGCAAACAGCGGTCCAATTTCGACGTTGGCTCCAGCCTCCTCAAGAGTTTCTCGCTTTGCGCAATGGATGCGGCTGTCGCCAGTTTCCATATATCCACCCGGAAGAGTCCACAAGCCACATCCTAGTTCTATCGCTCTCCTGCACCGTGGCACTTGATCGGCCGGATNAGCCAGACAGCCGACGACATTACGAGGGTTTTTANATTAAATATGCTGGCACCTTGCGCAAGCGCTCCTTTTGCGATTGTCGCCGAGGGGAATTGNCAGACTNGTATTAGAGCNGCACTTTTTACAGAAATTTAGATCCATCATTATCTTGTTCTTTTTCACGTATTGTGAAAGGANGAAAGATAAGCGATTTCGGATTGTAANNCCTTCATCATAAGCTCAAGCTGTGAACATGCCGTTTGTATGCATCAGACCGATTAACAATTTAAACTATTAGTTGAGTCGGCTATTAAGTTAATGCCGAAGTTGGTTAATCAGCTCCCATTTTTCTCAATAGCAAGCCAATACTAGTTGATGTCCTTCTCATTTTACTGAGGCATCTCTTCAAAACATCATCGTCAGATGTTCTCTCACGAAAAAATCTTAGTGATAACGCACCAAACAAGAAGCCCTCGGAAAAGATTGGGACAGCCAAGGCGCTAGTGCGATCTGCCCAATTCCAAGTTATATTATGCTCTGCAAATGCAAATCCTTTTTTTTGCATTTTTTCAAGTGTCTGTGCCAATGCCTCCGGATCTAACGAGTTGAGGGTAGGACTCACCGGATCTTGTCCGATAGAACTGAGTATTTGTCGCCTAGTCTCCTCGTCACAGAAGGCGGTATAGATGATGCCTGCGGCAGAATTCAGCAGTCCTGGCATTGCCCACCCTGCAGTAAGTTTTCTTGAGGCTGCCTCAGAACTATCCAAATCTGTGGAAGCTCTTATCACCATGGAGTTCCCTTTACGAGTGCTAATACTGAGCGGCCAGGGAATCTCACCACTGAGGTCATTAAGCAAATCATTGAAACAGTCAATCAGTTGTTTGTCTTCCAGAAAGCCTGCTGAAAGACTTGTTATCTCGGGCTCCAACCAATAACGGCCTGACTCGTCTTTCCTCACGAAAGCCAATCCGCGAAGAGTTTCGAGGATTCTAAACGTGGTCGGTCTGGGAATTTGTGTTGCCATCGACATATAGTTGGCGGTAACACCGTTTTCCTGGTTTAGAAATTGAATAATATACAACGCTCTATCAATAGATCGGACATAATTACCGGTTTTTATTTCTCTTGGTTTCATCGCTTGGGTCTATGGGCGTTGACAAGTTGCTGCCGGTGCAAGCAGTCTGATTGCAATATTAGCATGGGATAAGCCGAAATGTCTGAAGTCATCTCTCACATGCCAAAAAGCCGTTTGAATTAGGGGATTTAACGGAATTTCTTTTAACTACTCCTGTGGTCTTCGCTGGTTCGTATCAATCGTTGGCAGTGATGCGCCTTATTAGACCGGTGAATCTAAATACACGCTGATGATTATTACTGACACTGTTTGATGCTAGGCGCACACATCATTGGTGCATTTGGCGTCATTGCTGGTCAGTCGAGAGCGGAGTCCATATCTCAGACTCCGCTCGTCAAACTACTAATTAAAACTTCCCGCTCAATCGTATACCGAAGTTTTTTCCTGGCAACGGCACCTGATCCTTAACAAATGACGAGTGATTTCTGGCAACTTCGTCCAAAAGATTTTTTCCGTATAGACTCACAGTAATTTCAGCATTTGCACCGAGTTGGAACGATCGCGTTACCCTCAAATCTAGCATTTGGTGACCGCCCGTCGGCATCTCATTAAGACCAATGTGACCCTGCTTTTCGACATCTTGCAGACTTATTTTTAATTTGAGATCGCTCGCCGAATACAACACTGAGAACATATTCCGGGTCGGCACCATTCTCAGGATATTGGTCCCATCTGTGAATTTCCCTCGTACTTCATCCCTACCATATATGAAGGAAAGCATTCCAGAGTTAAGCGCAATATTTGTACCCATCTCAAACTCATAGCCTTCGAATTCGGCGTCTTTCTGAAGATAATCGGCCCGAATCATGCCGCCATGATCGTCATGCTCTTCATGCTCTTCATGCTCTTCATGCTCTTCTTCCGTCTCATCTTGCAGGTAAATATAGCTATCTACATCATTTTTGAAGACGGTGAGTCCAGCAAAAAAATTCTGGCTTTCGTAATTCAAAGTCACATCAATATTGTTCGATTTCTCAGAATTCATATTGACATTGCCCACCTCAAATCTGCCAGTGGCCAAATGCGGTCCATTCATAAACAGCTCAACATCTGAGGGTGCTCGCTCTACCACAGCAAAACCCAGTTTCACATCTAGAGATTCGTTCAGTTGACGACTTAAGCTAAGAGCGAAACTTGTGTTGTTAAAGTCTGAGTCGAAATAGTCAATTTCGGCCGCTTCTTCGTGCTCATCAGCATCATGATCGTCCTCATGCTCATCATGATCGTCATGATCGTCATGATCGTCATGATCGTCATGATCGTCATGGTCTTCACCATGCTCATCATGCTCGTCCATATGAGTCAGAGATCCGTTCTTCTTCAATCGATCGTGGCGAAGGCCCAAATCTAAAGTGAGCGAACCAAACTCCCTCGAAAAAAAGTAACCCATTGTTGTCTCCTCGCTGGAAACTGGATTCATGAATGATTCATGCCCCACAATCGAGGTGTCCGCTTCGAGATAGTTCAACACGAACTTCTGAGCGAAAGCATCAGTCCCAAAATCGAAGATGGCACCAAACTCTTGCGATTCACTTGCAAAGGTTGTTGGGCCCTCATCGTGATGACCATCACCGTGGCCTTCACCCTCATGCTCATCATGATCGTCGTGATCTTCATCATGTGCGTCTTCCGCATGTCCCCCCATCTCTGCATGCCCTTCGACCAGAACATAATCGCTGTCTCGAAACGTGAAATCGACTCGATTTAATAGACTATTGTCGAACAAAAAGGCACCTCTGACGTCGATCACATCGGAATCGGTCATGGCGAAGACGCGCTCTCCTTCATGCTCATCATGAGCGCCATGGTCGTCATGGTCGTCCTCATGCTCATCATGCTCATCATGCTCATCATGATCGTCATGAGCCTCTCCATGTCCCCCATGCCCCTCATGGCCCTCACCGTGATACGGGATGCCGTGGGTGTTTTCATTGCTGCGGAAAGACATGCCCACATATCCCCAGTCTCCGGTCTTTGAGATGCCTATTCTCATAGATTCAGACTCAGCATCTGAATTGCTCAGCGTTCCCATTTCCGCACCACCATGATCATCATGGCCTTCTTCATGCTCATCATGATCGTCATGATCGTCATGATCGTCATGATCGTCATGATCATCGTGATCGTCGTGATCGTCGTGATCGTCATGTTCGTCGTGATCGTCATGTTCGTCATGCTCGTCTTCGGAGTGAATAATCGCCCCAGGAGGAATATCATAGTTATCGAATTTCGAATCTTTATA
>NZXB01000065.1 GCA_002701765.1 Porticoccaceae bacterium
TGAAGAAATATGGTGAAGAGGCTTTAGCTGCAATGTCGGAAGTTCCCGTTAGCAAGCAGGGAGAGGCGCGTGATATTGCCTATGCCGCGCTTTATCTGGCCTCCGATGAGTCGAAGTTTGTCAATGGCACGCGGATTGTCGTGGATAACAGTATGTCAATCACATCTGGGACCGTTGCTGAGTAAATGGAAAGTAAAAATTTATATGAGAAGGAGACTAAATAATGAGATTAGAGGGCAAGGTTGCATTAATCACTGGCGGTGCCAGTGGGCTTGGACAAGCAACCGTGGAGCGTTTTATACAAGAGGGAGCTAAGGTCGCAATATGCGATATTCAGGATGAACTTGGAGGGGCTTTGAGAGATCGGTTTCCAACTGAAACTATCTACTGCCACTGCGATGTTACCGAGGAAAATGATGTAGAAACAGCGGTGAATGCAACAATTTCGCGCTTCGGACAGCTTGATGCGGTATTTCACTCTGCTGGAATTATAGGGGCCGTGGGTCCGATTTCCTCGACTCCTGGCGACGAGTGGAGATATTCAATCGATGTTCTATTGCACGGGACTTTCTACACTATGAAACATGCGTCAAGAGTTATGATCCCGCGTGGAAAAGGTTCCATAATTTCTATGTCTAGCACGGCTGGTATCATGGGAGGCTGGGGTCCTCATGCTTATGCGGCAGCAAAACATGCCGTTGTCGGGCTTACCAAAAATGTCGCTGCTGAACTGTGCGGTAAAGGCATTCGTGTTAACGCAATTGCAGCAGCGGCCATGGCAACTCCCATGGTGGCTGCCAGTTTTTTCGGCGATCCGTCAAAGGTTGATGAATCTATAGAGCAGCTAGTCGAGATGTCGCCATTAAAAGGTAGGCCGGGCCTAGCAGAGGACGTTGCAAATGCGGCTCTTTGGTTAGCCAGTGATGAGTCTGGTTACACCACAGGGCATAATCTGACCACTGACGCTGGTGTGACGATTGGAGCGACGCCAAGCCCTCCGCACTTCGCAGAGTACGAACCTCTGTTTAGAGAGGCGGGGATAAGAGGGTTAGATTAACATGACCCCGTGTTAAATGTTCAGAGGTTGCAAAGTAGCGATAACAATCGTGTCGTGATAGGTGTTTTATCCCCCGACGGGAACTAGACAGCACTATATCGGTACCCAGCTGGCGGAGTTTCACTCTTTGGAACTTGACAGTTCAGGAGGCACCAAGGCTGGCGTCGCTGTGCCTAGAAGTCACCTGCGCGGGCACGGCTTGGCAAAGGTATATCTCTTCGTGGGGACTTATACCTCGTATGTATGTTTTTCAAATCATACGGGTTGGCAAATATGGCGGAGGTCGTTGTGAACAATAAAATGTTACTGGTTATATATCTGAGTCTGTTTCTATTTACAGTTTTTCTGATGACGGATTGGGGAAGTAAACAGCTGTCCTTGAAAACCACTACCAGTGAACATGCTGATTTGCCTCAAAAGCAGTTGGCAATGGTTAATTGGCCTAAACTTTCCGAAGCTGGAATGATGAAACAGGCTCGGCATCAAGCTATCCTTGATATTGAGTATTTGCAGCGACTTTATGCTCTGGCCACGGATTTGCTGGGCCTTTCAGACGCCGCATCAATAGCTAGGGGAACTGCCATTTATCATGAGATCTTTTCGCAAGATCTGAAGGCAAGCTTCTTTGGCCCAGGCATTGAGACCATTCAAAAAACTGGGATAGATGGGTGGTTAGAACTAGTAACCACCAGCTTAGGGCCTATGGGGCCAACGCAGCACTTGATTGGCACCCAAGTGGTAGATCTTGATGAGATAGAAATCGACGATTCAGGCAACGTAGTCAAAGGTGAAGCATTTTTGCGCAGCTACCTTCAAGCATGGCACACATTGCCCGACCAAAAAGTATGGCTCGCACTTGGGACATATCACTCCAAGGTGCGTTTTTCGGATGGAAGATGGCAAATTTGGCAGATGGACCTAGAGCTCACCATAGACGAGACGCGACAGATGAATCAGTAGGCCAATTAGTTCAAGTCCCGTTGCTTTGAGATCAAGTTGAAGTCAATGACACNCGAAAATTCTTTTAGGTANGAGCAATTTTTAAATAAAGAGATTTTTAGCGAGCTATCAATCTCAAGAGGCAGTTTGTAACCGCGGAGTCTCCCTAGACAAATCCAACTCAGGGGGATAAACGATTCANCAGTTTAATTAATTGTGAGAGGAAAAACTGGACCATGTCAAAAGAAGCGAGAGATAGAAAAACTCTGGATGATATATATGCGGCCTTTTTTGCAGGTGACTTTGAAAAGTGGATGAGTTACTGGGATGAGAANTCGGTTGTTCGTGAAGCGAAGACGCTCCCATATGGCGGGGTTCATAAGGGATCAGAGGAAATCCGAGCGCTCGCTGAGAAAATGGGTGGCCTCTACTCAGAATTTAAAATCGATTTCGACGGCGTTTTCGGTGACGATGACAAACTGGTGGCACTTGGCACTTGTATCTGTACCGGTAGGGCAACGGGTAAGAGCGCCAGTTTTAGTTTCGCTGAGGCATGGGTTTTCAATAATGACAAAGTCGTCGAGGTGACGGCAATATACGGCGATACGGCGCTAATGAACTCAATACTCTGAGTAATAGCTCTTCTCCGCGGAATCGTCCCGAGGGCACAAAGCTACATTGAGTGCGCACGTTAGTCACCAAAATATAGGTTACGTGAACATCTTAGTTGTCTAGTTACCGTCTGCAGTAAAAGCGAGCAGTACATTGCCTTGCATTCGTGTTCCAAATGAATAGCCAGAGTTAATCAACACAGTACCGTCGATAATTACCGGGCCATCGCCCTCTATTGAGCCGCCATTGGCAGTCTCACCCGATATGGTTTCGAAAGAACGATTGGTAAGAAATTTCCACAAGATTTCCCCAGTGGTATCGTCATAAGCCATGAAACTGCCATCAAAGGACCCAGCAAAAATAGCCCCGGGTATAGATGTGATGGCTGCTGACATGCCATCACTGCACATCGGCCTGCTGTCTTCCGCGCAGTGATCCTCTGCAGGTGTCTGCCAATCGAGCTTCCCGTTATTGATATTTATCGAATATAACCCCGGATGGCCCTCATAATCCGGATCGAAACCAAAATCTGTATCTGCTATTGCTGCAATCAAAGATTGATCAAGTAGTGTCATGCCCCAGTGGACACCGCCATTGAAGCCTCCGGACCCGATTTTATTTTCCCACAATAACTCACCATTTCGATCTGGATCTAAGCCAAAAACCATTCCGCCTTTTGTTCCAGCCAATAATATGTCACGACCATCCTCTTTAGTGGCAAGTATGAGAGAGGCACCGATGTCTAAGTCTGGGCCATTCTCCGACGGACAGTTGCCAATGGGCCCTCCAACAAAACAAGCCATATTCCATGCATCTTTTTCTAGTGTTTGATAATGCCAAAGCAGTTCGCCGTTTTCTAGATCGATTGCCAACACGGCATCACTTGTATCAGATGCCGGTGATGAGTAGTTTTCACCAGTGCCTACATAGAGTCTATTGCGCTTGACATCAATTGTGGGACTATTCCAGACAGGAGCACCTGAGGGAGCCATAAGGGGTACATTTTCAGTATTAAATTGGCCAGTGGGGGCAGGCTCGTCGGTGGAATAGCTTATCCATTGCGTGGTGCCATCGGAAGTGTTTAATGCCGCGACGCCGCCGCGGAAAGTGCAACAGCGGTATGCTGGATTGGCCGCGGAGGCCCACTCTCGTGACGACAAGGGTACATAGAGTTTGTCACCATATAACTTGGGGCTACCAGTGATCACGGTGTCAGGGTGGTCATTTGGATTAGTCTTCCATATTAGTTCTCCGGCTACGCGGTCGATTGCGTAGACGTTACCAGCATTATCTCCAAAGAAAAGAGCCTCAGATTCATCTTGTTTCCAAGGGCCGAGCGACAAGGCATGACGAACTTCTGAGTCAGCACTGAAAGTCCAATTAGCGCAACCTGTTTTGAGATCCAAGGAATAAACGGTACCGTCGTGGCTGCCTAAGAATATTTCTCCCTTGCTGACGATTGGTTGAGAGCGAGCTTGTTTGGCATTCGGGTAGGCAAATGCCCACTTCAAGTCAAGCTTTCCTATATCTGACTTAGATAAGCCGGCAACATCTGAAGAAACGGATCGCTTATTTTCCAGAGACATTCCCCAGCTTTTAATTTCCGAATTTGACTGTCCTTGATGGATCTTGTCAGAACTTTCGTCGCAAACAAACAGCGTGGATTCCGTGCTTTGCTGGATAGGCCTCTCGCCAAGATACTCTGCAAGAGCAGTTTTTTCTGGTTTAGTCAGACCGGCAGCCTGAGTTTGCATTATTCCTTCGTTCATGGAAGCTAAAACGTGTTCAGGACCTAACAGTGGAAACACAATTTTGTGCGGTGCTCGAGCAACAGGCCCATCATGACAGGCCGCGCACCTCTTTTTGTAGAGTTCTTCTCCGGATATAGCAGGAACAGAGGGGGTGCGCTGTAATGACGATATGGCCGGGGTTTTTTGCCCGCACCCTAACGTTATTAAAGCAGCACTAATAACCCATAAATACATGATGAGGTTAATTGTTCGTTTATCAGGCCTATTCATCTTTTGGTCCCCTCGTTCCACATGTGTCTAAACACTTTCCACGCGCCTGAATTTTGGCGTTTCAGTACGTCCAGATATTTCGAATTATTGGTCATTTGGGTTAAAGCGGCATCTGAGTTCGTTATAGTATCGACGCCATCTTTGATGACGATATTTACGATGTAGTCATAACGAACCAGAGCAAAATCACCTAGAAGCTCTATGTCGAACTTTCCCTGAGGCTCAATCTTATAAGTTGCATTTTCGAAGACTGGTGACAAAAACTTTGCATAATTCTCTCTTCCAACGATATCGGGCGCGCCGGGAGCGATTAAAACGACGCTTTCATCTAAGAGGTTCACATACTGCTGACGATCACCATTTTCAACAGCCNTGGCCCAGTTTTCATATAACTTCAATATATCTGANTCATCTTTAGACGTGTTGTAGGTTTTCGATTTCGAGAAATCGTCCGAGTGCTCGTTGCATGAGCCAACCAACAAACAAATTAAAGTAGCAAGTAAACAGATTAATTTTCTTCGACTCGTCATTAATTGCCTCCTCACATATGATTGATGTTATTGCCGTGCCTCAAAACCTAAAACATACTGTTAATAAAGGTAGTTTGTGCATATATACCTAAGCTGTCAATTTTGGGTGTGTAAATTGCTCCTTGCTTCTTGGAGCGTTTCCTTTTTACCTGTGAGTTTACGATTCGAACAAGTTTGGNCGGGTTGAAGGAGTTGATGGTCTGCTCTANNGGTGCGTCTTTATACAGCGTCGTTCGTTGGCGAGCAGTTCGGCCTGCCCGATGAATTATATCCTCAAGGGTCCGGGGTGTCTTCTCNTCGCCATGGGTTGCACCGGCCGATCTAGTGATGGTCTCATTCATGAGTGTACCTCCTAGATCGTTCGCTCCCGCGGTGAGACACATCTTGGTGCCCTCTTCACCAAGCTTAACCCATGAGGTTTGGATGTTGGTGATATGCTCGTTGAGCGCTAGGCGGGCAACAGCATGCATTAGAATAGATTCCCGGAAGGTTGGTCCTTTGCGGCTGTTCCCTTTTAAATAAATAGGGGCCTCAAGTGGAACAAATGGCAAAGGCACGAGTTCTGTGAAACCGCCGGTTTTTATTTGAAGGTCTCTAATCCTGATGAGGTGNCGTGCCCAATTCACTGGGCGGTCGACGTGACCAAACATAATTGTGGCTGTTGTTTTCAGGCCCAGATTGTGAGCAGTTTCTATGACTTCAAGCCACTGAGATGTGTTAATTTTGTCTGGGCATAGAACGGCCCGTACTTCATCATCCAGAATTTCTGCTGCGGTGCCAGGGAGACTGCCCAAGCCAGCAGCCTTTAACTGCTTGAGGAATTCCCTCACGGTGACGCCAAGTGTGGAGGCTCCTTGCCAAACTTCCAGTGGAGAAAAGGCATGGATATGTATATCAGGGGCGCCGGTTTTAACCGCAGATAATACGTCTAGGTATTTCTGACCCGTATAATTAGGATGGATGCCGCCCTGAAGGCAGACTTCCGTGGCTCCACGAGACCACGCCTCCCTCGTTCTTCGGGTTATTTCCTCTGAATCTAGATCATAAGGCCTGCCGCGAAGATTTTCGCTTAGCTTTCCTTTAGAGAAGGCGCAGAATTGGCACTTGAAATAACATATATTTGTGTAGTTGATATTACGAGTCACTACGTAAGTCACCGATTCGCCCGCGATGTCCTTCCTCATTTTGTTTGCTGCTTGGCATACGTACGATACTTCTGGGCCGCGTGCCTGGAATAGACGTATGATGTCTGATTCGGACAATAGGCCTCCGTGACGAGCCTTAGATACAATCGAACTAATATCTTGCGCGATGAGATCTTCTCTTAAACTTTTGGTGCCTCTGTCAATAATTACGGGAGGCACCTGTCCATCGATGCCAGGCACCCAGTTATCTGTCCTCGGAAATCCTTCAGAATCGACCATACAAAGAACTTTCTTTTCTATTGACGAATCTAACCATTGGTGCTGATTTTGAAGGAAGGCAGGATATATCGTGAGTCGCTCTTGTAGATACTTGCCTGCGGCTTCCGTCTCGCGTGCGAGCTTTTCAAGGTGCGGCCAGGGGGCCTCTGGGTTCACATAATCCGGCGTTACTGGTGATACACCGCCCCAATCATTGATTCCCGCTGATACTAAAAGAGGCAGCACCCCTGGTGATAGATTCGGCGGCGCCTGAATACTCATTTGGTGGCCGAATATTATTCGGGCTACTGCAATGGTCCATAACAGATCGTCTAGGTCAGGTTCTGGAGCTTGGGCCATTTTTGTGCCTGGCTTAGCACGAAAATTTTGCACAATTATTTCCTGGATATTGCCATATTGATGATGGACTCTNCGAATTNCTAGAAGCGATTCAATTCTCTCTATGCGAGTTTCTCCAATACCGATCAGAATTCCGGTTGTGAATGGGACTGCTGCTTGACCCGCTAGCTTCATTGTTTCGAGGCGACGAAGAGGATCTTTATCGGGCGAACCAAAATGTGGCATTCCTTTCTCGCATAGTCGCTTCGAGGAAGACTCCAGCATTATGCCCATAGATGCTGAAACTGGCCGGAGAAGAGCGATTTCATCACCGCTCATGCAGCCCGCGTTGATATGGGGAAGCACACTGGTTTCTTCACAAACAGCTGCTGCTACCTTTGCTAGGTACTCCAATGTTGTGCTACATTTTAAATCAGCAAGCGCATCTCTTGCCGCCTTGTATCTGAGCTCGGGGCGCTCGCCCAGAGTAAATAACGCCTCCTTACAACCCATTCTTTCGGCTCGCTTCACCTCGGCCAAAACGTCATCTAGGCTAAGGTAGGCTTTCTCTATTCGTTTTGGCGTTTTTGCAAAGGTGCAGTAATGGCAAACGTCGCGGCATAAATGCGTAAGTGGTATAAACACTTTGCGAGAATAGGTAACGTTATTTCTATAACCTTTATCACGGATTTTTGATGCTAAATATATTAATTGCGCTGTGTCATTAAATTCTGCGAGCGATAGCGCTTCCGAACCGCTAGGCAAATCCATGCCANCATTNAAAAATCGGGGNNGTTCTTGNATCGAGTCTCTAAGGCGGTTAANTANCCCATTCATATTGCCGGTCTTGTNNAGNAGATTGNTCATAAGNATTTTTAATAAAAGCGTGTGTTATACCATTTTTACTNAGGTATTTCCCAGTCCGAGTTGCATTGCACCCTTGGGAACGTNCAAGAAAGTGGGCAAGATCTTGGGGATAATCGATGTCGCAGCCAATGTCNGGATCGTCGAGAACCTGAATCTCAAATCGGAGAGCNTTCGCNTGAGCGCAATGCTTATGGAAACTATCTGCCCCATACTGAAAAGTGAAGGAAGATGCTGGGTTACAAATGATGCAGTTACTGCCATTGTGATGCCTGTCAGGCGCTATGGTTAACCTNGGCCCCTTAATTTTACGGTGCATAGTTATTAGTTGAGACAAATTAGCCGCATTTATGAGTGGCACATCTGCGTGGATTATCATGACATCTTGGATTTGGCGAAGTGCCATATGGGACACGGCTGCCTGAATCACTGCGTTGAGNCCCTTTACATTGAGTTCATTTTCAGTCAAAANCTCAGCTCCATNCTCTTCAGCCAATCGGGCGGCGACGGGGTCGTCAGAGACAATTACAATCCCTGAAATACCTGGCTGTTTTTTTAATACTGAAAGCACATCTAAAGTCATAGCCCTGAATAAACCTTGTCGATGCGATTTATCCAAAAGGATGGACAATCGCTCCTTCGCGTCCGAGAGATTTTTAATTGGAACTATTGCATGCATANCATTAANTCCATTTGGAAGATTGACAAGCANTGTTTATTTCANTGTCAAACTGAAGTTCAAGATTTCCTCGGCAAGTCTAATACGATCATCGATTGTNTGCATTAGGGTTTGCACCACAAGAACNTTTAAGCCGNTGTTTTGNAGTTTTTTGGCCGATTGGGCATCTTGCTCATCAATGACAAAACCGTCCAGCAGATCTCCATAATAGTGAGCAACGGCTNCGCAAGATGCAGCGATATTTAGTTCTCGCATCATTTTTGCTGCGGGGCCTTTTATGGCATCTNCTCCGATGATGGGAGAGACGGCAATCACTGGTGCATTACTATCAATCATCAAGGATCNGATTCCGGGTATCTTTATGATCGGATCAACGCTTACGAAAGGGTTGGAGGGACCAATGATTAGGGCGGATAAATCAGGGTCCATTAATCTTTTCGCAAAGTGTTCTTGCGGTACAGCATGCTCTATNCCATCCAGNTGTATGCCGGTAATCTCAGGCTTNCATTTGCGGCGCACAAAGTACTCTTGAAAANCTAGTATTCCTGTTTTGGTTTGCACTTTGGTTCTCACCCGGTGATCCGTCATTGGTANTATTTCATGCGTTATTCCCAGACTTTTACAAAGTCTGGTTGTANCTTCTGATAGCNTAAGTCCTTCTCGCAGATATTGCGTTCTTAAGAGGTGCGTTGCCATATCGCGATCTCCGAGTTGAAACCAAGTTTCTCCTCCTAGCTGGCCCAGGCTATCCAACATGTTCCAGGTTTCGCAATCCAAACCCCAGCCGAGTTCTTTGTTGCTTAACTCTCCAAGGGTGTACATCAAGGTGTCCAAGTCAGGGCTAATATGNAGGCCGAAATGTTCAAAGTCATCGGCCGTGTTCACAACCACTGAGAGCTGGCTGGAGGATAAAACTTTACTTAGACCCAAAGCCAACTTAGAGCCGCCCACTCCTCCCGATAAATTGAGGACTTTGTGTTTAAAAGGATTAGATAGCATGAGTTGACCTCATCGAAANAGGTCCTTATNTTTATCGCGGATNAGCATGGCGGAACCTTCATTCGATGGCTTTATTTGAGCACCCCTGATTAACACGACAGGAGCTGATTCGTTTGCNTGCCCCATCAAGAAAGAGGCTGCTGCCGCGAGNTCGTCGGCAACTGCAACCTCAGTCACCACCATTTCTCGATCATATAAATCNCGGTGTCCAATCATGTTTTCAAGAGCCTCGAAACCATTGGTTCCTATTGCGAAACCAATTGATCCATTTCTCCAAGCTCTGCCAGCGCTATCATTTATGATAATACTCAGCTGTGACAGTTGCCCTGTTTTTAATTTATGACAGAGTTTTTCAGCACTTTTATCGGGATCTTCTGGTAGTAAAAGTACTCTAGGATCGTTTTCCGAGGATGAAATNTTCGATTGGTCTATGCCGGCGTTAGCGTGCACAAAACCTCTGTTATGCTCCACTATTAATACCCCCGGACGTTTCGCAACGACTTCTTTGGATTCGTCCAAGATCAGCTGGACAAGCCGAGGATCCTTTTCAACTTCTGAGGCGAGCTGTTCAGCTTTAGTAGTCGGAATGACTTGATTCAAGTATGCGTATCGGTTTTCCGCTTTTGAAACAATTTTTTGGGCAATAACCAGCACATCACCATTTTCGAGTTTTAGAGAGGCTTTTTGAAGTGAAGTGCTGATCAGTTCTGCAAGGTCGTCACCCGGGCATACCAAAGGGAAATCTGGCAGCGTTAATAAATTCAAATGAGCGCGTGAGGGGCACACTAGCAGATTATCCGAGTGGTAACCATATTCACTGCTCGGGATCTAAGCCCGTTATTGAGATACCAGCATGACATTTATATTGCTTATTGATAAAAATCAGGATCGATGTTAACGCCTCTGCTGCTGCCGAATTAGCGATTGAGCCAGCATGGAATCCCCGCATCCCGCACGCTTCTATTAACGCAATAACCTGCGAGCGAGCATCTTTGTTGTTACCACTTACAAGGACATCGCACCCTGCGTTAGTCCCTTTTTGGAGATGATGAGCAGCGACATTTTGAAAGGCAGACACAACGCGAACATCTTCACCCAGCAGTTCCTGAGCCATTTGGCCAGCTGAACCCGTTTCGGGAAGCTGAACTCTTGCTACCTTTGGCGGGATCAGAGGCACGGTTGTATCGATTAAAATTTTTCCTTTAAGGGCTGGTTTCACGTGTTCGAGAGTGCTTTGTTGATGGCTAAATGGTACTGTAATCGCAACGATATTNGCCGCTTCTGCAGCGCGTAAATTTTCGTCAGAGCGCAGGTTCATATCACTAATGCCTCGCCCTTCTAATATTTTCTGCATAGAGTCAACTGCGGCTTCTGCCTTCTCAGCGGTTCTAGAACCAATTATGACTGGGAAGCCAGCTTCCCCCCAGCATCTCGCTAGACCAGTTCCAAGATCCCCTGTTCCCCCCAGAATTGCTATTACCGGTAACTTGTCTGACATAATTTCCACCTTGATTTTGTTGTACCANAAAAAGATACGATTAGATTAAATAGAAAGGTTCTTGCTCAAATGCAGATCAAAGCCAATTACATGGTGCAGGCCGAGCCGTTATTGAGAACTGTCACACCTCGATCAAGAACGCTAGCACGAAAAATGATAACGTCCGGTTCGTGCCACATTTCTGTTCGCAAAGTCTCCCCAGGAAAAACAGGGGCTGAAAAACGAGCATTAAAACTTGTGAATCGTGCTGAAGTACCATCTCTTAGAGACAGCATCAGTGCCCTGGCTGCAACTCCATATGTTGCTAGCCCATGAAGTATGGGCTGATCAAACCCGGCGCTCCTAGCTATTTCCGGGTCTGAATGGAGAGGGTTATAGTCGCCATTCAGCCGATACAGCAAAGCNGCATNNGAGCCAATAAACAAATCTTCGTGACAATCTGNGGCTCTTTCGGGTATCTCTTGCGGCNTTGGTAGGCTTTTGCCAGATGGCCCCCCAAANCCTCCGTTACCGCGAGCAAAAATTACGGCTATCTGCGTNTTNAGGAGATCTCCGGAGGCTTTTTCATAGATCTTTCTCTGTATGGAGATTAGCGCGCCTCTATCAGAGCCTTTATCGATGACATCAAGCACCTTGGTTTGCCCAACAATTGTTCCCTCAATGGGAAGATCTTTGTGAATCGTCAGGTGTTGTTCTCCATGAAGAACTTTTACCATATTGATGCCAGCTTTTGGATTGGTCATCCAGTTTCCGGGGTGACCCAACACCACAGCCATCGTAGGAAAGCTTTTGAGATTTCTTTCATACACATATTTTAGCTGCCCCTGATCGGTAGGATCGCTGCCAAACCCGAGTCCGAGCGCATAAAGCATGGTGTCTCTTTTAGAGTAAGTGTGTTCTACTTCCTCAAANGGCCAGTTTAAAAGGGTGTCATAATCAAGAGGCATTTACATTCCTTGTCGATCCGAGCCTTAAACGGGATCCCAGGTAAAAACGTCGGCGGTTACATCTAGTCCATACATAGAGCCTTTGAATGCTTCAAATACCCGAGAGCTAACGGTTTCTGGCGTCCAACCATCTGANGTCTGAACTGATCGGATAGGTCTTGGCTGACTCATAAGAAAAATTTCATTGTTCCGAACTGCGAATATNTGTCCGCTGACGTCTGCAGCAGCATCGCCAAACAGCGCAGTTGCCAACGGGGCTATTTTTTCTGGCGTCATTTGCTTGATTTTTTTAAGACGAGCTTGCTGCTCATCGGTCTCGGAAGGCAGCGTGCCAATAAGCCGACTGTATGCAAAGGGCGATATGCAATTTGACCGNACATTGTAGCGAGACATGTCAAGAGCAATGCTTTTTGAGAGNCCCACTACNCCTAATTTTGCTGCCATATAGTTGGCNTGAGCAAGGTTGCCGATCAAGGCGGAGGTAGAGGTCATATGAACAAAGCATCCACTGTTCTGGGCCCNAAAATGNGGAGCACAGGCACGACTCATGTTGAATGAGCCCTTNANATGGACGTTCATTACTANATCAAATTGTTCNTCNGACATCTTNTGAAAAATCGTATCTCTGAGGATGCCTGCATTGTTGACCAATCCATCGACACTGCCAAATNTGTCTAAACAGGTTTGCACTATGGCTTCAGCATTTTCACTCTCGGATACGCTATTATAATTGGCAACAGCATTGCCGCCTGACGAGTTAATATCTGCNGCAACCTCTGCGGCCGGACTTGAATCGGAGCCTTCGCCTTGAGCACTCGCGCCTACGTCATTAACCAAGACATTNGCGCCAGACTCGGCCAACATCATGGCTATGGCACGACCTATCCCTCTGCCTGCTCCGGTGACGATTATGCTTTTTCCTTNTAGCATTTGACCCATANTTTNGTATTCCTAGGNTATTGAATTTTCACAGAGGGNTCTGAACGCAATTAGCTTGGAGNACNGGGATGGTACCAAGCATCATCCCNGTTNGGTCAAAAAATTTGATCAGAAGTGAATCTAAATCATCCGACATTATCGTTTTAGAACGATCCCAGCCTCATCGCGGTCCCAGCAGTCTTCTGTGACACCCTCATTTTTGAGTTTGTATTTTTCAACTCGCTCACTTGGTGTTTTCGGTAAGGAATCGCGGAAAGCTATGTAGCGAGGGATAGCAAAATAGGCAAGCCGCGGCTCACACCAATGTACCAACTCCTCCTCCGATAATGACATTCCGGGCTTACAAACAACTACAGCTTTCACGTCCTCTTCACCTACGTCGGACGGAACGCCAACCACACAGGATTCTAGCACTGCGGGATGCGAGTTTATGCCAGCTTCTACTTCGAAGGACGAAATGTTTTCACCACGTCGACGCAATGCTTGCTTCTTTCTGTCCACGAAAAAGAAAAAGCCATCTTCATCCATTCGGCCTAAGTCGCCAGTATTCATCCATAGATTTTCGAAGAGTTCCAAGGTTTTTTCNGGCATCTTGTAGTAACCGCTTGTNCCCACATGCATTGTTTTGGGGCGAGCTACGAACTCACCAATCTCTCCTGGCGCACACTGATTCCGATTGTCATCTACAATTTGCACATCCCAACCAGTGATGGGCTTTCCNCATGATCCGGGACGTCCGTCGACATATGGATTAGCGAGACAACAGTAGCATTCTGTCATTCCNTAAACTTCTAGCAGTTTGGTATTAAATCGAGCTTCAAAATCATGCCATATATCAACTGGCGCTGCGGCTCCAACCATTATACGAACGGGGTTATCTGCATCATCTGGGCTAGGGTCTGACTTCATGAGAATAGGAATAATTCCACCGATGTAGTTCACTTCGGTGCAACCCCAGCGTTTCACATCATCCCACAAGTTGCTAGCTGAGAATCTATCGACAATGACTGCTTTAGCATCGGCCAGTATGGCGGGGCCAATGGTTATNCCTTGAGCATTNCCATGGAAGAATGGGAGCCCTGTATAAAGAACATCATCTTCGGTATACCGTGAATACCCGACTGAACTTGCCCAAATGTCATACCAATAGAAATGACTCATCTGAACTCCTTTTGATACGCCGGTCGTGCCGGATGTAAAGAGTATAGACGCCATGTCACTGAAATGGACTATCACATTGGGNGACTCNTCCGAGTGNTTCAACAATTCTTCCGCAGTNACAGTTNTTATTCCTTTCCATGAAGGCAAGGGATCTTCCCCGGTGGTNTTCTGAAAGATGACGTGNTTNAGAGAAGTTAGCTCATCTGAAACTGGACTTAACCGGTCTAGATACATTGTATCTGCCATCAAGGCGACGCAATCTGATTGCACAATCTGGTGAACTAAACCTGCACCTTTGAGTGCAACGTTAATAGGAACTTCAGCAGCCCCAATTTTGTTTAGTCCAAACCATGCATATAAATATTCTACGCAGTTGTTCATCATTAATGCGACTTTGTCGCCGTGCGAGACGCCGAGAGCCGCAAAGCCATTTGCAGCTCGATTGATGTTGGCATTAAGCTGCTCAAGAGTTATTGGCGTATCTTTGAATTGAAAAACAACATGATTGGGGTTCTTTCTGGCTTTGTCTTCGATTATTTTGTGCAAAACTCGGTCTTCTTGAGCGTAGTCATGCATTTTCCAAGACGCGTATTTCATCTCATGTTTTCTGTGTTTGTCATCCCATTGTCCCATCTTAAAACCCTCCGGAAAAAAAAGGCAGGCGCATGCCTGCCGTCTGCAACTTTAACAATTTTATAAGCCCTTAATTATTCCAAATATTCTGTTTAAAAGCTTTTATCTCACGTCGTATGGCTTACACATTTCATAGGCTTCGTTGAACCAAACCCCGCGCTCATACATCTGTACCATCTTTCCAAAATCCCATGACGTTGGCGATTTCTTATTTGGAATTACTTTTATTATTGCTCTATTTGGGGTATGCACACCCTTAAAAGCGGCCGCACGCAGTTCGTCATTTCCTGCCAGATCCCACCAATACTTGTCGATAATTTTCCAATGAACTTTTGTTAAAAGGTCCTGTTCGAACGATACCTCTGCATTACCAATTATTTGTATAGATTTCTGTCGTTTAGCATTGGAACCATCGTTGCTTATACTTACCGAAATTTTTGGATTTGCTATAAGATGTTCGATCTTTTTCCGATACTTATTCACACTGCTGATATATATGTGCCCATCGTCAAGAACAACATAAAACATAGGGGTAACGATCGGATAACCATATTGAGATATATGCGCCATGTGGCAGTAACAGTTGTGTTTGTATAGT
>NZXB01000066.1 GCA_002701765.1 Porticoccaceae bacterium
TTGGAAAAAGCCGCTCAGGATGACTCAGAACTTGTGGTACTGGGGGCGATTTTTACTGAAGCTGCTAGAATCATTGATAATGTAGTTGTTACGAGGGATAGATGAGAAAGATTTGCATGCCGCTGGTTTTCAAAAGTGTTTCTATTTAATTACTGACTAATTATACGCATTATCCCAATAAGCACATAATCGTCACACCTAATACTGAATAATTTATTGACTAAAAATTTCAAACTGATAAATTACCTCAAGCGATTATTTTTACAATAATCGATTCGTTTGAGTGTCCGGTGTGGTTGCATCCATTCCTGCCGGGTGTCATTTGGGAGACTCTTTAACCCTTGGAGTCTGGAGCGGTTATTTAAACTACTTACCGGTAGGACCTTTCATAGATCTAGCGTTGTTCTTTTCAGATGATTTGCCATAGGCGGTAATGTTCGCCGGTAATGGTGTTGCCGTAGAATGAGGAAAAGTTTTGGATTTTTTGTCTGGTGGAGACATTGTTGTAAGAGCCCTGAAAGACGCGGGTATACGGTATGTATGGGGATATCCGGGTGGAGCGGCTTTACATATATATGATGCGATCTTTCGCCAAGAGGATGTGCATCATCTTTTGGTGCGTCACGAACAGGCTGCGGTTCATGCCGCTGATGGATACTCACGTGCCACCGGAGAGGTGGGAACAGCATTGGTGACATCCGGTCCCGGGGCTACGAATGCAATCACGGGCATTGCCACGGCTTATATGGATTCCATCCCAATAGTTGTTATTTCCGGACAAGTGCCGTCATCTAAAATAGGTCAAGATGCCTTTCAAGAGACTGATATGGTGGGTGTGTCTCGACCTATTGTAAAACATAGCTTTCTGGTGGCCCGCACTGAGGACATTGCCGAAACGATAGCTAGGGCTTATTACATAGCTAAAACTGGAAGGCCAGGGCCAGTTGTGGTGGACATTCCAAAAGACATCACAGACCCAAGCTTCAGTGTGCCTTATATCTGGCCTAAAACAGTCTCTTTTCGTTCTTATCAGCCTTCCCAGCGAGGTCACAAAGGTCAGATAAAGCGAGCGGTAAAAACTCTGTTACAAGCAGAAAAACCTGTGATATATGCAGGCGGCGGAGTCATTATCGATAATGCGTCCGATTTTTTGATTGACTTGGCTAGACATTTGAACTTTCCCGTGACAAACACTCTTATGGGCCTTGGAGCATTTCCGGGTAGTGATCCTCAATTCCTGGGAATGCTAGGAATGCACGGTACTTATGAGGCTAACATGGCCATGCATGAGGCCGATGTGATTTTTGCGGTGGGTGCTCGATTTGATGACCGCGTTACCAATGATCTTGACAAGTTTTGCCCTTCGGCCAAAATCATTCAAATTGATGTAGATCCAACCTCTATTTCCAAGAATGTAAAGTCTGACATCCCGATAGTAGGGACTTGCACCGCAGTGCTTGCAGAGATTATCGGCATGATTAAGGATTCAAAATGCGATGGAAATGAGGAGGTCTTGGAGGACTGGTGGTTAAAAATAAATCAATGGCGGCATGATCATGGAATTTACACTAAACCTAGATATGAACCAAGCCAAGGGGGTGTGATTAAACCTCAAGATGTCATAAAGGTGCTTTATGATGTGACTGAAGGTAATGCTTATGTTACATCGGATGTTGGCCAGCACCAAATGTTTGCTGCGCAGTATTACCTGTTCGACAAGCCTAGGCAGTGGATCAATTCGGGTGGGTTAGGAACAATGGGCTTTGGGCTTCCTGCGGCCATGGGGGTGCAGTTGGCCTTTCCAGACTCCATGGTCGCTTGCGTCACGGGAGAGGGAAGCGTGCAAATGTGTATTCAGGAGCTGTCTACTTGCGCGCAACATCAGCTACCCATCAAAATAATAAACCTTAATAATGCTGCTCTAGGCATGGTTCGTCAGTGGCAAGATATGCAATACAGTGGCCGCTATGCACAAAGCTTATATGAAAATTCGTTACCCGATTTCGTTGCTTTAACCGAGTCCTATGGGCATGTCGGTATTAGGGTAGAGCATATAAATCAATTAGAAGAAAAGATGCGCGAATGCTTTTCTCTCAAGGATAGAGTTGTTTTCTTGGATATCCGGGTGGACCCTGAAGAGCACGTATATCCAATGCAAATTGCAGGCGGTTCAATTCGAGATCTTTGGTTGAGCAAAACGGAGAGAAGCTAATGAGGCGTATTGTATCTGTTCTGATGGAGAATGAGGCAGGTTCGCTATCTCGAGTGGTGGGTTTGTTTTCCCAACGTGGCTATAACATTGACTCATTGACGGTTGCACCAACAGATGATGAAACTCTTTCTAGATTAACGCTAACCACTGATAGTGATGATAAAAAGATTGAACAAATCGTAAAACAGCTCCATAAATTGATCGATACCATTAAGGTGGTTGATTTGACTGGTGGGTCCCATATTGAAAGGGAACTCATGTTGGTCAAGATTAAGGCTGTAGACAATGACGTTCGCGCCGAGCTGCAGCGAAGGGCAGAAATTTTTCGAGGTAATATCATTGACGTGACCCCAACAAGTTTTGTCATGGAAATGGTTGGCAATAGTGATAAGCTTGATGCTTTCTTGGAGATCGTAGCCGATATTGAGAATATTGAAGTAGTTAGAAGTGGAGTGTTGGGAATTTCACGCGGGGAAAAGTTTTTGAAACCTTAAATTCGTGGTTAGGGGATTATATGAAAATTTATTATGATAAGCATTGCGATTTGTCCATCATTAAGAATATGAAAGTGGCAATCGTAGGCTATGGTTCGCAAGGAAATGCCCATGCTAACAATCTGAGAGATTCTGGCGTAGATGTCATGGTCGGTTTGCGTATGGACTCGAATTCTGTCGCCAAAGCCGAGTCAATGGGACTGAAAGTGCTTAACGTGGCTGATAGTGTGTCGCAAGCCGATTTAGTCATGGTGCTAACGCCCGATGAGTTTCAATCAACCCTATACCGTGAGGAGGTCGAACCTAACTTGAGACCGGGAGCTACACTGGCTTTCGCTCACGGATTTGCCATCCATTACAACCAAGTTGTTCCCCGTGCTGATCTTGACGTGATTATGATTGCACCCAAGGCCCCAGGTCATACGGTAAGAAATGAATTTTTAAATGGTGGTGGCGTGCCAGATCTCATTGCTGTGCATCAGGATGCCTCAGGCAATGCGAGAGATGTTGCCCTCTCTTATGCCTCAGGGATTGGAGGTGGGAGGACTGGGATCATCGAAACTACTTTCAAAGACGAGACTGAAACTGATTTATTTGGAGAGCAGGCTGTGCTTTGTGGTGGTGCCGTTGAACTAATAAAGGCAGGNTTTGATACTTTAACAGAGGCCGGTTATGCACCCGAGATGGCGTATTTTGAGTGTTTGCATGAACTAAAACTTATAGTCGATCTAATGTATGAGGGAGGCATCGAAAACATGAACTACTCCATCTCGAATAATGCTGAGTATGGAGAATATGTGACGGGTCCAGAAATTATTAANGAGCAGTCTCGATCTGCTATGCGTCAGGCGCTGAAGCGCATTCAGAATGGAGAGTATGCAAAAATGTTCATTAGCGAAGGCTCAGCTAATTATCCTTCAATGACAGCATATAGGCGAAATAATGCNTCNCATCCCATTGAGAAGGTTGGAGCGGAACTGAGAGCTATGATGCCTTGGATCACTTCTAATGCTTTAGTTGATAAGGATAAGAACTAGGGAATTGCGCTTCACAGGCTACGCGTTTTAGTNCATTGTNTACCATTAATACTTTTTGCACGNTTTGAGAGAGAGATTGTCCAGCATTATCCAAAGAGCCCCAGANTTGCATGGTGGCATTAACTTTCGCGATATCGGGGGATATGCAAGCCGAGATGGCCGGCNTGTGGTATGGAGAAAACTNTTGAGGTCNGGCCATCTNGCNAATCTTAGCNNTTNTGACCTGTCTGTATTGTCCTCNATNGGTGTGAATCAAGTGCATGACTTTCGTCGAGANGATGAGCGGTTGNGGTCTCCCAGCAAAGTGATAAATGTTGAGGTCTTTTCTGACTANAATATCTCTGTGGGCAGTCTCTCAAGATTCTGGGACTATTTGCGAGAAGGTAACCTCACAACGAGATCAGCGCAGAATCTGGTAACCGATTCCTATAGCGATTGTATTGAGGAGGTAGCNCCAGCCTTTACTCGATTTCTGCGAAGTATTTTGAATAATTCCNANGGNACTAGTGTGTTTCACTGTGCTGCAGGCAAGGATCGCACCGGCATGGCAGCAGCTNTNATTTTGTCGGCNCTGGATGTTCCGAGAGCCACGATTATTGAAGATTATCTTCTGACTGAGAAGTATCTAGATTCAGAAAATCTAATGACAATCATAGAGAAACATTTAACTGATGCTAACATTGAATATTGGGAGAGCGATTGGCTTTTGCCCTACTGCACCGTAAGCATAGAAAATATTGAAGCATTTTTTAATGCTATAGACTCAAGATTTGGGAATATTGAGCGCTATTTTGATCGAGCTCTAAAATTTGGCAAGANCGATAGAGAAAGTATTAGAGAACTTTTTCTTGAGTAGAAGAAATATAATCTTTAGACTCCGTCTGACCAGACTTATTTTGATCGATGCCCCCCTACTGCAGGCTGCTATGAAATATAAAGAACGTGTTATTGAAATTAAAAGCGGATCTCCCCTGCTACCGTCAGAANCACGANCAGGGTCGAAGGGCATTTATCTGCTGCCTAATTTNCTCACCACTGGTGCGCTGTTTTGTGGTTTTTATGCTGTTCTCTCCGGGTTTAGTGGGAAATATGANCTGGCAGGCATTGCAATATTCGTNGCTTTATTTTTTGACGGCCTAGATGGTCGAGTCGCCCGATTGACCAACACCGAAAGTGATTTTGGCCGACAATATGATAGCCTATCAGATATGGTATCCTTTGGTATTGCTCCCGCGGTGGTCTCATATGGCTGGGGTCTTGGCACATTAGGGAAATTTGGATTTGCGGCGGCCTTTGTATACTCATCTTGCGCTGCGCTGCGATTGGCGCGTTACAATGTTCAAGCAGAACGTTCGGGAAGTAATGATTTTATTGGTCTTCCGAGCCCTGTCGCAGCAGCTTTGGTGGCGGGCCTAGTTTGGTCTACGCATGCACTAACTATGTCTTTCGAACTCGTCATACTGGGAATGCTGGTTACGGTCACCGCGGGATTGCTAATGGTCTCGAATTTTAAATATCCAGGATTTAAAGAAATTGATTTTCGCGGGAAAGTACCTTTTTTCGTTATTTTTTCGGTAGTG
The DNA here is from genome assembly GCA_002701765.1 of Porticoccaceae bacterium. Classification (GTDB taxonomy): domain Bacteria; phylum Pseudomonadota; class Gammaproteobacteria; order Pseudomonadales; family Porticoccaceae; genus TMED48. The sequence continues at coordinate 5,324 of NZXB01000066.1, forward strand.
ATGGGATTTGTTGTAATCTCAATCGACCCAGCGCGGATTTTGTTTGCCATTGCTGTCATTTTCAGCACTTATGCGCCTATAAAAATACTTTATCTCTCTGCAAAGCGCCGACTAATGCATAGTGAAGGTCAATAGCTCGATGAGGTCTTAAGTGCTCAGTTAAAAGATCGGAAGAGTAAAAATCGTTAAGCTGTTTCACAACCTGTTAAAAAGATACGTGTTTTGATTAAGAGTCTCCGCACTTATTATCTTGATGCATTAGGAATTAGTCAATATTCTCTAAAGCGCAAGCTTCCACCTTACAGCGCTGAGACTCCCAGTAGTAAAGTATTTTCAAATAGTTTAGGCGAGAAGATCACTGTCCGCTCTTCTTCTGATATTGGAAGTGCTGTGGCGGAAACAACAAAAAGTTCGCATAATAATCTTCAATTAGATGGAGCATTGAATCAAAAACCAATTGGGATCAATGTGTCTCACATGTTATCTCGCAAGGGGTTGGATCTTAGCCATCAGCCAAGACATAGCCTTGCATTTTGGCAACCGTCGGCAGGGATGCTAGTTTGTAGTGAGACTCTGACCCGAGATTCCGGCTGTCGTCAACTAGAACTTCTTAAAAACATTATATATGTTGTAACCTCAGAACTAATAAGTCTTTTGGAGCCTGAGATTATCGAGTGGTCAGGAAGTCTCGAAAGTGACGGGGGAGATCCCAAAGTTCGTGATTTCTTTGCAGATCGCGTCAATAATCTAATTCAACTAAGCGAGATTAAAAGACTGCTCATTTTTGGGTCCAAGCCAAAATTGTGGCTGCTCAATGACGAACAGATTGCCGCACTGAACGAGGGACGTTGTTTTTTGAATGAGAGAACCACTGTTGCAGTTCTCCCGTCACTTCCGAAAATGTTGGAGAATCGAGAACTAAAGCGCCAAGCATGGGAAGTATTACGAGCCCGCCCGCATTTGGGTGAAGCCGCCTTTAGTTAAATATCAGTTAAGGATTTGCCATGCATTTTCGTCCCATGCAATCAGACGATTTAGACGCGGTGGCTGGAATAGAAAGTCTTGTTTCACCCGTCCCATGGCCGCAAACTCAGTTTATAGACAGTATTAAAAATCATCATGCTAAAGTACTTGAATATTCGTCTGGCGTGTTTGGCTATGCNATTTATTCCGTTCAATTGGACCAGGCAGAACTTTTAAATCTGGCTATCGAACCACAATCGCAAGGCAGTGGTTGGGGTCGAAGGTTATTGAGATTAGTCCTNGAAGGATTGCCTCCGGAGGTTGAAAAGCTATTTCTTGACGTTAGGGTGTCTAACTTTCGGGCTATTAGACTCTATCACAGTTTTCGTTTTGAGCANATCGGCGAGCGCGAAGGATACTATGGGACATCCAATGGAGCCGTGCGAGAAAATGCGTTGGTAATGTGCTGTGATGTCTCTTATTTTAAGCCNATATGAAATTTGGTATTTTGAAATTCTTNCTGGATGTCNCATCCTCGCANTTCAAATAGCCNTTTACANTTGGCTTGAATGACTTGCATGATTCCAGATGGNCATGCGNGAACCCCAATTCTTTCACAAACGCTATCAATTGAAGCTGGAGATTTTGAAAAATTGGTTGCAGCGATTGGAGTTGGCTGATTAACTAAAGATGCAGCAAAGACTGAGTGGTTTGGTAATATGTTTTTAAATTCTTTTTATTCCATTGATGGAGACTCGTTGTTAATCAGCGGGCCTCAAGGCAGCCGTTTTGCAAAGCTTATATGCGACGATTTCAACCCTATCCACAACGCCGATAAAAAACACTTCTGCGTGCCGGGNGATCTTTTNTTTTCTATCGTTTTGCAAAGATACGGTTTAAGCGAGCAGATGAACTTTAGGTTCACAGATATGCTTCCATCAAACCTGCCACTTTCTTTTCCAGAAAACGTGGGCACAATTTTTCAGATAGTTGATTCTAGCGAGAGGAGTTATCTTCATGTTCAACGCCAAGGCAACTGCACTACGAGAGAAAATTGTATTGAATCACTTATACGCAGTTACGTGAGTTTTTCCGGACAGAATTTTCCCAATATACTTACGCCACTAATGGCAAAAAATAACGTGATGATTAACCCTAGAAGACCTTTTGTCATATATGAGTCCATGTCGTTATCTATGAGAAACCTGGAATTCAATGATCTAGATGTTCAGCTTGTTGATGCGACTCTAACCGTTAATGGTAAAAGAGGGGAGGTGTTATTATCATTCCAATTCTTGACAGATCATGGCGTCGCTGGGACTGGAACAAAAAAATTGATACTTGCTGGCTTACGCAAATACCAGCAGGCGGCTGTCGATGAAATGGTTGCTACCTATGACTCATACAAGCGATTATTCTCTGAGTGTTGAGGGCTTATCATTGTCGCCCCATATTTGAGACAGATTATGGTCCAGTGTGATAATGTCTTTGAAGAACTGGCGAGAGAAATCGGCCAGTATGAGAGGAAACACATTTGCTGACCTCTTCAGGGGTCCCCTCTACCACAACATTGCCGCCGCCCGAACCCCCCTCAGGTCCCAAATCGATAATCCAGTCGGCAGTTTTTACGACGTCAAGATTGTGCTCAATTACCACTACCGTATTTCCTTGATCGCGAAGCCGGTGAAGGACGCGGAGCAGCTGCTCGATATCATGAAAATGCAGGCCGGTAGTTGGCTCATCGAGTATGTACAGTGTTCTGCCAGTATCCCTCTTGGAAAGTTCCTTTGAAAGTTTGATTCTCTGTGCCTCGCCACCCGATAGAGTGGGGGCTGACTGCCCAAGCTTAATATATGAAAGACCAACGTCTATCATGGTCTGAAGCTTCTTTGCTATATTCGGGATTGCATCAAAAAAATTGCGGGCATCCTCAATTGTCATATCAAGAACTTCGTGGATGCTTTTACCTTTGAAATGGATATCCAGCGTTTCGCGATTGTAACGCTTGCCTTCACATACATCACATGAGACATAGATGTCAGGTAAGAAATGCATCTCCACTTTTGTTACGCCATCTCCCGTGCATGCTTCACACCTGCCGCCTTTGACATTGAAACTGAACCGCCCCGGCAAATAGCCTCTAGATCTTGATTCTTGCGTGCCTGCAAATAGCTCTCTGATGTGAGTGAAAACGCCTGTATAGGTTGCCGGGTTTGATCGTGGTGTTCTTCCAATAGGATTTTGGTTTATATCGATGCACTTATCCAAATGGGTGAATCCCGCAATATTTTTGAAAGGTGCTGCTTTAAGTGATGAATTATTATTCAGTTCACCCGCGGCGGCTGGGTAGAGAGTTCCATTGATCAGTGTAGACTTACCCGAACCCGATACGCCTGTGACACATGTAAACAGGCTTATCGGTATATTGAGGTCAATATCCTTAAGGTTGTTTCCCGATGCGCCTTCAATGTGTATAAATTTTTCTCTAGATTTGTTTCTTTTCGTTGGAACAGGGATGAATCTTTTCCCAGATAAAAATTGGCCCGTAATCGAATTTTCACATGCCGAAATTTGGGAAGAATTTCCTTGCCCCACGACACGGCCGCCGTGAACCCCAGCGCCAGGACCAATATCGATGATGTGATCGGCAGCATTAATTGCTTCTTCATCATGTTCAACAATGATTACAGTGTTTCCTAGATTTCGCAGTTTTAACAAAGTTTTAAGCAATCTGTCATTATCCCTCTGATGCAGTCCAATAGATGGTTCATCGAGGATATACATGACTCCCACAAGTCCTGCTCCTATCTGGCTGGCAAGTCTGATTCTTTGAGATTCACCACCTGACAGTGTTTCGGCGCTTCGGTTCAAACTGAGATATTCTAAGCCGACATCAACCAGAAAATGAAATCGCTGACTGATTTCTCTAACAATTTTTTCTGCAATTTTTCCTTGTCGCCCTGGCAATACAAGATTATCAAAAACTTGACAAGATTCACCAATAGGAAGCGCTACGATGTCCTCCAATCGGTGGTCGTCAACAAATACATTTCGAGCGGCTTCGCATAGTCGCGTCCCCTCGCAGTCTGGACAATTTGAACTAGACATATATTTGCTAAGTTCTTCTCGCACAGTCTGAGAATCGGTTTCTCGATAGCGACGCTCCATATTATGGACCACACCCTCAAACTTGTGTCTTCTCGTAAGCACTTTGCCGTAATCATTCACATAGCTAAAATCTATTTCTTCACCTTCGCTGCCAAAAAGAATCTTGTTTTGGTGAGTTATAGAAAGATCTTTCCAAGACTTGTTGATATCAAAATTATAGTGATTAGCTAGCGACGTTAGCATATTAAAATAGAAGAGTGTTCTCCTATCCCAACCTCGGATTGCGCCCTGAGCAATCGATGCGTCAGGGTATTGTACAATTCGACTAACATCGAAAAATTGTCGAACGCCAAGACCATCGCAGGTCCCACAGGCTCCCGCTGGATTATTAAATGAAAAAAGCCTAGGTTCCAATTCCTTGAGGCTGTAATTGCAGACCGTGCATGCAAATTTGGAAGAAAATATCTGTTCTGAGTATGGGGCTTCCATCATGCTAATGCATGCCACGCCATCTGCTAAGGCGAGAGCCGTCTCAAACGACTCAGCCAAACGAAGGCCCATATCTGTTTTAACCTTAAAACGGTCCACTACCACTTCTATAGTGTGTCTATGTGTTTTGTTTAGATCGGGCGCTTCATCTAAATCGCAGACTATTCCGTTGATGCGTGCTCGGATAAATCCTTGTCTTCGTAAATTGTCCAGAACATGCAGATGCTCACCCTTTCGGTCTTTAATTATGGGAGCGAGGAGCATGAGTTTACTCTCTTGCGGCATTTCGAGCACTTGATCTACCATCTGACTAATAGTTTGAGCTTTGAGTGGTTGATGATGATCTGGGCACCTTGGCTCTCCTGCGCGCGCAAATAGGAGCCTGAGGTGATCATAGATCTCCGTAATCGTGCCCACTGTCGATCTTGGGTTATGAGATGTTGATTTTTGTTCAATTGAAATTGCGGGTGATAAGCCTTCTATATAGTCGATATCAGGTTTTTCCATTACGGAAAGAAATTGACGAGCATAAGTGGAAAGCGATTCAACATAACGCCTTTGCCCTTCGGCATATAGTGTGTCGAAAGCTAGCGAAGATTTGCCTGAACCGGATAGACCTGTAATGACGATCAGCTTATCTCGAGGGATGTCCAAATCTATATTTTTTAAATTGTGCGTTCGGGCACCGCGTATATGAATTGTATCCATTTAAGCGTCTCAAGATAGGTGGGCGTTGAATTCTTCAGGGTTGTATTTCTAGTGCCTTTCACCAAGGTACGGTTTTCTTACTACAACAGATGTTATTCGGGAGACAGGAAGTATAGCACAATGTTCCTTTGATAATTTTATTCTCGGCCAAAATCAGAGCACTATGTGTGAAAAATTTATCGACATAGTCAGTTGTCAGTATTACCTCATCCTTTTAGCATATGGATTTTTTTCTAACTGCTATCTAGTCTGGCGCAAGATTTTAGAGGCTTAAACAGAAAATTTTTTCGACATTAGGGACGTTGAAATGAGTCTTTAACAAAACCGAATGAGTAAAATAATTCTGTATTTGACATTTTTTGTTGAAAGATTCGCCTGAAAATCAGTGGTCCAGACCAGTTTTAAGATATGTTCTACTGATAGGAGAAATATTAAAAAAAGATTTTGTCTAAAGAGTTTTAAATCTTGATGGTTCAGAGGATATACTATCGTCTAATTGAGAAAGTTTGTTGAAGCGAGCGTCAAGAGAAAAATTATCTTTCAGATGTAGCACTTATACTGAGTTGGTCTAACAGAGGGCATTAGCATGGCGAGAGGGGTTAACAAAGTCATTTTGGTTGGTAACTGCGGACAAGATCCAGACACGAGGTATATG
>NZXB01000067.1 GCA_002701765.1 Porticoccaceae bacterium
GTATTGATGAATCTCTTAATAAGTTCATCGGACATTTCAGGATTGCCCATTATATACCCACCGCCATGAAAATAGACCAAGATGGGCAACGGGCCATCTTGGACCAAAGGCCTATAGATCCGTGTCCGGATCTCCCAACTCGATTCACTACTAGGAATAAACACCTCCGCGCAACTTAGTCCATCAATACTCCTGCCAGCGGCGCGCCAGTTTATGAAAAAGTTGGTTAACTTTGTTAACCACTTTACCTTTATCAATATCGAGAGAAAACGACGACTTTTATAATGTTTTTGCAAGTCAGAGTGCAGCATAGATAGGGCAACTTTCATCGGATAATCAACTCATCTTGTCAGGAAAAAGCAATCGAGGTTTGAATTTATTACACCACCTCGTCGTCGCAGGTTAAACGATTCTTTCATTTTTTTCAGTGAGGAATTCAGCAAAACACCATTTAGAGTTTACTATCTCAACACCGACATCGAATTCCATATAGTTAAGTGTGGCAGTAAAGAAAAGTTTCTAGTACTGTTTGTGTTCAATATAAAGAGAGCTAGGTTTTCCTTAAATGTCCAACCAGCTAACGTTATTCCCTCCAATTAAATCCTATGATAGTGGCTTTTTGTCTATTGACGGACATGAAATTTATTATGAGCAGTGCGGAAATTCAAATGGTAAACCAGCATTGTTCTTGCACGGCGGACCCGGGGGCGGTGGAAGTGAGGATGTACGACGTTTTTTTGATCCAGACATTTATCGCATTGTTGTTTTCGATCAGCGCGGTTGCGGAAGAAGCAAACCTCATGCTCTCCTTGAAAGAAATACCACTTGGGATCTCGTTGCTGATATTGAGCGCATCCGGAGGCAATTGGACATAAAAAAATGGCTGGTTTTTGGAGGTTCCTGGGGCAGCACACTGGCTCTGGCTTATGCGCAAAACCATCCAGAAGCTGTCAGCGAAATGATTTTGCGAGGAATATTTTTGCTCCGTCAAAAAGAGCTCAAGTGGTTTTATCAAGAGGGGGCAAGCAGGATATACCCCGAAGCTTGGGGTGAATTTATCGAGATCATTAAGAAAGAAAACCGGGATGATCTGATGGATGCATACCGCGTAATCTTTACTGGGCCCGATAAGAGAAAAAGTCTCGACGCTGCAATAGCTTGGTCTCGTTGGGAAGCTGCATGCAGCAGCTTGGATTATTCTGAGAAAAGGATGGAAGAATTTTCAGATCCCGAGTTTGCATTGGCTTTTGCATTAATAGAAAACCATTACTTCAGCAATGCAGGATTTTTTAAAAGTGAAACTCAATTACTTGAAGGAATTGAAAAAATTCGATCCATACCAGCAGTAATCATTCAAGGTCGTTTTGACATAGTATGTCCTGCTGAAACTGCACTCGAGTTGGCAAGTCGGTGGCCGGAGGCGTCGCTAAAAATTTGTCCATTTTCCGGCCACAGTGCCTTCGAGAGAGAAATAACTCATGAACTGATAGAAGCAACCAACAATTTTGGGTCAACGTAACATATCGAAGATTCACATATGGAGAATATTGATGCTTTCAACACGAGGTCCGAGGTTAGGAATTACTTTATTTGGCATGCCAGTGTTTTTTATTATGATAATTTCGCATGCTTTCGCTTCAGAGCCGACGGAAATCTGCAATATTTACATCAATTCAGACACCGATTCCATTATTGACAATAATTGCTCTTCCGGCAGCGTGGTGAGGGTCATCTATAAATTTAAATCTGATGCATTTGACCTAAAAAATCATCCGTCGGCAGTATGCGATCATTCAAAGACAATCTTTGCACAGACGAATTCAGAGAAGGCACCGAGTGAATATATTGTGTCATGCCTTTACGTTGGTTCTTCGGATCAGAAAGGGAGTTTTTTTGAACTAATCAAGGGAAATCCAAAGGATAATGAAGAAAGTGCAGCCTGGAAGTACCGTAAGAAAGGACCATAAAAACCAATGTTCTAAGAAAACTTTAAGATAACCTTTAACTTAACTGAGATGCGTTTGTAATAGCTTTTTTAAAGGGCCTCGGTAATACTTTCCTCGTCAATTAACTCATTAAAAATTTTTCGGCTATTTCTCTTGTTTGAAAGATCTATACATACCGCTATGAGGTTACTATCCAAGCGCGGCACCCTTAGCGTGATTACTGAGACATAATCTTCAGAACCTTTTTATCTGGCGTATTAAAAGCCTATAATTTAAAGTAAGTCATAGAATGATCCTATGTGGGATCCGTAATTTTTGTCTGGTGGTGGAGTGCTTTGTTGTTTTTTAGATTTTGGGGCGTAAGAGGGTCGATTCCGGTGCCGGGTGCTGATACCCTAATGTACGGAGGGAACACGACTTGCATTGAAATTCGTGGAAAACAAAACGAGCTCGTTATTCTTGACGCCGGGACCGGCATTTATCCTCTGGGTCTTGATTTGCTATCAAGCGATCTTTCGGTTATTAACATCTTTATTTCACATACTCATTGGGACCATATTCAAGGTTTACCAATGTTCCAACCAAGCTTCTCGCACAAATATAAAATCAATATTTATGGGCCCAGAGATCTCGAGTCAGGGCTCGGAATTAAGGAACGTCTTGCCAAACAAATGGATCGTCACTTCTTTCCCATCCAATTAGACGATTTGAGTTCCCGGATCAATTTTTTCGATATTGAAGAGGGAGAAAAAATCAGAATAGGCTCTCTCAAGGTTTCCGGCTTCAAGTTTCATCATCCTGTCGTAAATTTTGGGTACAGGGTCGAAGACGATTTTAATAGCATAGTATTTACAGGTGACCACGAGTGGTTGTCCAATGATCTAGAGCTAAATGACCCCGAATGGGAAACTCAGCAGAAGAAGATTGAACTAAGAACGCAAAAGACCATCGAATTCATGAGAGACACAGACGTGCTGATAATCGACACCGCGTATACAGTTGAAGAGTACAAAACCAAAAAGGGTTGGGGACACGGCAATTTCGATTCAAGCATATTGGCTGGTCGAGAGGCCAATGCAAAACAAGTGTATTTGACACATCATGAGCCCTCAAGAACCGATACCGCACTAGAAATTTGTTTTCAGGATGCACTCCAAAAAAATCGAACAACAAAGAAGCATCCCGTTTTTTTCCTGGCTAAAGAGCGTGAGAAGATTAAAATCGAGTGAATCAAGAATCTAGGCATCATGCTAACCCGATCGACGTTCTCCGGATCGCTCTTTGACAAAAGTGTATGTCATCGATATTTCTAAGATGCTCAGAGGAAAAATAACGGTCATATCTCTCTAAATGCAAAAGTCTCTGGCTAAGAGCTATCATGAGTGTGAATCATAGTTTACGCCTTCAAAGTCTTCGCTAAAAAGTTTTTCGGCTAATGCGGGACTGGTGCGAGATACTTTTCCGGTGTAACGCGTCAGTTTGGCAATACCGCCCTCGGCACTGCGACACTCACGTAAAATGTTACCTCTAACTTTGTTATGGAATGCTGATTGTCTGGCATACATCACTCCTCCGAATGTTTGCAGAAGCCTCATCGCTATTTTTGGATTGGCTTGTATTAATTCATCAAACTTTCCTCGGGTCAGCGTGTAGCAATCCGCTTCCGACATTGCCACTACAGTTGCAGTTCTCTCAGCATCAGTCATTATCGCCACTTCGCCGAGGATAACTGGGCCAGGGAACGACGCAGTGTGAAGCACGACTGGTTGACGGTTGATCGAAATCTTTTCGAAAACCGAAAACGAACCATTCAACAGAAAAAACATATCCTCATCTTTGTCACCTTGCTTGATAAAAACATGGCCCTTGGCCGCTTTAAATTTAGTCAGATAGGGAAGTAAAGAGTCAATGCCCGAGGCCATCAGTTGTGGCAATAGAGCGGCAAGTTGTGCTTTTGGATCAGCTTCGGTCATTTAACGATCTCATCAATTTAAGCTGCGTAGCGCATTATCTCTTAGATGTAACCATAGCTCAATGCCAGTGGATCAATTTTACTTTGGCAAAGTACCACCCGTGATATTGATGAAGAAATATTTCAAATACATATGATGTTCAGAATAGACTATTCTTACAACATTGAGCAATTGATGACTAAAGTGCGCTCCAGTTGAAAATTGTGTACACTCAGCACGAATTGATGTATTACATAAACCGTTCAAAATATAGTTTGGGGACATAGAATGCGAAATATTTGCACACTCTTTTCATCGGCGATTCTACTTGTCGGTATGTCGTCCGTTTGTAATGCGGATGGCCAAGGAAATCCGGTGGATCTAGCCGTCTTGAATTCACTCAATGTTGANATGGGATCAGAAGTGGATGAAGACGCTCTTGCGTCCATCATGGATATGGAAGGAGCAGAACTAGAATCCATGACAACACCGGAAGCACAGTGCGACATGGCGATTAATATGCTAATGGCGGCCGATATCGATCCTGACATGATGACCGTTCTTGCCGATGGCGATGATCCTGCCGAGACATTGTCTGAAGTTATGGGGGACTCAGAAGCAGCAGCGATCTTGATTGCAGGTCTTGAGCAAACCAACGCTGACCTTGATGAGTGCTTTACAAATTTAGCGACGAACGAATAAGGAAGTTCGAAGGATATTTTTCTGAGAATATTCCGTTAAATGATGCCTCTATGCGGAACTTTTTATCCGCTGATTGCCAACGCAACATCGCATGAGCGTCTGTCCAATCAGGTTTTTCAATGGACNCCAAACTTAAATTAGTACCGTCAGNGACTGAGTTTACTTGATAGGATAGAGTTTCTGCNTTTGTAGCATGTTCTACGAGTANNGAAAGCTCGAGATTCGCCACCGGNACCCATGTCACGCCCGAACGAAAATAATGCTTCGGGAACGCTTTAGCTTTGAATAAGTCGCTCCCCTCCCGCNCACATTCTTGCTCTGACACTGCCGATGAGAGGCATTCGAGAGCCCCAGAAAGAAAGGTTGATGCCCCCATTGGAACAACATCAGACTCCTGATGATGCAAGTANATAAGNTTTGCCGACAGATTCGGTGANACTATGAAATTNCCAGCGAACTCCAGTTTTTTATTTTGACGACAATTCACACAAAGCTGATTTTCATATGGCCCCACGGTAGTGCCTAGTCNTCTCAGCTCGTTGGACCGCATTTGATCANAAACATTACTAGTAAGCCACTCGGTATATCCTTTAGTGCTTGGCGTAACATAAGAGCCACCCCACCCTGAGTTATCACTAATTTTCTCTGGTCGAATCCTGCTCGCACTCAGAGACATTCGAAGTAAAACCTTGTCATTCAAAACAAACCTTGAGGTAAAATGATTGGTAGANACCCGGGTATCGGNGCTCACTCCATATTGCAGGCTTGGGGTAAAGCCCAAGTATACTGGCGATAGAGTANCATTCAGATTGGGCTTTACTTGGTCAGTATGTGCAAGATTCACATAAAGTCGATCATTTGGTTTAAGCAAAATGCTTGCGCTGGTTCCGAATTTCCAACCTGACCCATTGGGGTCATTCAATGATTCTTGAGGAGCCTTAATTGAAACGGTATCTCCATCAATGTCTGAGAGGTCTGCCCCAGGGAAATACATGCTAAAACCACCGTAAAGGTATTCGACCGCGGAGTTTTTGTACCTTTTGAAAAAGTCTGCCTCATTAGCTACACCCTGNAGNGCGATATTGATAATTGCCTTATCATTCATCTTATACCTAAAATGGGTACTAANGTATTCGCTCTCATAAACATCCTGCCCATANAAATCAATCTGCTCAGAAAACTCCTGGGAACTCAAAATTTTCGAGAACAGCGGGTTGCTACCATCGATAATAGTTTGGCAAAGNGGCGACTGTACAGGAGACACTCCGCAAAANAAGTCTATGCCAGGGAGGCTCTCAAACTNTGAGACCACAGACTTAGCCGGTTCAAAATACTGGTTAGGATCCGTTCCCGTAGTTCCCCAAAAANTAACATTCCGGCCTTTAGAGGTCTCATAGCCAAAAGAGAANTCAAANTTCGGGCCAGTTTTTTCAATAAACAAGCTGTAGTCCCTTAAACTATTTGATGTGACGTCATAGCCAGTAAGATCAGTNTGATAATTNTCATCGCTTAAAGCCGCAAGNGGACACTCTGATCGAAACCCTCTCAATTGAGCTTTTTCAAAAAGACTCCAAAAGCTTTTGGGCAACGAGTTTCTGTTTCCTGGAGAGTAAAATTGATTGAGAAAAAGAATCTCNTGAGCTATNGGGAGTAATTGATTTTGGAGGGAAACACCTACAGATTGGTTGGTAACCGTGCTCAATGGACAAATTGTAGTGGTCTGATATGTTATGTCCGCGCGATTCTTCGAGCGAGTATGCTTGCCTAGCAAGGTTAAAGAATCGGTTATTTGATACTTGAATCCCGAAACAAAAAGCGTATTTACGTAACGACCTTGTGTTCTCTCATCGATCACCGGAAATATACTCAAGGCATCTGAAATGGAAAGCGGAATGGCATTTGTTTCCGATTTAAGAAAGGCGCTGGGGGCTATTATTTCATTCGANTCAGCATAAATCCGGCTTGATGGAGAACTTTCTTTTGAGCGGACATGCAGGGCGAATAGGTTTAACCGCGAGATCGGTTTGAACCCAATCCCGAACGTATTGATATCCTTGTCAGCGATGCTNACCTCTCGATCCCAGGCCGNACCCATTCGGGCATCAGAAACGACAGAGCCCGTTACAAACTCGCTGTATGCGGAAGTTACAGAGGAAACNGTGCTGCTAAATTCTTTGCCGTAGCCATCATCATTTGCCCTGCCCTTAGTCTTCTGAACGAAGAATGAGATAGGCATGGGAGAGAATACAAGTCCGCTGACAGCAAGCCTGACGTCGTCACTACTGAACTCCATTTTGCCGGATCGGTCATGGATTAATTCGGTGCTTACATTTGCGCTGTCAATCAACGAAATTCTTCGCTTTGATGCACCAAAGGTGGTGGGCTCATTTATAAAACCCCTCAGGGAAAGCGATGATCGAGCAAAGTTATCTTGTTCTCGCTCTGCAAGGAAAAACTGGCTACCGGCCCAGTTTGGCTGATAGGAATCTAGGGCATAAAGTTTTGCAAAGTCCTCCAAACCGAATTTGCTATATGCGTTGCCTATGTTAGAACTCCCGCTTCGATCCGTCGAAACCTTATCTAAAGATTTCAGATAAGGTATTCGCTCAAGGGCAGCCCTTGAGTACTGCATTGCATCGCCTATTCGATACTCATCAGCCGAAATGGCACTCAAAAGGAACATCGGCATTGGGTCCTTAGGATCCTTTTCAGTCGCATCTAGTAATTCATCATAGGAACTCTGTATATTGCCGTTCTGATGCTGAATTAATCCGGCAGTTACATTTGGCATTGCCGAAGATGGTTCAACCAAACCCGCTGCTTGTATGCTCTTCAGCGCGTCTTGAGGGCGCTTTTCAGCAAGATATGCTTCTGCCAGCGCATTTAATGTAAGCAGGTCATCTGGCTTCTCGGAAAGCAGTTGCTCAAAAGTGTTGATCGCATTTTCATACTCGGCGTTTTCGAGTTGCAGTTCAGCATTTTGAGCCCGAGCTAGATAATTTTTAGGCTCTAATTGGAGCGCTTCACGAAGCAACGACTCACTTCGAAGGCTATTGCCATAAGAACGATTAAGTTTTGCTAGACGAATAAGCGCTTCGATTTTCGTTGACACATTTTCCAGAGCCTTTAAATATGACTTCTCTGAGTTAGAAAAATCTCCCTCCAAAAAAAAATAATCCCCAGCGACAAGGTATCTAAGTGGGGTAACCACCTGTTCGTAATCAGACCCCTCAAGGTACTGCCTCACACCGTTAAGGTTTCCAAAATGCAGATCAATGGCGGCGCGTTGTGCATTGAGATCTGAGACTTGACCAAAACGATTTATTGCTGTTTCAAGGGTTTGTGTAGCGGCCTGATAATTCCCCGTCAATGTGGATAAATCAGCCTGCATTTGAAGACCTAGTAACGAATCAGAAAAATTACTGGTCGCAATCAGATCAGCCACCAGCTTCACTTTGCCAGCAAGCATGGCATCGATCGCGCATAGCCCAACTATTCTTTGCAAATCAGGGTCCACTGTTCCAATGGTTTCTTGAAGGAGCAATTCGCAATCCGAGTCAAAATTCTGCGAATCAAATTTATCGCTGACGTATGGGTTTAGGTAAAGGCTCGGTGACGGTTTATAATTACTGACCCATTGGACTCTATCTCTGGCATTGTTTATCTGTGTCGCATTCGGTTTTGCGCCAGGTTTGGCGGTCCCTCGCATATTTTTTTCCAAAACGACACTACCTATCGAATTAGACAGTTCCACTTGCCCGCTCAGTACCATCACACTGGAGGAATTCTCTTCAGTTGCATCGACCTCCCATTCAGTTCCTCTAATAGAAGCTGTTGCCGTGGGAGTTGATATAGATAGTTGGTTNGGTAAACTTTTCGCGCGACCCCATAATTTGCCNCGNGCGAGNAGCAGATCTGTTGAGCTAACCGCTTTNTTGGCAAGGGGTTTGGGAGCCTTTATTGTGAGTTCCGAATCTTCGGCNAGTTTGATCTGCGTTCCGTCCGGNAACAAAATATTCGCACTGCTNACAGCTTGGGTCTTCAGTGTCAAACCGGGGGGCAATACTTGGCCTACTTCTGCTTTTTGCCAATTAGGTAGGGAGGAGCTTCGAACCGATACTTCCCCAGAAAAAGAAACCAAAAGAGTTGTTACACCATTTGAGGCAAATGCACAGGTAGTAGATAGTGTTATCAATACATTAAATAGAAATACTGAGGTTGACCAATTTTGTGCGCCTGCCAAGACGATTGCTCCCATCAAACTGATATTATTTTGAGCCTATAATTTTTATCGACAGATGCGTGACAAAAGTTAGTCGTGAAAATGAATATATCAAAGAAAAAAGTACGGAATTTTTTTCGTCATAATTTCTCTAAATCAGAGACTCCATCCCATTNTTTTACTTCGTTCGTCTCAAGTTCTTTCACTCTNAGTTTCATGCCATCCGCATAGTTTGATAAATCTGGGATCTCACTAATTTCATTCAGAATTTTTAGCGCCTCTNTCCAGAGACAGTCTTTGTACTTAGACATAAAGTTGCTGCACAGGATTTGAGCTCTGTCGCTGGAGGCAATAGTGTAGATCTCTATGGCCTGTTTTTTNCCCTTTACCCGGATTTGATCAAGNAAACAAAACTTCGAATCGCTATTTGATTCATCTAGGGTATTTTGACTGATCAGTATTTCGGTGCCGTATGCTTTATTTGCGCCCTCCAGTCTGGCGGCAAGGTTAACCCCATCCCCAATAGCCGTGTAATCAAACCTATCCTCACCACCCATATTCCCCACAATCGCCTCACACGTATTCAAACCAACACGCATGAAAAGAGGCGGCTTNCCTTTNAGTTCATATTCCGAACGAAATTTCTGCATTTCCTTTTGCATTTCTACTGCACAGNGAATCGCCTTGTCGGCCTGTTCTGGCTCAGCAATAGGCGCCCCCCAGAAAGCCATAATTGCGTCACCAATAAATTTATCCAAGGTGCCGCCGTTCCTTAAAATTATTTTTGTCATCCTGTTGAGATGATCGTTCAAAATAGATGAGAGTTCTTCAGCCTCTGTCTTTTCCGCAAGGCTAGTAAAACCAGCAAGGTCCGTGAACATTACAGTAATATGCTTGCGATCTCCTCCCAATTTTATCNGCCCCGGATCCAGAACTAATTCACCAACNACNTCTGCTGGCACATAATGTTCAAAGGCTTGACGGATTTCCCGCGATTTTTTTTGCTCTCTGAGNTAACGCACAAGTGTAAACGTAAAAAACCCCGCTACCATAATGACAATTGGAGCGAGAACCGGGCCGAAAACATAAGCCTTGGAAAAAGCAAAGAAACTCGCCAAAAACATGAGCCCAGAGACCAAAATGAGTAGAACTCCACCTGCAACTAAGCTGTACTGAGAAAAAATTACTAACGAGATTGAGATAGCGATAAGGGTTCCCAAAGCTTCATAGAGCGGATCAATCTCTTCTATGATGATAGACTGAAGTTGGGAGTTAATTGCGCTGGCATGAATCTCTACTCCTGGCGTAAATTCGCCCGCCAATAAAGTAAAAGGTGTAGCATGATTATCTCCCTTGCCCTTGGCAGTGGGCGATGTGAGCATAGTGAATCCGATAAGCACAATCTTATCGGTGAAAAAATCACTAGGGAGGAACTCATCAGCAAAGAGCGCCTGATAATAGGATATTGTCGGAATAGTGCCCCGAGACCCGACGTATTTAATATACCTATTTGCAGAATCAGATGAATTCGGGAGCTCCAGCTTATTATCCGAAGCTATGGCTTCCAGAGTTTTGCGCCACATCGCAGATTCTTGACCCGGGAGCAACCTAACGCCCTGATCGGGGTCATTTTGAATGCCCACATCCCCAGGTATCGCCCCAGAAGCAAGGAATGAGGGGAGAGGAAGAACATCGGTTACGATTTGCGCATACTCGGTCTGCTGAAAAGCTCGCTCGGAAGCCATCACGACAGGCGTTTCTCCCATTATAGCCTGAGCGAGGAGCTCATCCTCGGACGGTTCAGATGGTTCTGAAAATAAAAGATCAAAAACAATAGCAAGAGGAGATTGTTTTTTGACCTGCTCCAAGAGATGCGCATGAACACCCCTCGGCCATGGCCATTGAACATTTAGATTAGCGAATGATTGATCATCTATCCCTATTATGACAAGCGCTTGATCAGGTTTTTCATCGGCCGATATAACGGTGAGTAAATCAAAATTGAGCGCTTCCAATGCTTGCCTTTGAGGCGAAAAATAAAGTACAGCGGCTAAAATTACTAGGAATGTAACTGCTGATAAATTACTTAAAAAATCTGGTTTCCGATGAAACGATAGTCGACTCATGTCATGGCCCAAAGCAATGAATTTTTGGGACTATCCCACAGAAGCTCTTTTAAGTCTATGTGACTCCAATATTGACCTCTTGTGGTCTAAAGCATAGTGGCCGAATAATAGGCAAGAATTTCGTTGTTAAATGATACATTTAAACTTGGTTACTAATTTTTTGTGTTTGAAGGCGGCTGAAAATTTGATCGCCTTGGCGAAGCGCAAGAGGTAACTATGCCTTCTCAAAAAGAGCATTTGCAAATTCTTGACTGACTATAGTGGCCTTACCAGTGAATTTCCCCAATTTATCTAAACGGCTTTGGACCGATTCATCCTCTGTGAGAATGATACTTTTCACCTTATTGGTCATTCTAGTCTGGCGTTCATACAGGAGACTTGCAAAGGTCTTCTGCAGCTCAACCATTAAGACGGGATGGTCCAAGATCAGGGAATCAAGCTTCTTTTTTGTTAGAATTAAACAATCTGCCTTTTCCATGGCCATCACGGAGGCAGTTCTTTCCGAATCAGTCAAGATGCTGACCTCCCCCACAATGCTTGGACCAGGGAATGTCGCAGTCTGCAAAACCACGTCTGAATCATCAATCTTAAGCTTCTCAAATACTGAGAATTTCCCGTTCATAGGAAAGAAGACATCTTTATCGAGGGATCCTTGTTTGACTATCACATCTCCTTTCTCAATCGTCAGCGCAACTAGGTAAGACGATAACAATTCCACACCTGAGTACCCTAAGTCCGGCAGCAGATTGATTAATTGAGGTTTAAACACTTTGACAGACATAACATGGTCCTATTGCGGATAAGGTAAAAGTTTAATGTAACTTTGGTGTATTTTCAGATATCTCGAAGTCAATACAATACTTAGTGGTTTGTCAACATTGCCTAACACATCAAAAAATGGCTCCTGCCTACGAACTCAATACTCACATTTACAAGCAAAAGATTTAATTGGATAAGGCGATCGAGCCCGAAAAGCAAAGCAATAGTACTTTTTATGCATTTTCGATGGCTCAATACACCAATTGAATGCTAGGTCTTTTTTGCACCTTATAAAGTTATGGACGCAAATCACGTA
>NZXB01000068.1 GCA_002701765.1 Porticoccaceae bacterium
CTGACCAATTGGAAAAATCGGCAAAAATTCGTTTCTTTATTATTTTAGAAAATTTGCAGCGTATCTTCGGTACTAGCAAGAGGAATCCCAGAGAGTCTGTGCAAAATCCCGGAGTACAAAATAAAATCCCAGAAAAAATGAGCATTAATCCAGAGAAAAGTTCTTCCGCAGGCAACTGTCCTTGAGTCAATTTGTTCTTGACCAACCAAAGTATTTCAGTGCCCTGAACCCGTATAATAATGCCCCCAATTACGGCGGTTGCTAAGACAAGGCCGATGGTGTTAAGAGCCCCGACAAAAGAACCTACAGAAATCAATAACAATATCTCTGCAAAAGGCACCATCAAAAATAAAATGATAAAAAAGTACATTAACTTGGATTCTCCTTTGCCCAAAAATATACTCTTTTTTTAGATTTTATTCCATTTCGATTAAAGTTATTGAAAGCCCTCAATCTATGAGAGACTGTCTGCCTCGCAAACAATGCAATTATGGAGAATCTTAAGCCGACTATGCAGAACAACAGTGATGACAAACAACCGAGTTGGCGCGATGCGATCGCAGTATTTCTTCGAAGAAAGGTTATAACCATGACATTTCTTGGTTTTTCTGCCGGATTGCCCTACCTATTAGTCTTCTCGACACTCTCAGCTTGGTTATCGGAAGCTGGCGTCCAGCGCACGGCAATCGGGTTTTTTAGTTGGGTAGGGATAACTTTCTCTATCAAGGTGCTTTGGGCACCAGTCTTAGACAACCTTGCGATACCTTGGGTAACAAGATTTTTGGGACAACGACGATCTTGGATGCTAACAGCTCAGTTGGGCCTTCTAGTCGGTTTGTTCTCCATGTCCACTCTGGATCCAGGCATCCAAATATGGAGCCTAGCTTTACTAGCGACATTCGTAGCTTTTTGTTCAGCAACCCAGGATATTTGTATTGACGCATATCGAATTGAAGCTGCGCCTCGCGAATTACAAGCGGCTATGGCTGCAACTTATATCTTTGGCTACCGCTTGGCACTCCTAGTCTCTGGTGCAGGAGCCTTCTATGTTGCCGATCTATATGACTGGGAGCTCGCTTATCAGCTGATGGCGCTATTGATGCTGATAGGCATAGTGACCACGGGACTTATTAGTGAGCCCTCATCCGTTAAGAGTGTTCGTTGGGGGCCTCTGGAGATCAGCCTATTGGAGCGCTTAAATACTAAGCGAAATGTAATTACTTCCAAATTGAATCGTGCGATGGTGCTGGTTTACGCTCCATTCTTCTCTTTTTTCCAAGAGTATAGAGGACATGCAGCTATTCTTCTTCTTTTCATAGGTGTGTTTCGTATAAGTGATATTACTATGGGGGTAATGGCCAATCCTTTTTACCTCGAACTTGGGTTTACTAAATCACAAATCGCCAGCATAGCAAAGGTTTTCGGGTTTTTTATGACAATTCTTGGTTCTGCTTTGGGAGGTGTTTTGGTCGTCAAAATGGGGATCATGAGCCCACTTTTGATAACAGCAATCTTGGTCATGATTACGAATTTATTATTCTCTATCCTAGCGCTGATGGGCCCTGATCTGAACTGGCTAGCACTAGTGATTGGCGCAGATAACTTAGCTGGCGGCATGTCGAATGTTGTTTTTATCGCTTTCTTATCCAGCTTGGTGAATCAGAACTACACAGCGACCCAATATGCTTTATTTAGTTCAATTATGACTCTGCCAGGAAAATTTGCAGGTGGCTTCTCCGGTTTGATCATTGATTCGGTAGGGTACCCAATATTTTTCGTTTATGCAGCTTTCATAGGACTGCCTGCCATCCTACTAATAATGTATTTTATGCGAAATAAACTCCTTAGCATCGCCTAGTTAAAAAGCATCGTCACTTTGTAATAGGGTTAAGTATCTCTTCCAGTCGAAGGAATCACCCGGATCGGTTTTTCGACCAGGAGAGATATCGCTGTGACCTACAATCCTATCCAAAGTGATCAGAGGGAAGAAAGATTGTAGTTGCCTGGTCAGACACCCCAATCGAGAATATTGGATCTCTGTATAAGGGATATGATCAGCGCCCTGAAGTTCAATTCCTATTGAGAAATCGTTACAGCAGGTTCTATTGTCAAAACTTGATTCCCCTGCGTGCCAAGCCCTGCGATTAAGCGGGACATATTGAGTAATTATACCCTCTCGGTCTATGTATAAATGAGCGGAGACTCGAAGATGGCCGATCTCTTCGAAGTAAGGATGAAATGACGGATTTAGACAGTTTGTAAAAAGGTGGTCTACATAGTTTTTTGCAAACTCATTTGGCGGCAGGCTGATGTTGTGAATCACTAATAGACTTATTTGTGTGCCATCAGGCCGACGGTCAGCGTTTGGCGATTCGATTCTGCGGTGAACGTCCATCCAGCCATTGTCTAGTCCCTTAACCATAAGAAATCAGNGCCCGATATATTNAATNAAAAATTATACACCCTCCTCGATGATTGCGGATCCNATTAGTCGGAGNTGTACTGAAGTGATTTCAATGATACCAATGAATCNTNATATGCCCAAAGCATGACACAATATAATGATTTTAATAATCANANTTTNNTATACGNTTCAAAAATGATGTCGNTACTCGATCCATAATTTCGGTCAATACTGTTAGAATTATNTTCAGCGATTTCTTGTTACCACTTGTTAAATCTAAACGGCCTTTCAGTATCATTTTAACACCAGAGGTATGAAGACACAGANATGACGAAGTTTAAAATGACACGATCAACTGCGCTCGATATAGCGGAATGTGTGTCTCGAGCACTTCAAGAAGATGTTGGAGATGGCGACATTACTGGTGCCCTAATTTCTTTGGAAAAGATGGCAACTGCTCACATTACAGCTCTGCAACCGGCAGTTATATGCGGCATCCCTTGGGCAGAAGAAGTCTTCAATCAACTAGGAGGGGATGTAAGTACAAATTGGCTAATAAACGAAGGTCAGGAAGTCATGACAGGCGNTGTAGTCGCTGTTCTATCTGGAAGTGCGCGATCACTCTTAACTGGGGAGAGGACTGCTCTAAACTTTTTGCAAACGCTATCTGGCACAGCAACATGTGCACGGCGATATAGTTCAAAAATCCAAGATTCTAGCGTGCGCCTATTAGATACCCGAAAAACCATACCTGGGCTTCGGAAAGCGCAAAAATATGCGGTTCGCATCGGTGGTTGTTCTAATCACAGAATGGGGCTCTACGATTCATTTTTGATTAAAGAAAATCATATCCTGGCTTGCGGAGGAATTGCAGAAGCAATCCAAAAAGCTAGGGATATCGACAAAGAAAAAANNGTGGAGGTGGAAGTTGAAAATATGAAACAATTCAACGAAGCCTTGGAGGCAGAAGCAGATATAATAATGCTTGACAACTTCTCTTACGAAGACATGCTGCAATTAAAAAGAATCGAAAAAGGCCGAACTAAAATAGAGATTTCAGGTGGAGTAACTGATGANTTGTTGAACAAGTATCAAAGCTTGCCTGTAGATTTTATATCGTCGGGAAGCCTGACCAAACATTTAGAGGCGATCGATTTATCGATGAGATTTCTNNAGTGATTTAAGCTTTAGATCAAATCAATTAAATATGCGCCTNCCTGGGCCGATAGTTTGAGAAATACCTTTAGAAAAGAAAAAACTGCTGCAACTCGAGCCAAAAAGTAATCAGAGTAACTTTTTCTATGGATCTTCCAGAAAATATATTGACATTATTGGGCGTTTTGCTGGGCTTAACCTTCGGAAGCTTCCTGAACGTCGTAATAATGCGACTGCCGATTCAATTGAATTTCCAATGGCGAGCGGAATGCCGAGATTATCTCGATATTGAAGATCAAGACGATTTACGAGCGCCTCTAAATNTCATCTATCCAAGATCCCATTGCTTTAGTTGTAAACAAANTCTTTCTTTTTTACAAAATATCCCCGTTCTTAGTTTCGTTGCAATAGGAGGCCGATGCGCCAATTGTGCTGCGCTTATTTCACGGCAATATCCGATCGTCGAAATTCTCGGTGCTGTCACTACAACAACAGCATTANTGAATTTTGGAATAACTTTTTCAGCAGCAGGTGCCATAATCTTTTCATATTGCCTCATAGTACTTGCCTTCATCGACCTACGAGAAAAGTTANTGCCGGATCAAGTCACTTTGCCCCTCCTATGGCTAGGTCTTATAATAAATACCGGTAGTACTTTTACATCCCTTCAGAGTGCAGTTCTGGGAGCCACCCTCGGATACCTTGGGCTTTGGTCAATCTATTGGGCCTTTAAATTGATCACCGGCAAAGAGGGGATGGGTTATGGTGACTTTAAGTTCCTTGCCGCGTTGGGNGCTTGGCTTGGCTGGCACCTGTTACCACTTACATTGCTAATTGCCANTTCTCTAGCTCTTGTTGCCGCAGTTATTGGGATTACTCTAAANCGACTTGATAGTGGGCAAACGATTGCTTTCGGACCTTACCTAGCTATAGCTGGTTATCTCNNCTTCTATCTAGGAGATAGCATGATTGAGGTATATTTAAGATTATCAAGCTTTTGAGGTTATAATCGNNCGACCTCATCAAAANACAAAGTGCTAAAGGGTCCATAAANGTGTCGACGAAACCATACATTGTTGGTTTGACAGGTGGGATTGGCAGTGGCAAAAGCACTGTAGCCAGNGCGTTTGTTGACTTGGGAATTGAGGTNGTGGATGCGGATCATGCATCGAGAAAAATTGTAGAACGCGGTATGCCTGCCCTAAAGTTTATTGCGGACCGCTTTGGTGGAAGGGTAATCAAGAAGGATGGGGGGCTAGATCGCGCTGCTATGCGCAAAATTATCTTCTCTCAACCGGAAGAAAAATTCTGGTTGGAAAACCTGCTGCATCCTCTTATCGCAGAGTGGATCGTAGACAAAATCCGTTTCGCGNGAAGTGCTTATGTAATGCTTGAATCACCTCTTCTTATGGAGACACAGCAACACAAATTGGTAGACTCTCTTCTACTAGTAGATGTACCTGAGGAACTTCAATTAAAGCGGGCTTCCGAGCGAGACAATCAAAGTTTGGAGGATATTCAGTCAATAATTAATACTCAAATGAAACGCAGCGAAAAATTAAATCGAGCTACTCATATTTTTGATAACACATTGCCGAAGTCGTCGATTCCGTCGCGAGTAGCAACTTTTCATGAAACTTTTCTGAGATTAGCTAGTGGCACCCATTAACGAGAGGCTGTCGCCAAAAATCAGAGATGCGCTNACCAAAATCTATTGCATAACTTGCATTTTGTGTGTCAATTGTAAANAGACCAGATCNGCATGTTTTTTTTCTTCATTCNCCACCAACAGCCCGTTTTTGGCAGGTGGATGTTGGGAAATGAAATCTATTCCAAAAAGCTCTTGAACGCTATGAAATAGGCAGAGACTAAAAAAATTTATATTATGCAAAATACTAAATAAAAATGCGTACAAAGATCTATAAATCTAAGAAAGAATTCCTTGCTAGAGTCGATCGAAATGATAATGGCGTGAGCGAGGCCTTTGCAAAGGCTCATCCAGAGTATGAGTCTCTAAACTTCANTAACCGCGGTTGCTGGGATTGCTTNGGGTGCTCCAACTGTGTCCTCTGNAGTAATTGTANAGATTGCTTCGGTTGCCACAGTTGTAATCTTTGCAGCAAATGTTATAACTGCGCCAATTGTCAAGATTGTGAAAACTGTTANAACTGNATCAACTGTGANGGNTCTAATAATTGTAACAATTGTATTGATTGCNCNGATTCGATCAATTGTTATGATTGNAATAACTGTNATGCCTGCACCGATTGNATTACNTGCTTGGGCTGCGATAGTTGTNANAANTGNAGCTTTTGCAACAATTGTAACCATTGCAGCGACTGCAACTACACCAATAAAGGTTATCATCGCAAGAGTATCTCATTGCGGCAGATGGCGCCTAGTACAGATGACTATGAGGATTNTTCAGTCATTAATGNATTGAAGAAAATGGGTTTTCAGAACTTCGAGGAATTGGCAGAATCAACCGGAGAATCGGCACAACTACTCAGGAATTGGAGTATATTTCATCCTAGGCGTTTTGCACTTATACTAGCCGGGGCAAGCACACAAGTCACTTAAGAAACTGAAGCAGTTGCCAATATTTGTCAAAAGGCTCAATCGGAACCCGCTGGCCTAGCTTCATTAAGAAGTTTTCTTAGAATCGGATAATTAGCCTCAGGAAAACAAAACTCGGATTCTGGATCTATGGCTCTGTCTACTGATGTCCACGTTTGGCGTTGGCCCTCAGCGGCCTGAGCGCACCCGCGGTAATTGGTTACACTGAAGACTTCCAAATAGACATTCAAGTCTTCATAATCATGAAAAATATCCATATAGTGCTCCATTTCAATCACCTCAATAGAAATTTCCTCGCGCAGCTCCCTGCAGATCGCTTGCCGAGAGCTCTCACCAAGTTCAACTTTTCCACCCGGAAATTCCCAAAGCCCTCCTTTATGTTTTTTTCGATCCCGACGAGTGATTAAAATGCGTCCTTGGTTGTCCCTNAGAATGCCAATCACTACATGCAAGCGGCTGACCATNAAATACGCCTCAAAGTTTTTCTGTCTCTCAGGTCCNATAATCAGCATTNATTCGGACATACTCATGGCCAAGGTCTGTCGTCCAGATTGTCTGACTAACATCGCCTCGATCCAGAAGTATTTTTATTTCAATATCCTCTGTTTGCATTGCAATCGATCCTGCCTCTTCAGAGTAGTCTGCTGACCGTTGGCCCTGATGCACGACTAACGTCCCATTTATGTGTATGTCCACTTTTTCCATATCCAGATGAGAAATCTCAGCACGACCAATCGCAGCCAAAATTCTTCCCCAATTGGCATCCGAAGCGCCAAGCGCTGTCTTGACCAGCGGAGACTCAGCCACGGTGTATGCCACTTCAAGAGCTTCATCAAGANTTAAAGCATTTGCCACAACTATAGTCACAAACTTTGCNGCGCCCTCCCCATCTCTGATACAAGCTTGTGCCAGTTCCACACAAACCGATTCGAGATTCGCTTGAAACTGGCTAAAATTCAGCTCATCTACTACGACTCCAGAATGTCCTGTGGCGACCAGAACGAGGGCATCATTCGTTGAAGTGTCGCCATCCACGGTAATTCTATTAAAACTCTTGTTTGCTGCAAGAGTCAGGGCCCTATGCAACAACTCGTTATCAATACTTGCGTCTGTTGCAATGAAAGACAGCATCGTGGCCATGTTCGGCTTTATCATGCCCGATCCCTTTGCAATTCCTGTCAGCGTTATGTATGCCTCAGGAGAGATGGTAACTTCTGAAGTGCCGGCATGATATGAAGGTATCGCAAATCGTTTACTAGATGCTTTTGGTCTCGTATCTGTGGTGAGGATGGACCAAGCTGCAGCCTCCCAACCATCCTCATTTAGTGCCTCAATTGCACTCGGGAGCGCATCTAAAATAAGTTGTGTCGGCAGGTATTCCCCAATGACTCCCGTAGAGAAGGGAAGAACTTTGTCTGAATCAACTTCGGTCAATTCGGCTATTTTGGCACAAGTCATTTGTGCATCGCGTATTCCTCGAGCGCCAGTACCAGCATTGGCATTACCCGTATTCACCACAAGATAACTCGGCACATGCTGTGCCAGAGAGTTTCTTGCAACTTCGATTGGGGCGGCGCAGAAGGCATTCTTGGTAAACAACGCCGCTACCGCCGAATTCTCTGCTATTTGCATAACAACAAGATCCTTGCGAGAAATCTCTTTGATCCCCGCAGAAGCCGTGCCTAACTTAAAACCTGACACCGGATATATCTTAGGAAAAGAATCAAGTCCGGTAGCCACTATCCAATCCCGAGTAAAACTGGTTTGCTTGAAAAATTCTAGTCATCTTGCAATATTTTNTTCCTAGGCTATAGAATCTTGCCGCAGCAATGCTTGAATTTTTTTCCAGACCCGCATGAGCAAGGCTCATTTCGTCCCATTTTATTGCCATGCCTCCTAACTGGTTGATTTTTGATGCTAGTAGATTGACTGTTTTCCTGCTGTTCTCCTTCAACTGCCTCGACTTTTGCATGAGAGTATGCTCGATTACCCTGTTCATCTCGGCGCTTCTTTTCGAGCCTTGACACATCATCTTGAGATGATATCTGGACATTATTAAGGAAACGAATAGTTTCATATTTAACATTGTCCAGCAGCTCTTCAAATAGAGAAAATGATTCACGTTTATACTCTTGTTTTGGATTTTTTTGCGCGTATGCGCGCAGGCCAATGCTTTGCCGCAACTGATCCATATTCGATAAATGTTCTTTCCATAAATTATCAAGAACATGAAGCATTATCTGTCTCTCAACATCCTGCAAATAGTCTCCGANATGCCCATGCCGAGTCTCATAAGCTTGTTGCACAAGATCTAAAATACGCTCCCTAACCCCGACTTCACCTAGTCGATTATCCTCATCTAGCCAAAGTGATACAGCTATCTCAATATCGAAATCTGCTGCCAATTTACGTTCCAAGCCCTCTATATCCCATTGTTCATCCAAACTTCCGGGCATGATATGTTCATCAATCGAGTGGTTCACAACATCGGCGCGGATTTGGGTGATGATTTCTGATATGTTGTCATCGGCAAGGAGGTCATTTCGTTGTTGATATATGACTTGACGCTGGTCATTTGCGACATCATCATATTCGAGCAAATGCTTACGGATATCAAAATTTCGACCCTCAACTTTTCGTTGCGCTTTAACTATTGCATTGGTAACCATACGGTGCTCTATTGCTTCGCCGTATTCCATACCCATAGACCGCATCATATTCTTGACTCGATCTGAGGCGAATAGNCGCATTAGAGGATCTTCCAGTGACAAATAAAATCGAGATACACCCGGGTCTCCCTGCCGACCACAACGCCCTCGCAATTGATTGTCGATACGACGCGACTCATGACGCTCAGTAGCTATGATGTGCAAACCCCCAGCCGATATGACTGCTCGTTGACGCTCTGTCCATGCCTCGCGACAAGCTTTAACCTCTTCAGGTGATCCATCTTTCAAAGCTTTTAATTCAACCTCTAGGTTGCCACCCAACACAATATCGGTCCCACGGCCTGCCATATTGGTTGCGATAGTCACGGAGCCTGAACGACCAGCATTAACAATAATGCTCGCCTCGCGTTCATGCTGCTTGGCATTTAAAACATTGTGCTTAATACCCTCTTTGCGGAGCATTGCAGACAATAACTCTGATGTCTCTACAGAAGCAGTACCTACTAGCACCGGTGCTCCTTTGCTGACGGTACTTCTAATATCATCAATCACTGCCTCAAATTTTTCCTTTTGGGTCAAAAATATTAGATCATTCAAGTCTGTCCTGTTGACAGTAACATTAGTTGGTATGACAACCACATCCAGCCCATAAATCTGTTTAAATTCGAAAGCTTCAGTGTCTGCAGTACCAGTCATGCCCGCCAATTTCTCATATAACCTAAAATAGTTTTGGAAAGTCGTAGAAGCAAGTGTTTGGCTCTCCTGTTGAATAACCAAGTCTTCTTTTGCTTCGATAGCCTGGTGGAGTCCTTCAGATAATCTTCTCCCCGGCATCGTTCTTCCGGTATGTTCATCGATTAAGACAACCTGTCCATCTTGCACAATATATTCAACGTCTGCGTTAAATAAGTAATGTGCCCGCAGCGCTGAGGATACGTGATGCAATAGCCCTAAATTAGATGCTTGATAGAGACTATCTTCCTCACTGAGTAACTTGGCTTTTACCAAAGCGGCTTCTACATTTAAATGACCGTCCTCTGTGAGCTCGACATGACGAAGCTTCTCATCAACCACAAAATCCCCCAATCCCGAATCTCCAACCATGACTAGATCTCGGATTAAACTATTTATGGTTTTATATAATTTCGAGCTGTCCTGTGCTGCGCCTGAAATAATCAGTGGGGTGCGTGCTTCGTCGATTAAAATAGAATCAACTTCATCCACGATTGCAAAATGAGAAGAACGTTGGGTTTTTTCTTCTAACCGCAGACACATATTATCGCGCAAATAGTCAAAACCAAATTCATTGTTGGTACCATAAGTAACGTCTGCGCTATATGCCTGCTGTCTTGAGCACGACTGGAGTTTATTTCCGCCATCAAGTCCGATAAAAAAAGAATTAGGTTGGTCAGACGCTTGGAAGGATTGCACAACCCCCAGTGATAGGCCAAGTCCTGTATATAAAGGCTCCATCCATTCCGCATCTCGCTTAGCTAGGTAATCATTGACCGTAACAATATGGACGCCTTTGCCAGGAATTGCATTTAGATACGCCGCAAGAGTTGCAACTAGTGTTTTACCCTCTCCAGTGCGCATCTCGGCAATTCGCCCCTCATGCAGCGTTATACCTCCAATCAATTGAACATCGAAATGCCTCATACCAAGCGAGCGTGTCGCGACTTCTCGGACATTGGCAAAAGCCTCCGGTAAAAGTTGTTCAAGGCTTTCTCCATTCCGATATCTTGCTCGAAAATGTTGGGTCTTTTCGCCTAACTCAAGATCATTCAAGCCTTGGAAGTCCTTTTCATGACTATTTATGGTTTCGACGATCTTATTTATTCTGCGGAGTTCACGCGAATTTTTACTCCCCAAAACTTTTTTCAGCAAATTAAAAAACATTAGAATGATTCGGAAGACATTAGTAAATGAGAATTAGGTATGCTCGTTTGATAGCATTAATGCTAAGATATTTAGTTGACAGTTCGCCTAATATAGGTTGCAGGATTAACGGTACGTCCGTCTTTGTATACCTCAAAATGGACATGCGGACCGGTTGAACGACCCGTATTTCCCATGCTTGCAATAACATCACCTCGCTTAACAAGCATCCCCACCTTTGCCAAATTTTCTCTATTATGAGCATATCGCGTTAGATAACCATCACTGTGGTTAATTTCAATCATCTTACCATACCCTTTTTTGGTTCCAGACCAAACAACCACGCCTGAAGCAACAGCTATAATATCCGATCCCTCGCGTCCAGCGAAATCTACTCCATTGTGCCAACTCTTCCGACCGTGGAACGGATCCGTCCGCATACCGTATTCGGACGATAACCATCCCTTAACGATAGGCCGTCCAGCGACCACACTTTCAGTTCTAAGTCGATTATCAGACATCATCGATTGCAACACAGATAACTGCGCTTCTCTATCGCCCAAATTATTTTCAAGAGATTCGAAAATCAGCTCTATCTCCTCTTGAGGCGATATAGGATCTGACAGCTCAGACATCATTGTCTTTTCCGGCCCCCCTAGACCAGCCGACGCAGAGAAATCGAATTCTCCCCCCTTTAGATTTGCGATCTGTGTTAGTTGCTCGCCGAGCGCATCCAGTCTCACCAATCTGGAACGCATCTGTGCCAGTTTAATAGTCATAGCTGATAACGTTTGTTCAACTTCCTCTCGACCGACCGCAACATTATCGCTTTGCAATCTTATTTGTTCTTGAATCTCTCCGGCTGTGTTTTCAAAAACCACTTGCCAGTGAAAATCTGAAATCTTATAGCCAAAGAAAGCTCCAAAACCAACAGATAAAATCAGTAACCCCGATAATAGTAGAGTTGTCATCCAACCGGTGAAGCTGATCGAGCGATTGTTACTGGTGGAACTTGAAAGCAAAATTATTTTCAAAGAGCTGTCCTTCGCTTTTCCGCTTAGTCTAACAAACTATAGTTAATGGGGACAGCGTCAGGATTATTTTCAAAGGTGACATACTCCCATGCATCCTTTCGCGCAATTAATTCTCGTAAAGATGCATTATTAATCCCATGCCCAGATTTATATGCGTCAAACTGACAAATTAAGCTATTACCAAGCAGATACAAATCGCCTATTGCATCCAGAATCTTATGCTTAACAAACTCATCGTGGTACCTCAGCCCGCCCTCGTTCAATATTTCATCTTTGTCAACCACAATTGCGTTACTCAGACTGCCTCCCCGAACGAGCCCCATAGATTTTAGATAGTCGTATTCATGCATAAATCCGAAAGTACGCGCTCTACTGACATCCCTAACAAATACGTCAGTCGAAAAATCCACACTCGCACTTGTTGCTTGGCTCTTAAACACAGGATGATCATAATCAATATCAAAGTTTAATTTAAATCCATTAAAAGGCATAAAAGTAACGGTCTTTCCGTCTTTTTCAAATGTGACGTCCTTTTTGACTCGAACGAATTTTTTAGCTCCTTTCTGTTCACGCAATCCTGCACATTGCAATAAAAATACAAATGGTGCTGCACTACCATCCATTATCGGGATTTCAGGAGCCGATACGTCGATGCGAGCATTATCCACGCCTAGACCTGCAAGCGCGGCTAATAAATGCTCAACTGTGGAGACTCTAACATCTCCCTTGACTAGGGTGGTTGAAAGTTGGGTCTCTCCGACATTCTCAGCACGAGCTTCTATCTCAACGACGGGATGTAAGTCAGTGCGACGGAATACAATGCCCGTGTCGTTATCGGCTGGGTGCAGGGCGAGGTAAACCTTTTGACCCGAATGAAGCCCGACGCCCGATGCACGAATCATATTTTTTAAAGTTCTTTGCTTAATCATCAATATTTTGGCCAAAGCAAAAGCAATCGAGTCTATCAGACATACCTTCGGTCGCCAAGGTATTTGGTATAAATGACGCTGGCGACAAGGAGCTAATTTTAGAAGATACTAAGTGCTAATCCGCCTGTTTCCTCAAGAAAGCAGGGACATCTAAAAAGTCATGCTCTGGAGCTGCGGTTGCATCAACTTGCTGCGCTAATTGTCCCATTCTTGCGGTGGTGGGTCGACGCTTAACTGCTGGCTCATTGCCCAAACTATCATAATCTGGCCTTCCATCTATTGGCTTAAAATCATGTGAAACAAGACCACGAGGACCTGTCTTCGCCGCTGGGAATTCCAGACCAGTTGCAACCACAGTTACCCGCAACTGGTCCGAAGCTTCTGCGTCAAAAACACTACCCACAATGATAGTTGCATTCTCATCAGAAAACGATCTGACCGTATTCCCAACTTCCTCAAATTCACCCAATGTTAGGTCATAACCACTTGTAATGTTGACCAAGATACCCTTAGCACCTTGAAGATTGACGTCTTCAAGAAGTGGACATTTAATTGCACCTTCGGCCGCTGCAGTAGCTCGATCAGCACCACTTCCTTCACCTGTTCCCATCATCGCCATGCCCATTTCAGCCATTACTGTCCTAACATCAGCAAAATCCACGTTAATCAGCCCATCCAGTAGGATCAAGTCTGTGATTCCCTGAACCGCTCCATAGAGCACATCGTTTGCTCTCTCGAATGCGCCAATTACTGTCATATCTTTTCCAAGCACCTGTAATAACCTTTCGTTTGGCACAATAATTAGAGAATCAACATGATCTTTCAACTTGGAAATGCCTTCGTCAGCCACTGCCATGCGTTTTGCCCCTTCAAACGAGAAAGGTCTTGTAACCACTCCGACTGTGAGGATACCCATCTGTTTCGCTACCTCAGCAATTACTGGTGCACCTCCAGTTCCTGTTCCACCACCCATACCAGCAGTTATGAAAACCATATCTGCCCCCTCTAAAGCCTGAGAAATTCGATCTTTGTCCTCCACAGCCGCCTGCCGACCGACTTCTGGATTAGCGCCAGCACCCAAACCTTTTGTGAGGTTTTCACCAATTTGGAGAATAGTAGCGTCCTCCAGTCCACTAAGCGATTGAGCATCAGTATTGGCACAAATAAAATCTACACCATCAATACTACTTTGCATCATATGACGAACGGCGTTCCCACCACCTCCACCTACTCCAACCACTTTAATATCTGCGTTTTTCGGTATGGTATCTACTAGTTCAAACATAACTTTCCCCTTTTGCGCCTTTAAAATTAAACGTTCAATCGTGCAAACACACGATTCAATCATCATCTCGAAAAAATTTTGTAATCATATTGAAAAATCCTTTATCCTGATTTTTCAAAAACCTTGTATCAGACATATGCTGCTGCTCAAGCGCTCCGAAATGAAGTAATCCAACTCCGGTCGAATAAATCGGGTTATTCACAATATCAGATAACCCGTTTACCTTTGCTGGCGATCCAACCCTTACTGGCAAATGAAAAATTTCCTCCGCAAGTTCAACCACTCCCTGCATTTTGGATGTGCCTCCCGTCAAAACAATACCTGCCGCCAGTTGTTCTTCAAATCCGCTACGACGTAAATCCTCTAAAATCAATTTGAATAACTCCTCATATCGAGGCTCAACAACTTCTGCCAATGACTGTCTTGACATATCTCGCGGTTCTCGATCTCCGACACTTGGAACCTTTATAGTCTCTTCAGGTCGCGCTAGTTTTGCCAGCGCACAAGCATATTTGATTTTCAGCTCCTCAGCATGCGCCGTCGGCGTTCGCAGTAAAGTAGCTATATCATTGGTAACTTGATCACCCGCGATTGGAATTACACCGGTGTGATGAATGGCGCCCTCTTTGAAAACTGCTATATCTGAGGTGCCACCACCAATATCGATTAGAGCCACACCTAGATATTTTTCATCGTCAGTAAGCACTGCATAGCTTGAGGCCAACTGCTCCAAAATCATCTCCTCAACTTCGAGACCACAACGACGAATACATTTTTTTATGTTCTGCCCGGCATTTACTGCGCCAGTGACAAGATGAACTTTAGATTCCAATCGCACACCTGACATGCCCTGAGGTTTTTGTATTCCCTCTTGATCATCAATGATAAATTCTTTGGGTAGCACATGAAGAATCTCTTGATCAGCGGGAATCGCCACAGCCTTGGCGGCGTCAATTACCCTCTCTATATCAAGTGGTTGAACCTCTCGTTCCCGAATGGCGACAATACCATGGGAATTCATACTCCGAATATGGCTCCCAGCAATTCCCACAAAAACAGAACTGATGGAACAACCAGCCATCAGCTCAGCCTCCTCTATAGCGCGCTGAATAGAATTCACTGTTGCCTCAATATTGACTACTACTCCCTTCTTTAATCCTGATGACGGATGCATACCAGTACCAATAATCTCAATGGCGCCAGCTGGGTTAATAACTCCCACAATTGCCACGACCTTCGAAGTGCCAATATCTAATCCAACCAATATATTTTCATCATCTGAACTATCCATAATTTCTTCCCCTTAAACAGGCCATTGCCCAAAACTAACCGTATGAATGCCTGAAACGGTTATAGTCTCTGATTCATCAAAAGACTCACTTTTCCAGCTGACCGCAAGACCATTGGGATATCGCAAATCTACGCGTCTAATTACTTGACGCCTGGTGCCAAGCCCAAAATCCCATGCCAAAGCAAATCGCCGCATCCTCTGTAATATTTGGTTTCGCCCGATGATCAATTCAAAACCTTCCGAGGTATATATGGACCATAGTCCATCTGAATCGCAGATCAGACGCTCAATGGTTAAACCAGTGGGCGCGAGTTGAAGTGTTAAAGCTTGATACTGCCGCATCATTTTTTCTGAAGAAACAAAAGGCGATTCCAACTCAGGTAAGCTTCTCAATGACCCAGCATATTCCATTTCCAATTTCTTACCTTGATAATTCAAAAACGCTTCCTTACCCCAACGAGCGATGGGAACCTCTTCGGACACATCAGCTAAGAGTGTGGACGGCCATTGCCGAGTAAGCTTTACCTGCCTAATCCAAGGATGTGCTTCGATTGTTAGCTTAATTTCGCTCAGATCAAGCGATAGAAACCCCCCTTGAATCTCGTCTGTCAAAAGACTAATTAACACCTGCTGATCGAGATAGCTAAACTTCCCGCTAACCACAACATTGGTCAACGGCTTATCTATATTTCTGATCACCGCTCCCATCACCAAAACACCTGTAGTCAGGAACACAAGTAAGAGCATCTTTTTAACGGGCCTCATTAATTCCTGAACTTCTATATTGGCTGGGACCATTTTTCTTCTCGGCTGTTTGTGATTGCGTTTTGCCATTTATAAGGACGCCTCGATAATCTTTAATACCAACTGATCAAATGATATATCAGCTGAATTTGCTGCTTTGGGAACCAAACTATGTGATGTCATACCAGGCACTGTATTGACCTCAAGCAAGTAAAACGCGCCATTTTCATCTGTCATAACATCTACTCGACCCCAGCCCCGGCAATCGAGACTATTGAAAGCTTCCATGCACAGATCTAGCAATTCACATTCGCGGTTTTTAGATAAACCACTTGGACAATGGTAGCGGGTCTGATTCGAATGATATTTTGCGTTAAAATCATAGAATTCAGAATCGGTTGATATCCTTATTGCTGGCAATGCCTTGCCATCTAAGATGGCCACGGTATATTCGTCTCCTGTTAATCGACGCTCGGCCATAACCTCCTTATCGAATTCTTTAGCATGCCGCCAAGCGTCTCTAAGATCCTGCGGATCTTGCACAATAGTCATCCCGATACTGGAACCTTCTCGACAGGGCTTTACTATGATCTCTCCCCCTAAAATTTCTAGGGTAGCTAGCCAATCCGATTCCGCATCCAACCTCAAAAAATCGGCAGTGGGTAGCCCGGATCCACGCCACATCAATTTNCAACGGAATTTATCCATTGCCAGCGCTGAAGCAACCACTCCACTTCCGGTATANGGCATTCGCAAATATTCCAATAAGCCCTGAATGGTCCCATCCTCTCCACCAGACCCGTGCAACGCAATAAATGCNATATTAGGNTTGACAAGCTCTAATTGAGTTAAAAGATTATCTGCCACATCAATCATAGTATTTTCAATCGATAGCCGTTGAAGTGCCTCCCCCACGGCATATCCGCTGGCAAGGGAGATTTCTCGCTCTGAGGAAACTCCNCCATAGAGCACTCCTACGCGACCAATCCTTCTAGCTAGGTCATTCATTATCCAACCCCTTTGCTAGCTTGAAGCATTGCGACTAACTTACTTACACTCCCCGCTCCTTGGGTAAGTACTATATCTCTGTTTCTAACAAGGTCTCTTAAAAGAGTGGGCACGAGCTCCAAATGCTCCACATACAATGGTTTGATTATTCCTCGCGTTTCAATACTTTCAAGCAATCGCGGACTAGTGATATCGGGTATACTTTCCTCACCAGCAGCATAAATATCCAGAAGCAGTAACTCATCCACTCGGGAAAGTACGTTTACAAACTCGTTATAGAAATCCTTTGTCCGGCTNTAACGATGAGGCTGGAATATCATTATCAACCTTCTTTCTGGCCAACCATCGCGAACCGCATCTATCGTCGCATTCACTTCAGTTGGATGATGTCCATAATCATCAACTAGCAGTGCATTTCCATCGGTNATGTTATAGTTACCGAGAATTTCAAATCGCCGACCTACTCCGCCNAACTTTCGGAGTCCTTCAGTAATAGACGTATCAGAAANTCCTTCATCACTCGCGACAGCTATTGCGGCGGCTGCATTCAAGGCATTGTGGCGTCCGGGCATGCCCAGATTAATTGATAATGANGGTAACCCTTCAGGACGATCAATTACGAATGAGCATTGTGACTTGACGGTAGACAAATCTCTTATTCGATACTGAGAATCTNTATTAAATCCATAGGTTATTGTCGGCCTNGATACTCTNGTCAACATGCTCCGAATAACAACATCGTCTATGCATAAAATAGCGAGTCCATAGAAAGGCAGATTGTGTAAGAACTCAACGTAGGTGTTTTTTAAGCGCTCAAAATCATAGTCGTAATTTTGCATATGGTCAGCTTCAATATTNGTTAAAACTGCGACCATTGGTTGCAAATGCAAGAAAGACGCATCGCTCTCATCTGCTTCTGCCACTAGATACTTACTCGCACCAAGCTTAGCATTTGTACCTGCGCTGTTTACCCTTCCCCCAACTACAAATGTGGGATCCCTCCCATCCTCAGCAAAGATAGCGGAAATGAGACTCGTTGTCGTTGTTTTTCCATGAGTTCCAGCGACCGCTATGCCGTGCCGATATCGCATAAGTTCCGCCAGCATCTCAGCACGTCGCACCACAGGAACGCCNGNNGCATGCGCACATTTTATTTCTATGTTCTCAAAATCTACAGCCGATGAATTAACCACGACGTCAGCGCCATCGATATTACTTGCATTGTGCCCATGAAATATAATCACTCCAATACTGGCGAGTCGTTCAATGTTGGTGTTGTATCCAATATCGGAGCCTGAGATAACATAGCCTTGATTGAATAGGACCTCTGCTATCCCACACATACCGCTTCCACCAATTCCAACAAAATGGATGCGTTTAATCCTTCTCATGTCAGGAGGTTGAAGAAAATCATGCGTTAACATAAGAATGTTCCAAGCAAGTTTTAGCCACTTGTTCTGCAGCATTATCTTTTGCAAGTTTTCGGGCAGCCATTGCCATATCCAATCTATTGCAAGGGTTAACGGCCAACTCAACAATCAGTTCTCCCAATAATTCAGATGTTAAATCCGCTTGCTGATATATAACTGCGGCACCATTTGCCTCTAGCAAACGCGCATTAGCCGTTTGATGNTCATCGATCGCATGTGGAAAAGGTATAAGAATAGAACCCAATCCGACGCTTGTAAGTTCAGCTATAGTTAACGCTCCAGAACGACAAATCACAAAGTCTGCCCAACCNTAAGCATTCTCCATAACGTCTATAAATTNAGTNACATTTGCTTCTATATCGNATGCCGAATACAGGGCTTTCGTCATACTCAAATGTGATCTACCAGTCTGATGCCAAATACNGGGTCTTTGATCAGCTCCAATCGCAGCAATAGCGGCTGGNNCTAATTCATTAATTGCTNTTGAACCGCGACTCCCGCCCAGCACGAGGAGATTNACAGGTCCTTTCCTAGAGCNCAGACGGTTTTCTGGCGCCGCCAATCTGGTTATCGCAGAACGAACTGGGTTTCCCACCCAACTGGCACCGCGCAATGTACCCGGAAAACCCTCCAAAACAGAGTTTGCAAATATACTAACGAGTCGATTTGTAGTTCCGGGAACGGCGTTTTGTTCATGCACGACAAGTGGAATATTTTTTATCCAAGCTGCCATTGCCCCTGGGGCTGAAACAAAACCACCCATGCCCAAAACTACATCCGGCCTAAAGTCCTTTAGCACTNTGAAAGCCTGATTTATCGACCGATGTAAGAGAGAAGGCGCTTTAGCTAAAGCCGTCAGACCTTTACCCCGAATACCTTCTATTTCAATGAAATTGAGGGGAATANCATGACTTGGAACAAGATCGGCTTCGATCCCGTTGCGNGTTCCCAACCAAGATAAATCCACTGCAGATTGTCGAAGTTCATCTGCAACCGCTAACGCGGGAAATACATGACCACCTGTNCCACCGGCCATTATCAAGACACGCGGACGAATNNTATCGGGCATTTTTTCGTCCCTCATTGATACCTTTAACGTGCTTAAGCTCATGGCTGAAACGCATNAATATNCCAATCGCTGTTAGGCAGCAGACAAGGCTGGTACCGCCATAACTGACGAANGGCAAGGTAAGGCCTTTGGTGGGCAATAAACCAGAGTTAACTCCGATATTTATAAAAGTCTGTCCACTAATTAAAAGTCCCAATCCCATAGTGACGTATGTGGCATACCAATTTTTGGTTTTCAATGCACGGTGACTCAAAATAAAAATACGGCCAACCAGAACACTAAAGATTAACAGNAGAATAATGATTCCAATAAAACCAAACTCTTCGGCATAAATTGCGAAGATAAAATCTGTATAACCATCAGGAAGAAATTGCATTTTTTGCACCGAATGACCCAGTCCCACCCCAAACCATTCTCCCCGGCCTAACGCAATTAGAGATTGAATCAGTTGATAACCGTTATCATCCGGATCTGCCCAAGGATTTGTAAATGCTATTATGCGGTTCCACCGGTACTCTGATAGTCGGACCAAAGCGAATAATCCTGCAAGCGCTGCAACGACTATTAAAAAAAAGAATCTTAAACTTATGCCGCCCAAAAATAGTAACGCCAACGATATTCCAGATATAACAACAACGGAACCATAGTCCGGCTGCAAAATTAGCAACATGTTGATAATTATCATTATAGTGAGCAGGAATAGCCATTGTCGCTGATCTCTCGGCTGATGTTCACTATCTCTAGTGAGCGACGCACTGAGAAAACAAATCATGGCTAACTTAACTAATTCTGATACCTGTATCGTAATTCCTCCTAGCACCAACCACCTTTTGCTGCCATTGAGTTCACGACCAATATCCGGCACTAAAACAAGCACCAAGAGCAGGATAGCACTCAGCACAAATAATCTGTTTTGTTTGTGCCACCAACCTGATGGAACGAAGAAAGAAACGCTCATCGCAAATAAACCAATCACCAGATAGAGAGAATGACGTCTCACGAAAAAAAGTTCGCTGCCGAAACGCTGTTCCGCATAACTAAAAGATGCGGAAGCCACCATTACAAAGCCCAACGATATAAGCATTAATGTAGGAACTAGTATGTATAAATCAAAATACCACCGCTCGAAGATCGATTCGCTCTCGATTCTATCTATCGCACGGATCATAAAGCCTCCCGAGAGCTATATTGGTTATGAATGTCACGAACTGCTCGTTGAAATTGAACACCGCGATCAGCAAAATCCAAAAACATGTCAAAACTGGCACAAGCCGGCGAAAGCAGCACTACGTCATCTGGTTTTGCCTCAGCATGTGCAGAAGCAACACATTCTTCAATTGTATCCATGCACCGCACTGGAACCACGTCACCGAGGGTCTGGGATAGTTCATAAGAAGCCTGTCCCAGAAGCAGACAATACTTAACCGATTTGCGCACCGGATCGCGGAGTGCACCAAAGTCATCGTGTTTTGATTGTCCACCAGCTATGAGAATAATATTTCTTCTGGATATCATCGAAAAACCAGAAATAGCAGCACAAACCGCTCCAACGTTTGTTGCTTTTGAATCGTCGATGTAAAGAACCCTGTCAATATACGCGACGCGTTCACAACGATGCGGTAAGCCTCGAAATTCTCTGAGCGTCTCTATCATCGAGTCTTCTGGCAAACCCACGCAAGAGCCCAACGCCAGCCCTGCCAGAGCGTTCTGCATGTTGTGCTTACCCATGAGCGCCAAATCCTGCGCTCGCAACAATCGCTTACCTGATCCTACCAACCAAAGCTCATCCAATTGATCGCATAATCCAAAATCATCCGCTTCGGGCAGGTCGACGCCAAAACTTGTTACCGCAACATTATGTTTCGATGAAGGATAAGTTTTGACGTCTTGACGATTAACTACCGCCTTAACAGCGCCGATAAAAATGCGTTGCTTAGCCGAATGATAATGTTCAAAACTTTCATAGCGATCTAAGTGGTCTGGTGATAAATTCAGTATTGCGCTAACCGCCCCCTGACAATCCTCCGCCAACTCCAACTGAAAACTGGATAATTCGATAACATATAGTTCAGTCTTTTTATCCAACAGATCAAGCATTGGAGGGCCAAGATTTCCTCCAATTCCAACTTTTTTTCCACTTTTTTTTGCCATCTCTCCGATTAGGGAGGTCACTGTGCTTTTGCCATTGGACCCCGTGATTGCAACAATGGGCGCTCTAGCATGTTCAAAAAAAATTGTGACGTCTCCTATCAACTTGATGCCTTTTTCTCTAGCCACCTCAAGAATTGGATTGTCAGGAGGTATCCCGGGACTAACTACCATTTTTTCGATCGATTCGAAAAAACACTCATCAAATCTTTCTAGTACGAAACGTGCTTTAGGATATTTCTGCTTTGCCTCTTCCAACAACGGTGGATTACTGCGCGTATCAGCAAAGACAAACGGTATATCCTGTCTCTCAAAAAATTTGGCCACAGAAAATCCTGTGGCACCTATACCAAGAATCGCGAGAGAAATACTATTCCATTCAGTCCTTACCATTCTTCAAAGCACTCTTTTATTCAACGCAATTTCAAGGTGGCAAGACCAATTAGCACAAGAACCACCGTTATAATCCAGAAACGCACAATCACCCTCGGTTCAGGCCAACCCTTTAACTCGAAATGATGATGGAGTGGGGCCATACGGAAAATTCGCTTACCGGTGAGCTTGAAAGATGCCACCTGGATAATTACCGACACTGTCTCTATTACAAAAACACCTCCCATGATAAAAAGAACAATCTCTTGTCTAACAATTACTGCTATGGCTCCCAAAGCAGCGCCCAAGGCTAAAGCACCTACATCTCCCATGAACACCATAGCAGGATAAGTGTTGAACCAAAGGAAGCCGAGGCCGGCCCCGCAAATTGAGGCGGTAAAGACCACCAACTCGCCAGCACCACTAATGAAAGGAATATTGAGATAATTTGCAAACTGATAGTTTCCACTCAAATAAGCAAAGATCCCTAGTGCACCACCGACGAGAACTGTCGGCATAATTGCCAAGCCATCTAGTCCATCAGTGAGGTTCACGGCGTTACTGGAGCCCACTATGACAAAATAGGTAAAGATTATAAAAAAAGGACCAAGATCTAACGAAACAGATTTAAAAAAAGGAACGATCAGTTGAGTCTCTGCTTCCGATTGCGCGGTAGAATAGATAACAAATGCAGCGATCAAACCGAAGACCGACTGCCAAAGATACTTCCATCTAGCTGATAGCCCACGAGGGTTTTTTTCTACTACCTTTCGGTAATCATCAATCCATCCCACCACCCCGAATGAAAATGTGACTCCCAGTACAATCCAAACGTAGCGGTTTTCTAAATCCCCCCACAATAATGTACTCGAAAATATAGCCAATAATATCAGCGCTCCGCCCATTGTTGGAGTCCCAGCTTTTGAGAGGTGCGTGTGGGGGCCATCACTTCTGATAGCTTGCCCGACTTGCAAGAAATTGAGGCGCCTGATAACAATTGGACCTAGGATCCAACTGATAGCCAAAGCAGTCAAAACTGCCAATATTCCGCGCAATGTAAGATACTGAAAAACCGACATAGGGCTATAGAATTGAACGAAATATTCACTAATCCAAACAAGCATTTTATTGCCCTCTTCCATCTAAATATTCTGCAACACGTTCCATAGCCGAGCTTCTAGATCCTTTCACTAAAAAAGTTACTTGCTCGGTATTGTCTAAAGTCTCTAAGTACACGATCAATTCCTCAAATGTATCAAAGTGCTTGCCACCAAATATTTCGCTAGCATGCCGACTCAAATTGCCCATACTGAGCAAGTCTTCGATGCCCGATCGAACAGCATGCTCACCTACTTTTCTATGCATTAATGGCGCTTGAGAGCCAAGCTCAGCCATATCTCCAAGGATCAAAATGCGCCGAAAAGATCTCCGGGCTAGCACATCTATAGCTGCAATTGCAGATTCTGGATTTGCGTTATAACTATCATCAATAACCCATCCTCCAGTTGGCAAACTCCTCGTTTCTAGTCGTCCAGGCAGAGCGCTAAGCGAACTCAAGCCATTCACAATCTCCTTGAGACCGGCACCCGCAGCTATAGAACATGTGGCTGCCGCCAAGGCATTTTCAACAGAATGTTTACCCGGAACTGACAGCTTTACATGTCGATTCTCTTTAGTTGCGGAGTTAAAGTCAGTAACAAGCCAAAACTCATAACAACCATCA
>NZXB01000069.1 GCA_002701765.1 Porticoccaceae bacterium
TTATGTGCGGAAAGCGATCATAATATTTCTCGGTTACCTGCAGCGGCCCATGCGGGGCGAGATAAGGTAAGTAAAGAAAAAATGGCCTGCTACTATTTTTATTTATGAAATTCACAGCCTCTCGGGAAAACGCCTCGGTGAGATAATCATTCTCTTCAACGGCAACTTTCCCTCGCATCACTGGCCTATCACCCCGCCCTTGCCAAGGGGAATCTTTATAGGGGTCTGGAATCTGATAACCCTCATAGACTGGGACCCAATATTTAGCGTCTTCACGCGTTGGATCAATATAATCTGTTGTGGCCGTTAATATCCCATAAAATGTTTCAAAACCCCGATTGTTTGGATGGAATCTTTCTTGGACTCCAAGATGCCATTTCCCGACCATGCCAGTAACGTAACCAGCGTTTTTTAACGCATCCGCCAAAGTTGTTTCAGTAAGAGGCATGCCTGCTTGGCTATCTGGGGTAGAGCTTGGGAGAAATTCATGTCCAAATCTTTGTTGATAACGCCCCGTAAGTAGTCCTGCACGAGACGGGGAACAGACCGGGCTGGAGACATAACCTTGAGTAAATAAAACACCT
This sequence comes from Porticoccaceae bacterium, assembly GCA_002701765.1. Classification (GTDB taxonomy): domain Bacteria; phylum Pseudomonadota; class Gammaproteobacteria; order Pseudomonadales; family Porticoccaceae; genus TMED48. The sequence goes on from NZXB01000069.1 coordinate 585, forward strand.
TCTTCACCCAACCGTTTTATATTCGGGGTGGGAATTTTAGTACAACCGTACAGCTCACTATCGCAATATCCCAAATCATCCACATAAATAACTAAAATATTGGGATTATCTATTTTGATTTGACAGGAATTCAAAAAAACAACAAACACAAATATCGGTATTGCTCGCATGATGCATCCCTAGAAATGCTTATAGCAGTCATATGTTAGGGCGTTTCAACTTATTTTTCATAATTTCCAATTAATCAGTTTCACCCAATATCGACTTATNAATTAATAAATTGCATATAAAACAATTATATATGATTTATTTTTAATCTTATTAGTACAATNTCAGCCAATCTGCTTCACACCGCAACGCAATTTTATCGTGCCGGAATAAACTAATCGGTGCATTTAATTTAGACACCTAAGNTGCAGCCTTCTTCTAAAATACAAAAACTTAGCATCATTATGCCAAGCCGTGATTAGACAGGAGAAATACTAGTTAGCTTATCCTAGAAGTCGAACACTGGCNCTGGCGCGAGCCCTACTATTAGAGCCATGCTCAAACNAGCGATCATAAAACACAAAATACCTCGCTGAAGATCNTGTTTTTCAATCTGTCTTTCATCACGGAACGCATGCATAGGTTTCCTGCCTGTCAGCATTGCTCGAATAAGACCTTTGCGATAAACAAATTGATACAATAAGGCGGCAAACAAGTGCACCCCGCAAGCTATCAAGAGCAAATCAAAATTCAGGTAATGCACTAAAGCTAAAAAGTCCGCCGTTTTTTCTGACACCACGGCATTGTAGGGCCCAGCATGAACTATATCATCGCTAATGAACAATCCAGTAACTGCTTGCAATAGCACCAGCAGAAGTAGCAGAACCGTCGCCCAACCCCCTATCGGATTGTGTCCCGCGTAGTTATCTGAGCTGTCTAGACCCCTTAAATAACGGAATACCACTTTGGGCCCCCTCAGAAAGGTACGAAAACGAGAATGATGGGTTCCAAATATTCCCCACAAGAACCGAAATGTTAAGAGCGTCAATGCTAGGTAACCGAAATAAAAATGGATGGTTGTTTCGAAAATCTCGTATTCAGAAGTCGCCCAGGAGCCAAACAACGATAGAACCAATAGCCAATGAAAAACTCTCAAGGGCAAGTCCCAGATAAGAGTTCCACTCTCAGGCGCAGGCTCCATACCTTTAATCTATTATTTTTTTCGGTAAGACCGATGACAATTTTTGCAAGCCTTGCCCATGGCGCCAAACTTTTTCATTGGCATCGTTTTACTTTCCTTTGCCGACTCAGATAGTGCTTGTGCGCGTAGTGATAGAATTCGCGATTTTTCAATAAAATCTTTTCTATCTTCCCATGCCGCGTCGAGGCTGCCACTAGAAAGCCCGGAGGTTCTCACATCTGCTGCAAAAACATCGGGCAGCATAACAGCAAGCTGGGCAATTTTTTCTGCATTTTTTTCGACCACTGTGGCGTCATATTCTATTTTTCCTTTAACCATNCCAACCATCGGATGCATATAGAGCCCAACCACTTTGAGCAACCCTTGCCGCGTATCAATAACTGCTTGAGCTCTTTCCTCGTTGCTTTTAGCTAACGAATAAGAAGAAAAAACGGATGCAATAAATATCGCTGCAACTAACTTTGCCATTAGTAGTCCTCATTGTTTTCGGTATTTACGACAAATGACTCGCCATCAATCACTAACTTTTATCCAGCAGTTGTGTGACGCAACCTCTCCCATTGTCATGATGGATATNACTGTATCACAACCTCGGGATGTTTTAGATCGATTATAAAACAATAGCCATTTACTGGCGCGCTTGGATTTTCCAAAGCTCATGATAGTGACCCTTTAAGGCTAAAAGTTGTGAATGTGTGCCATTTTCAGAAACAAAACCATCTTTTAAAACCAAAATTTTATCTGCATTAACAATTGTTGAAAGACGATGAGCGATTACGATGCATGTTCGATTTTTTGATATATCTCTCAATGCGGCCGAGATCATTGATTCGGACTTGCTATCCAAAGAAGACGTTGCCTCATCGAAAATAATAATAGTCGGATTTTTTAAAATTGTTCGAGCAATAGTTACGCGCTGTTTCTCGCCGCCTGACAATTTTAAACCTCTTTCTCCCACAATCGTCCCTAAACCCTCGGGTAAAGATGCGATAAAATCTTTGAGATGGGCCAAATCGATCGCCTGGGAAACGTCTTTTTCTGAGGCATCTGGACACCCATATCGAATATTTTCTAGTATCGTATCATTAAAAAGCACCGCATCTTGAGGGACTATGCCGACCACTCTCCTAAGGCTATCTATGTTTACTTTTTTTATATCCTGGTTATCAATCAATATCCGGCCTGAATCCGGATCATAAAAACGAAACAAAAGTTTAATTAGCGTGGACTTACCAACACCACTTGCGCCAACAATGGCAGTTTGCTGTCCAGGCATCATTGAAAAGTTTATTTCTCGCAATATCGGACGATTTTTATTGTAGCTGAAAGAAACACCATCAAAGCTGACAACTCCGCGAGTCAATTCTAAATCTGAGGCATTAGTGTTGAGATCTAATTTGGGTTCCACCGCCAGAAGAGCGAACATATTTTCTATATTTGCAGACCATCCTTTAATTTCTCGGTAGACAAAACCGAGGAAATTTAGAGGCATGAATAACTGCACCATNAACGCATTGACTAGAACAAAATCGCCAATAGTCATGGTCTCATCTTGCACCCGTTCTGCGGCAAGCCACATCAAAAGAACCATTGCGATAGCAATAATAAGGGCTTGCCCTGAGTTGAGGCCTAATAGCGAGAGCCGATCTTTTCGCTTAGCTGATTCCCATCGCTCTAACGAATTATCATACCTTTNCGCCTCGTAATCCTCGTTGGAAAAATACTTAACCGTCTCATAATTAAGTAAACTTTCAACACAAATGGTATTGGCTTTAGAATCAGCCTTGGCAGTTTGTCTAACAAATTGGGTACGCCAGTCGGTGGTTGCCAAAGAGAATGATATGTATGCCATGACCGCTAAGAGAATAATTACCGCAAACGGTGCGCCATAATTATAGAACAGCAGCCCAGCGACTAAAAAAATTTCCAATAAGGTCGGAACTATATTAAAAACGAAAAACCTCATGAGAAAGCTTATGCCATTAATTCCCCGCTCAATATCTCGAGACAACCCTCCGGTTCTGCGTTCCAAATGAAATTCTAGGTCAAGATTATGGAGATGCTTAAAAACCTTCAGCCCAATCTNGCGCATAGCTCTCTCAGTGACTCGACCAAAAATTGTGTCTCTTATTTCNCCCAGAAGAATCATTGAAAATCGGGCAAACCCATAGGCAACAATGAGAGCCAACGGCACTAGTAACAGGTCAGAAACCCCATCTTTCGAAAGATCATCAATAATATGCTTTAAAACGAAGGGCGCTGAAACGCTTGCTCCCTTTGAGGCGACAAGGCATATAAGTGCAAAACCAATACGGATTCTGTGCTCAACAAGGAACGGGGNGATCAGACTGAACACCTTCCAATTGATCTTTGTTTCAGGATCAAGATCGTAACTAGAGAGTTTCACGGATGGGATCTGCAGATAATTCAAGCACTCTGGATTTTGGTCTAAACGTTGCTTGATTGAATCTACATCACTTATAACATTGAGGGCAAGTCAAAACCAATTAAAATTCACCCATGATCCCAGATCAAATANNAATAAAAAGCGTAAATCAAACTCCATAGGTGGCGTGGTGCTTGCTTATAGAGCCGTCTTTTTTATTGGGCCTAATTGCCAGTCTCCGTAAACAGGTTTCCCATCCAAGAGCGTGAGAAGAACCTGAACTTCTGAGATCTCATGCGGGTGCACGTCAAAAAGATTTCGATCTAGGACAATTAAATCTGCCAATTTACCTACCTCGATCGAACCAGAGACCTCGTCCATAAAATTAACATATGCACCATTGATAGTGTATGCCGCGATCGCATCTGCCAAACCTATTCGCTCATGATCTACGAACTGTCGAACAATCTCATCCAGCTCAGCGTTAGACGTGTCCAGTCCCTCTTGATATCCGTCACCCAGAGGATTTCTCCGTGTCAGAGCAGTCTCTATTCCCAGCAAGGGGTTACCGGATGTTACAAACCAGTCACTTCCAAACGCAATTACAGCGCCTGAATCAAGGATACTTTTGATAGGGTATAACCACCTACTTCGCTCTTTTCCTAGTTTAGGNATCGTCAATTCAGTAATGAATTTATCAGGCCAAGCCCAGTAAGGTTGAAAATTTGCCACTGCATCCAACTCGCGGAGCCTCGGAATATCGTCTGGATCAAAGAGTTGAATATGCGACAGATGATGCCGACTATCTCTGATGCCATTGGTTGCCCTCGCGTTCGCGAGAGAATCAAGCGATTGACGAATTGCTCGATCCCCGATGGCGTGAAAATGTATTTGAAATTTCAAGTCATCGAGACGGGCGATAATTTCATCCAACATCGTTGGGTTTATCAGCAAACTTCCTCGATGATCGTCATCCCGATCTAGATAGGGTTCGAGAAGGGCTGCGGTGTGAACCTCTAAAACGCCATCGAGCCAGATTTTAACTGAGGGCGCCGAGAATCTCCGAGTCCTAAATTTCTCTCGGGCATCAATTATCCTATCCAGTTGCTCTAAGCCAAGATCGGTGTTCCATACGAGGGCGCCAATCACTCGAAGAGTTAAATCACCAGCTCGATCCATAGCCAAATATGTTGGTCCACCAACATATGCTTCATTGCCATCAAGCTTCAAAAGGGCATCTTGAACAGTTGTAACACCATACTGGTTTAGATATTGCTGCCCAAATTTAAGTGCCGCCGTCATCTGTGTTTTTGANTATCGTGGCCTTTTATTGAAAATAAGATTCATCGCGCTATTTTCTTGCAATGAGCCGCNGGGTTCTNTTGAACCCTGATACCTATCTATTCTGCCTCGAGGCGGATCAATGGTGGAGGNATCAATGCCGGCCAACTCAAGCATTTTTGAATTAACCCAAATCTGATGACCCGAGGCCGATTTCAATATCACTGGTTTATCAGACACTACNGCATCAAGCAACCTCTTATCCGGCAAACCATTCTTGAACAGATCCATTGTCCAACCTCCACCATCAATGAAAGGTGCCTCTGGCGAATCCTCTGCGCACTGAGCTACAAGTTTGACGTAGTCCTNTACCGAGAGTCCAGCGTGCAAACTGCATCCAAGATATGCCATGCCTGCCTCGATCGGGTGAACATGCGCATCCTGAAAACCGGGAAGNATCATCTTTCCCTGAAGATCAATCACNNTNGTGTTTTCATCTGCGTAATTCAGCGCATCTTTATCGCTACCCACAAAGATTATTATGTCGCCTCGAATAGCAACAGCATCGGCCCATGAACGATTAGCATCAACTGTGTAGACCTCTCCATTGAAAAAGATTGTATCTGCAATACTAATCAAAGCTTTATCGGAGGGACCCTTTAGCGGATGTTGGACACACCCAGTTAGATTGAGAACCAAAATCAAAGGCAAACACCAACCAGTAAANANCTCCCTGCCAAATTTCATATATTCTCCGATTTCCACTCGCGCACTGCGTATGATCATGCAGCTGCACTTTAACTGTCAAATCAATTNCTCAAACCCAAAAGCGGTGTAGATTTCAGCAAGTACCGTCAACCATGTGATTTGCCAGAGGCGCTGGCATAGAATAGACTTATGGCAATCACNCAGGATGGTCCAAACGCTTGCAAGAAAATTCACATNCCTCGATTCGAGCCCTGTTGGACCTAATATTGAGAACCTTTAAAACTAANGAGTCCCTGTAATNGTGGAACCAAAAACTGATTTTGGCACCTACATCTCTAGCTATGCTGATTTCCCGACACAAGGTATATTGTTCAGAGACATAAGCCCGTTGCTTGCTTCGCAAGTGGGGATGATGGCGGCCATCGATAGGTTCGAGGAATCACTATCATGCTATAACATCGACATGATCGCAGGTATTGAATCCCGAGGTTTTCTTTTCTCTACCTTGCTGGCCATGCGATTGAAAGTTGGTTCTATAATGATCCGAAAACCTGGAAAATTACCCGGAGACCTAGCTTTCAAGAAGTATGAGCTTGAGTACGGTTCTTCTGAGCTAACTCTTCAAAAACAGGCTGGATTAGAGGAAAGAAATGTACTAATCGTTGATGACCTCTTGGCCACTGGGGGTACGCTCGCAGCTGCCAAATCCCTTTTAGTGGAGCAACGCGCAAACGTCATTGCCTGTGCAGTCGTAATTGAGTTGTTAGCATTAAACGGCAGGGAAAAACTTGACCTACCAATAGTTGCATTAAAAGCATACGATGACTAAGTTCCGCCAAGCTGACACACTTATCGTTGTAGCGCTAGAGGCTGAGTTATCAAACGACTTATTGCCGGATTGGCGCATTGTTTACAGTGGCGTAGGCAAAGTTAATGCAACCATGACTCTTTGTGACGCAATAATTAAATTTAAGCCAAGAACCGTGGTTAATTATGGCACTGCTGGTTCCCTCCGAGAAGAATTGGCAGGGCTTTACGAGATAACTCAACTATTTCAAAGAGATATGGATGCTAGGGCACTCGATTTCCAGCTAGGCCAAACGCCATTTGAACAAGGCATCGCTTTAGATCTAGGGCGAGCGGGTTTGAGTTGCGGTACCGGCGATCAATTTGTCACAAACCCGCCAAATCTAAAAACTGATCTCGTTGATATGGAGGCATATGCACTTGCGAAGGTATGTAAACATAAGAAACTTGACTTTTATTGCTATAAATTTGTTTCTGACAATGCTGATGGGAAAGCAAAAATTGATTGGAATGAACGCATGGCAGAGGGCGCGAAGCTTTTCTGTAATCAACTCTTATCAAGCACGCATTAACACTTTGGCTTGTGTAATGCTCGTTAAATACTATAAATGCTTGAGCCAGAAATTATGTCACCACTTGTTTCCGCGATCACCTAGATGCCTTCAGGCCTTTTGAAACAGATGGAAAGTCTATCTTCAATATAAAGGAGTGCAAAAGATGATTTTACTGCTAGCAAAGACATTGAATGGCAGATTGTGTCGATTGTTTCAATTCGCATTGATGTCTCTTTCATCACTCCCTCTAACTGCGGATGGGCTTGAGGCAGAGTCAATGTCTCAGATTAATGTTGAACGATTCCATAATGAGCAGGAACGAGTCCAGAATATTCTAACTGGAGTGATCACGCACATCAGGGATGGCGATACTATTGAAGTAGCTAAAATACCAATTCGATTAGCGGCGCTGGACTGCCCAGAGGTCGGCAGCATAGCGGGTGACTTGGCTAAGAGCGTGGCGCAGGAATTCCTGGGCTCTCAGGCTATCTGTTTCCTAACCGGTGCAAAAAGCTATGACCGCTTTGTTGCATATTGCGAGATTAAAGGGAGTGATTTCGGTGAGAGCTTAATGCGAGAAACAAACTGCAAGGCCTGGAAAAAATTTGATGTATGGAATCGCTATTAAATTTGTTTCACTATCTTATGATCAAGCGATGAGTGAAGGTTCCAAAAATGCCTGACCCTGCAAAGTGCTTCCTGTTCAACACGTTATAGAATACTAACGATAACCAAGGATTTATGATGAAAAAAAATATCCAATTTTATTTTGATGTAGGCAGTCCAACTGCCTATTTGGCATATCACAGGCTTGACCAAATAAAAAACATATATGACTTCGACCTCCAATTCATACCAATACTCTTGGGCGGTGTTTTCAAGTCCACAGGGAATAGCTCGCCAGCAATGGTGCCAGCCAAAGGGCAATATATGGGCCAATTTGATCTACCAAGATTTTCAAAGCTCTACGGGGTCCCGCTTAACCTCAACCCTCATTTTCCAATCAATACACTTACTCTAATGAGAGGCGCAGTATTTGCGCAGCAGAACGATATTTTAGAGCGCTATCTGGATGCGGTTTTCCAGTCTATTTGGGTTCACAAGAAAAATTTAGGTGTGCTAGCGGAGGTCTACGAAACGCTTACAGCGGCCGACTTGAACGGTCAAGAAATTATTGAAGCGACGAAAGATCAGGACATAAAAGACGTTTTAATTGCAAACACAGAAAATGCGATTGAGAGAGGTGTGTTTGGCGTGCCCACGTTTTTCGTCGATAGTGAGATGTTCTTCGGTCAAGATCGCATCCAATTCATTGAGGTGTTGTTATCAAAACTAAACTAAAGAAGTTTGTCTCCGTAATTCTTTTTAAACGAAAATTTATGGCAGAAATAATTTCTTAGGTCAACGTCGATATATTCCCATGTGTGGCAGATTTACCCTCAGAAACACCGGTAGCATCGCAAGCCAATTTGGTGTGGAAGTTGAACCCAACTTCAATGCAGTGCCGTCTGATGACATTCTCACTATAACCCGCAACACTGACTTCATGCGTTGGGGTTTCAACCCTCATTGGGCCAAAAAGTCAATCAATTTGATCAATGCTCGATATGAGACGCTTAATGAGAAACCCAGTTTTCGGGAGTCGAAAAGATGTCTGATTCTTGCCGATGGATGGTACGAATGGTCAAATCAAGAAAGCTTAAAAGTNCCCCTACTACTTTCATGCAAACGACGACATTCTCTTCTTTGCCGGNATCTATGCAGACAACAACTACGGAAAAGGTTGTGCGATAGTGACGACAAGAGCCAGCGAAAAGATTTCAATGATACATCACCGTATGCCTCTTCTTATAAACCCTATCAACCTCAAAGATTGGCTCGAAGGATCTGATGATTCGGAGACTTATGAAACAGCAACCAACATCGTCTATCATCGGGTCAGCACGCTTGTAAACTCGCCGAACAANAANTCCNAGAGTTGCATAATGCCTATCAATTTGANCGAAGNTGGCATCCAATCGGAGTTATNNCTTTAGAATCTATGAAATGCAATCGAAGCGGNANGTGAGTTGATGCCAAGAGGGCGTATCTAAATAAATTNCGAGCATGACACCCCAGTCATTGATTGGTAANATAAAAAGACATTTGTGAAACACGATAGCAAGGAANAAAAGTATGTCATTTTCGCTTTATCANTGCTCCATCCCAAAGTTTATAAGCGGTTTGAACAATCTAGCGAACATTTTGACNAAAGGTGCAGAGCATNCGAGCNAGAGAGATATTGACGAATCTATTTTTATCAATTTCAGGTTATACCCAAATATGTTGCCTTTGTCGTTTCAAGTTCAAGCCGCCACCGATTTCGTGAAACGCGGTGCAGCAAGGATGGCGGCGATAGATTTTCCAAGTTACGAGGATAATGAAACNAGCTTTGCTGATTTGCAAACNAGGATTGAGGAAACGATGATGTTTTTAGCCTCTGTTCCCGAGGAGAATATTGAAAAACANAAAAATGACGATATTGTTTTCCAAGCGGGACCTTACGACTTTAAATTTAATGGGCTAGATTACGTAAATTCATGGGTAATGCCGAACTTATACTTCCATATTACAACNGCNTACAACATCCTNCGACACAACGGAGTGGATCTTGGAAAACTCGACTANCTTGGGGCAATAGCTGAAGAATAAGTTGCNCCCTGTAAGCAGACAATGGTCGATAACTTTAATAAAAGTCTCTGTCAGTCTCTGATAAAAACGCATCCGCCGACCCGATTCAAATTGTCATGGGCGCTTTCTTTTGAAAAGGNAATCTTACCCACNGNGATAGNGAAATCNGCTTNGTGCTAATCGANGTTATCCATTGATTTTTTAANAGGNNTGGCTAAATANNNANGTTCNTTGTGTTTCATGAGTTCANAANCANCCAGATGTGTTATAAAGGCANTCGGAAGACAGCTAATTTTGACTAAAAAAGCGTTATTAATGNAAAGACAAGCTGACCAGATTCTTTACGATGACACTCCTCTGCCGAGCCTGATTGATGCGCTGATCCCTCCCGTATTTCTTGTTTGCATGCTNTCNGCGACTGCCCACGTATTTGATGCAGATGCAATGGGCCCGAACCAGTTGGTACTCATNCTATCNGCAGCAGTGGCATCAATAATCGGCAAAAAGAATGGCATGCTCTGGGAGGATATTGAAACAGCCATGGTACGCCAAATAGCCATTTCATTGCAGCCAGTNTTGATATTACTCATTGTCGGNGCAATGATCGGCAGCTGGATGTTGAGCGGCACAGTACCNGCGATTATCTATTATGGTGTTGANCTACTTTCACCCAGTTATTTTTATATTTCAGCAAGTCTTGTCTGCGCCATTTTAAGNTTCAGCATTGGCAGCTCTTGGTCTGTTGCAGGCACATTGGGCATTGGANTAATGGGTATTGCAATGGCAATGGGCCTATCCCTGCCGATAAGCGCGGGAGCGGTTATCTCCGGNGCATATTTTGGAGACAAGCTGTCCCCTCTCTCCGATACCACCAATCTGGCTGCTGCGGTCACAGGTAACGATCTTTTTGAGCACATTCAGCACATGTTATGGACAACAGTGCCTGGTTTTCTTATAGCGCTTTGTATTTTTTTCTTTCTTGGCATAGAGAATTCNCCAACNATTGCTGTAGATGAGATCAATAATTTGCAGTTTGCTATGGCNGAGACCTTTGCCATTCATCCATTGGNATTNATGCCATTTTTATTNATGTTGCTTCTTGCGGCTAAGAANATNCCNGTGCTTCCCGCTCTCCTCTGCGGNACATTGGTTGGNGCGCTATTCGCCATACTCTTCCAANGGGATGTCGTCATAACATTGGCAAACGACCAAACTCTAAATGACGGCGCTTCAATCTTCAAAGGACTCTTACACGCCATGTTTTTTGGCTATCATTCTGAAACTGGGAATGCTTCTATGGATATATTGCTGTCTAAGGGTGGCATGGAAAGCATGTTACCGACGATTGCGCTCATGATNGCTGCNATGACTTTCGGCGGNGCGATGATGGGTACAGGGCTACTCAAAAGATTATTNTCCGCCACATTGCAACGCATNAAAAAGACAGGAGATTTAGTACTNACCACCGTGGGCACCTGCATNGGGACNAATATCTTGGTNGCAGATCAATTTNTGTCCATTATTATTCCCGGTCAAATGTTTGCNANCGCNTATNAGNATCAGAAACTTAAACCAGTGAATCTCTCAAGAACCCTNGAGGATTCGGCTACGCTGACCTCAGCGTTGATTCCTTGGAATACATGTGGCGCCTATATGACTGCCACCCTTGGGGTAAGCACCTTCCTTTATGCGCCATTCGCCTTCTTTAATTTTATTTGCCCTGTAATCGCAGTTTTTTATGGCTATATGAATATTGCCGTACCCAAAATTGAAGACTAAAACCAAAAACTCTCTGCTTTGGACCGTCTGGCTTATTTAACCTGCGATTCAATCCAGAGCTGGACTGATTCAGTTAAGATTTCTAATGGCATTGCACCGTTCATCAGAATCATTTCATGGAACTCTCGCAAATCAAATCCGTCCCCCAGTCTGAGTTCTGCCATCGATCGCAATTTAAGAATGTGCAATTGCCCAACCTTATAGGCAGTTGCTTGACCGGGCCAAACAACATATCTCTCTATCTCCCGCGTCGCATCGGCCTCGGTCGTTCCTGAATTCGACAACATATACTCAATTGCTCGCTCTCTGCTCCAGCGTTTAGCGTGCATTCCCGTATCCACGACCAATCGAATGGCCCGAAGCATTTCATCCTGAAGTCTTCCGAGATTCCCTAATGGATCGTTCTCATATACGTTCATATCACCATGTGCCATGAACTCAGCATACAGAGCCCATCCCTCAACATATGCGGTAAAGGGGCTCACTTTGCGAATGAACGGTAAATTTTCAATCAAATGCGATGCAGATATTTGAAAGTGATGCCCTGGCGCGCCTTCGTGATACATCAGCGTTGGGAGAGTCCACCTTGGCGTATCCGACATATCTTTTTGATTTATATAAAAACGACCAGACGTAGATCCATCCATCGCTGGCCCACGATAGTAGCCCAAGGCTGATCCAGCTTGTGAGAACTCGGGAACACGGACTATCTTGAGTGTTTGTGATGGAATGGTTATGAAAAAGCGTTGCGCCATCTTCATCATTTTATCGTCGAGATTATATAAATACGCAATCTGTTCTGCGCGACCCTCATCGCTATCCTCAAAATGGTATTCGGGTATGTCCATTAACTGACGTAATCGAGATGACACACTGCCCTCAATAATACCCTCTCCTGTGAGAATGTTTTCCATTTCTTCGCTAATCCGAGCCACTTCGCGAAGACCCAATCGGTGAAGTTCTTCAGCTGACATGTTGGTGGTGGTGAAAGATTTCAATCGAGCAGCATAAATTTGCTCTCCTTGAGGTATCCTCCAGATTCCAGCAGTGTGATCTGACAGAGGCAAAAGCGACACAAATAGTTCAATCATACCGACATAGCGGGGAATAATTTCAGCCGCTATCACATGACCAGCCTGCTCAATAAGTTCTTGCTTTCGTGCCTCTGTCATGGTGTCTAACATTTCAAGTCTGCGAGGGAGGCTTGAGAACAAGGGATTTTTATCCAAACCACCGTCAATGAAAGAACGCATTCCCCTTAATGCTCCATTAATTACGAAGTCAGGTGGCACGACACCATTGTCCCTATCGTTCATTATGCGGACTTTTACCTCATCAATCACTCGGGCAAATTCATGCAGCCGAGCGATGTAACGCTCCATGCTTTTCTCGTTGATTATTCTATGCACGTCAGTCAAAAACTGAGGTGTATTAATCATGATTCCACCGATCTGATTCACCCTATAACTGCTGTGAGCAAAACTCATCTTACGAATCATATCGTCCATCAACCAAGCTCCGATCTTCCAGCTTAAAAGCTCTTGCCCCCTTAGATTCTCGGGTCCGTATGCATTTAGGCCTTCTCGGGTTTTTCGGACTAAGTTTAGAAACTCGGCCTCCGATTTGCGATCATATCGATCCAATTTATCACTATGAAAGTCAAGTAGTGTGTTCTCGACCAACCCCACATAAGTAGCGGTCTCGGGGGACCGAAGACCAATCTGAAAAAAGAATTTATTAAGATAATTGTTGACTCCAACAGGAGATGCCCAGAACCAAAAATAGAGAGATACCAGAGAGAAAATGACTACTGTGAAAGAAACCATGACGATCTTTTTCAAATTCATTTTCACCTGACCGAAGATCTATAAGTGGTTGGAGCCGAAAGAAATTTTTGCGAATCATGCAATGCCAAGCTCATTGTCCATGGAACTCCAATTCAACTCAAGTTATTCTGTGCCCCTAATCTTGATAAAAGGAGTCTCTATGANCAGTAAGCCCATATGCCTCGTAATTGGAGCTGGCGGAGGAATAGGCGCAAACGTAGCCAAGAAATTTGCACTCGAAGGCTATCATGCTTGTTTGTGCAGAAGGACTGATAAAGCTGGTTTGGAACGGTGGGTTAATAAAATTAGAGCTAACGGCGCCGACGCAANCGGNTTTCTTCTGAATGTTGTCGAAAATGATTCCATAGAAAACCTNGTAGACTCCATTGAATCAGNCATAGGACCNATTGAGGTTCTCATCTATAACATTGGCGCCCAAACCGGCTTCAAACTCCTAAAGCAAACGTCGCATAAAGAATTTGAGTTAGCTTGGAGAATGGCAAGTTATGGCCTCTTTCGAGTTGCAAAAGTATTATGTCCATTAATGTCATCGAGAAAAAGCGGATGCATCATTGTTACTTCTGCTACCGCGGCGATGAGGGGTAATATGAACCAGCACTCTCATGCTTCAGCAATGGGCGCTAGACGAATGCTATGTCAATCGCTTAACGCAGAATTTGGNCCACTAGGACTTCATGTTGTTCACGCGGTAATTGACGGAGCAGTTGACGCACCCGACACTTTGGGGAAAATGTTAGGTGATAACATGTATCAGCAGCTCAGACAGACTAAGGGTANGNAAAACGACGGGCTCATCCTTCCNGAAAAAATCGCNGAGACCTATTTTCANCTNGCCCANCAGCATCGTTCAACCTGGACGCATGAAATCGANATCAGATCGTNNTCAGATACAGCNTGGTGGAACAACNATGGTAAATCAGTTGCAGACTAGAGTTAGGGCTGNTTCGACTGTATNTCAGCACCCCCGAAACAAGACACTAATTTCATTCCGGTGGAGTAGCTAATTCTGATAGTGAGTGAAAACCCCTATCCCTCATCAGAGCACCTACTTTTGCATCTCTCCCGCGGAATAGCCTGTAAGCTTCTGCCGGATCGATAGAATTCTGAGGATTGAATAAAAATTTCTTAAGACGACCGGCTGTCTCTAAATCATATAGGCCGTCGGGCGTCTCGGCAAAGGCTTCTGCCGCATCAGATGTAAGAACATCAGCCCATAGATAACTATAGTAGCCGGCAGCATACCCCTCGCCGGAAAAGATATGACCAAAATGCGGAGTTCGATGTCGCATTACTAGCTCGCTAGGCATATTTAATGCCGCTAGGACGTCGCGTTCAAATCTTACAGGATCAATGTCAACCGGATCTGAGGTATGCAGATGCAAATCAATTAGCGCACTCGCAAGATATTCAGCAGTCTCAAAGCCTTGATTAAACTTGGCTGCAGCCTTTATCTGTTGCACTAGCCGATCGGGAATAGGATCGCCGGTAGCATAGTGAATTAGAAAGTTATCTATGACCTCGTCTGTCATAAGCCATCTCTCAAGCAACTGCGATTGGAATTCAATATAGTCGCGAAGGGCTCCATTAAGACTTGGGTAGGTTACATTTGACGAGAGATAGTGTAAAGCATGTCCAAACTCATGAAACAGCGTCGTTGCGTCATCCCAAGATACGAGCGTAGGAGCGCCGGGCGAGCCCTTGATAAAATTTGAGTTATTTGAACTTAGAACACTGCTTATCTCATCTAAACCAGAGTATCTCCGATATGCGGTTGCCCAAGCACCCGATTTTTTGCCTTCTCTAGAAAATGGATCCAGATACCAAAGTCCTATATTTTTTCCGGAAGCCTTGTCTATAACTGCCCATACCCTAACATCGGGGTGAAAAACCGTCACCGAATCATCTTCAATCGGCGTAAAAGCATAATTGAATACCTTATCGGCCACAAAAAATAGTGCTTGTATTAAATTATCTAATTGAAGATATTTCCGCAACTCATCAGAGTCCAGCTCAAATCTCTGTTGACGCACCTTTTCAGCATAGAATCTGTAATCCCATGGGGCAATAGTGATTCCAGATCCTTCGGAGTCTGCCAGGTGTTGCATATCGGCAACCTCGTCTTCAACCCTTTTTAGCGCCGCAGGCCAAATTGAGGATAGTAAGCCCATAGCATTTTCAGGTGTTAGCGCCATATTGTTTTCGAGCTTCCAATGTGCAAAGCTCTTGTATCCTAAGAGGATAGAACGCTCGTGCCGCAGATTTAGTATCTCGCTGATCAATTTATTGTTATCACGCTCATCACCATTACTTGCCCGACTGTAATAGTTATTCCAGACTTTCCTCCTGAGTTCTCTCAGTTCGGAATAAGTTAAAAAGGGTTCCATCGAAGAACGGGTGTTTGTGACGGCATAGTCTTCCGGCCTGCCTCTAGTGCGCGCCGCCTCTCTCGCTGCAGCAACGTATGATTCTGGTAACCCTGCAAGCTCCTCATGTCTTAGAAAGGTGACATACCCCTCCTCGTCCGCGAGCACATTGTTGCTAAAAAGTGAATATAATTCTGCAAGCCGCTTATTAATTCGCGTGAAGGCATCCTTATCAGAAGAGTTAAGGTTTGCACCGTTCCTAACAAATGAATCATGAACCAGTTCCACCAATCGCACTTGATCCGGCCGTAAGTCACTTATTTCTCGTTTTTCAAAGATAGACTTAATTCTGGAGAATAGCCGACTATTTTGCTTTATTCTGGAATAAAACTCACTAAGTTCAGGAGCCAGTTGTGACTGAATCTCTCGAAATTTCGGTGACGAAAGATTAGAGGACCATATTCCATAAAATGCATAAACTCGATCAATGGCCTTACCGGCCTTCTCGAGAGGTA
>NZXB01000070.1 GCA_002701765.1 Porticoccaceae bacterium
ACTCATGTTATTTTGGGGGGGGTAAAGATTCCGCATACACACTCTTTGATCGCACACTCGGATGGCGACGTCGTTATTCATTCTCTTGTAGACGCCATCTTCGGAGCACTTTGTATAGGTGACATTGGCAGCCATTTCCCTGATACAGATTCCTCTAACAAGGATCTTAATAGTCGCATGTTTCTGAGATATGCTGCGGATATGATGATCTCCAATAACTATGCATTAGGTAATGTGGATGTCACTGTCATTGCGGAAAGCCCGATCTTGGCGCCGCATATTCTCTCCATGCGAGAATGTCTCTCGACGGATCTATCTGCGAATTTGGAAAAAATCAACATAAAGGCAACGACAGCTGAAAAGCTTGGTTTTATTGGACGCGGAGAGGGCATCGGGTGTCACTCGGTGGTTCTATTGGCTCCTAGACAATCTTCCGAGCAAAATTCTCAGTAGGCATATGAATTTGGATGCGAGATTTGACTTCGGTAGTCTGCCCAGAATGAATGAGACGGTTGGCAGTGCATTGATGCGCGTTCATCTGACCGATTTTCAGGTAAGAGAGATTTTGGGTTTTAAACCAAATGGAACTGGAGAACATCTTCTTGTAGAGATTTGTAAACGTAACCAAAATACTCGCTGGGTAGCTAAAATCTTAGCTGATCTAGCAGGCATTGGTATCTGCGACGTTGGTTATTGCGGACTAAAAGATCGACTAGCGGAAACCACACAATGGTTCAGTCTCTATTTGCCTAAACGACAAATTGGAAAAGGTCAATTTAAACATGAGGCATTTGATGTACTCCAGATTGATCGACATTCAAAAAAACTTCGTCGCGGAGATCATAAAGGAAATGCTTTCAATATCACACTTCGCGAAATAACTTTTGATAGAAAAGTTTTTGAAAGACGTTTGAATGAGATAGGTTCGGTGGGAGTGCCAAATTATTTCGGGGAGCAACGTTTTGGGATTAATGCAGGTAATTTGTGGACAGCAGCAAAACTAGTCAAAAGTGGCCGCCTAAAAGGTAATCGTCAGGGCACTGGATTCTATCTGTCGGCGGCTCGATCTTGGTTATTTAACTTGATTTTGGGTAGGCATATTGAGGACCATCTGGACGGAGAGGAGTTTCCATTTTTGCAAACCGGTCCATTGTGGGGTCGCGGAAGGACCAGAGCCGATCCTTGTATGCTATCGAAAGAATCAAGACTTCTAGCGAATTGGTCAGAATGGTGTTATGCGCTGGAACACTCTGGTTTAACTCAGGAACGAAGACAACTTATTGTAGTGCCAAGCGCTCTCTCTTGTGAGTACCTTTCCAGAAAGAATCTAACAATCAAATTTGAACTTCCTAAGGGTTGCTATGCGACAGCTGTGTTGCGAGAGATAGCCCAATTAAATCGCCCCTGATCATGAGCCCTGTGATATATTAACTTTAGTGGATGGCTTATACCAACTCACTATACCGATATTTTCGAATTTGAGGTCTATCAAGTGCAATCAATCGATCTGGCAGGGGTAGGAATGACCTCTCAGCGAACCCGAGAGCGCCTTATTCAGCGATTGGCTGATCAAGGCATTACTAATCAATCAGTGCTAGAAACCATCAGGATTACTCCTCGCCATATCTTTTTGGACGAAGCGCTATCGCACAGAGCGTATGAAGATACTGCCTTGCCTATTGGATTCTCGCAAACTTTGTCGCAGCCATATGTTGTTGCGCTCATGACACAGCTACTGTTAGCAAATGGAACACCCAAAAAAGTCTTAGAAATTGGGACTGGATCGGGTTATCAGGCTGTTATCTTAGCGCAGTTGGTGGATCAGGTTTTTACCGTGGAGCGGATTCGACCGCTATTAGATTTGGCCAAAACCCGTTTTAGGACGCTTGGTATTGCAGGCGTGGTGGCCAAGTATTCGGATGGGAACTTTGGTCTTGAGGAGCATGCGCCATATGATGGAATTATTGCGACTGCGGCCTCAAAGGTAATTCCGGTAGAATTGCTCAAACAACTTGCGGCAAACGGATCCCTGGTGATCCCGGTCGGTGATGGCGCGCACCAAGATTTGCGGGTGCTGAGAAGGCAAGGCGATACCGAAGAATTTNAAGAAGAAATAATTGCTAAAGTTAAGTTTGTTCCACTCTTNGGTGGTTTGGCGCGCTAGCTCGCCTGCAAGGGAAAATTTTGGATGAAACGCTTCTCGGTANTTTTGTACCTCAAAGGCATGGNCATGGGCGCTGCCGACATGGTTCCAGGCGTCTCGGGAGGAACAATGGCGCTGGTGATGGGAATCTACTGGGAAATAATTTTTACCATTAGATCTATCGGCCGCGCCACTGTGAAGAGTTATAGTCAAGAGGGGTTCACTGTGGCTTGGAGACAGATAAACGGCGATTTTATCATTACTTTGATAGCCGGCATGCTCACGAGTGTTTTGGTTTTAGCTAAGGCAATCAACTTTTTACTCTCTTCATATCAGATGCTTTTATGGTCGTTTTTTTTTGGCCTTATTATTGGATCATTCGTAATACTTTTTAGAATAAATAGACCTTCNATATGGTANCANTGGCTACTTTTTTGTCTAGGTATTCTTGCTGCTTTAGGTCTTTCGCNTGCGCCCCTAGTTTTAANTGAATTTGGTTATTTGGGATTATTTTTTTCGGGCGGGGTGACTTTTTGTGCAATGATCATTCCGGGGATTTCCGGCACTTTGATATTGGTTTTATTAGGGCTATATCCCACCATTATTGAGGCATTGAATGAACTACATTTGGATATATTGTCGACTTTTGGGGTTGGCGGTCTGATTGGATTGATGGCTTTTTCTCGATTGCTTGTGAAATTACGAGCCTATGAAACGACAGTTGTGATTACCATGTGTGGCTTTTTAATCGGAAGCCTTGACGCTATTTGGCCATGGAAACAGACCATAGTTGGCAATCATGAGAGTGGAGCAATTAGAAATTCTGTCAATTTATGGCCTGATCAATATGCTGTGGTCGCACAATCCGAGCCTCAAGTTCTATATTGCTTAATATGGGCTTCTATGGGCATTGTCCTCGTCGCGCTGCTCAATTATGCGGGGAGCAGCTCTAAAAAAACGATAGTTTGATTAAATGTGATGTCACTCAAATTTCCGACCTTTTTTTTGACTGTTCTTATAGTGGGATGTGTATCACAAAAGGCGCCTGTTTCAAGTCTAGAAATACCGTCCATTGCATTATTCAACACTCATATTGTTCAGCAAGGCGAAACCCTCTATTCAATTGCTTGGCGTTATGACTTGGATGTTGCGTATCTAGCTCGGATAAATAAAATTGGCACCAATTCCCAAATTAGGGTCGGTCAAGCTTTAATAATTTCGTCATATTCGGACAAAAATTCAGAAAAGGTTGAGTCTAGAAAAGAAAAAAACTCAGAATTTCAAACCATTGTAATAGGGAAAGAAATTGATGAGTCAAAAGATGCTGGCGCTGTCGATCAGAAAGAGATATTGAATGGTGGCGAGGCGAGGCCATTTGTCGAGACTACCAGGAAAGACTCCACATCTCTAAATTGGCAATGGCCTGTGAGAGGAAAAATTA
Source organism: Porticoccaceae bacterium (assembly GCA_002701765.1). Taxonomy (GTDB): domain Bacteria; phylum Pseudomonadota; class Gammaproteobacteria; order Pseudomonadales; family Porticoccaceae; genus TMED48. Next base: position 3,585 of record NZXB01000070.1, read on the forward strand.
TTGACCAATTTGATCTTGAAAAATTGAAAAAAGGTATAAGGATTCAGGGTGTAAGTAGATCTGCTGTCCGACCGATGTATTCCGGAGAGGTGGTTTATGCAGGAGACGGGTTTCAAGGCTACGGGAAGTTGATAATAGTCAAGCATACCAATGCTCTGCTTAGCGCTTATGCGCAGAATGACCAAATTCTGGTTGCCGAAGGACAGATAGTCAAGAAAATGCAAATTATATCCAAGCTAGGCCACTCCGGGGTGCTTTATTTCGAGATTAGACAGAACGGCAAACCTGCAGACCCAATTAGTTTCCTTAAGTGAGAGACCTATGAGCAAGTATAAAACGTTAGTCAGCAGTTTGAGCATGACAAGTTTAAGTTAAGTGAAAAGTTGGTGCCTTGCATAGAATGACTTGGGATCAAGCTTCCTTTTTTGTTATAGTATCGCGCAGAAGTCACAACCTCTTTCTCAATAGGAATTTCTATGGACATCTTACTACTTCCGCCACTCCTGGGCGTCTTCGGCATGATCGCCGCCTTTGCAATTTATCGCCTCGTTATGAGGTATCCTGATGGCGTGGCTGACGTCAAGAAGATTGGCGACCAGATTCATACTGGAGCGTTAGCTTTTATGAAAACCGAGTATAAATATTTACTCGTTTTCGTGGCTGTTTTGGTAGTTTTTGTAGGTGTCTTCTTGTCTATAGAATCTGCGATAGCAGTGATTGTTGGCGCTGCTTGCTCTTCATTAGCGGGTTTTATAGGCATGTATGCGGCGACAAAAGCTAATGTGAGGACCGCAACCGCAGCCCAAACAGAAGGGGCATCAGCAGCGTTGTCGGTATCTTTCTATGGCGGTTCGGTGATGGGTTTATGTGTAGCTTCCCTAGGCCTAATTGGACTAGGGTCATTGTACTATTTTTTCAGTGAGTCAGATGTGCATGCGCTGGAGGGATTTGGTATGGGAGCCTCTGTTGTGGCTTTGTTCTCTCGGGTAGGTGGAGGCATATTTACTAAGAGTGCTGATGTCGGCGCAGATTTGGTAGGAAAAATAGAGGCCGGCATACCTGAGGACGATCCTCGTAATCCGGGAGTAATAGCTGACAATGTCGGTGATAATGTAGGCGACGTTGCTGGCATGGGATCAGATATTTTTGAGTCTTACTGCGGATCGATGATTGCCTCAATAGCCATAGCTTATACATTGAATTCAAAAGATATGATGCTGTTACCTCTTGCATTAGCATCGGTTGGTTTAATAGCTTCTATTGCTGGAATTTTTATTGTAAGGATGCAGTCAAATAGTGCTCCCGCAAATGCTCTCAGATCCGGAACATTATTAGCACCAATAATTTTTATCGGAATGGCCTATGTTCTGATCGAAGCACTTCCCGGCGTTTCGATGAACGTATTGTGGTGTGTGATTTGCGGTGCCGCAGGTGGCGTCTTAATTGGCTTAGTCACGGAGTATTACACTGGAGGAGCACCAATCCAAAAAATTGCAGAGTCTGGGGAGACTGGATCTGCTACTGTGATGATTTCTGGATTAGCTGTTGGTATGCAATCCGTGGTCGTCCCAATCATTGTCTTAGCTACCGTTATTTTTGTATCTACAGATTTGTCCGGCGTTTATGGTGTTGGTATAGCCGCCGTCGGAATGTTGGCAACGGTAGGAATTACAATGGCCATAGATGCTTATGGCCCTGTAGCTGACAACGCTGGAGGCATTGCTGAGATGGCAGGCATGGGAGAGGAAGTGAGAGAAATCACTGACTCACTCGACGAGTTAGGCAACACTACTGCAGCTATTGGTAAAGGGTTTGCAATCGGGGCAGCCGCATTGGCCGCTCTTGCGATCATTTCAGCTTATTCTGCAGTTGTATCGCTCAGAAATCCAGAGTTCTCGCTTGCACTTACGCAACCTGTAGTCTTGGTAGGAATGTTTATCGGCACTTGCATTCCTTTTCTGATAGCTTCGATCACCATGACTGCAGTTGGCGATGCTGCATTTGAAATGATTAACGAGATAAGAAGGCAATTTCGAGAGATTACGGGGCTGATGGAAGGAAAAGCGGATCCCGATTCGGAACGGTGCGTAGAAATAGCTACGGAAGCAGCACTCAAAAAGATGATGTTGCCCGGTGTGATAGCAGTTTCTATGCCAGTAATTGTCGGCCTAGGTTTGGGCGCTGAAGCGCTCGGTGGTATGTTGGCGGGCGGATTGCTCGGCTGTGTGAGCTTAGCGCTCATGATGGCCAATGCTGGAGGGGCTTGGGATAATGCAAAGAAGTATGTTGAGAAAGGGCATCTTGGGGGTAAGGGCTCTGACACGCATGCCGCTGTGGTGGTCGGAGATACTGTTGGGGATCCATTCAAAGACACTTCAGGTCCGGCTATGAATATTCTCATCAATGTGATGGCCATTGTAAGCCTAGTGATAGCTCCATTACTAAGTATTTGATTTCTCTGAAAGCCCTTACTGAGATTAAGACCGTTTTGGGGTTAAAAGATTTGACTGGGTCATCTTCTTGAATCGGAATATTCGGATATCGGTCATATTGGCTGTAGTCATATTTTTATGGCTATCAAGTGCTGTCTGGTGGCCTGAAGATTCAGATCAGCCCTCTAGCGAAACTCAAGGTGCTCAATTAACTCAAGTTGAAGTTACACGGTTGGTTGAGCAGTCTTATCAGCCATTGATTTCAGTGCAAGCGAAGACCAAAGCCAATCGAGAGGTGGACATCAGAGCTGAGTTGTCTGGACAAGTTTTGTCCTTGCCTGTTAAGCGAGGCGGCCTAGTTGGCACTGGTGAAACAATTTGTGAGTTAGATCCTCAGGATCGCCTTGCCGCGAATGCCAGTGCTCGAGCCGCTTTGGCACGCTCCGAACTCGAATATATAGGTGCCCTAAGTCTAAAACAGAAAGGTGTCCAGTCTGAATTGGCCATTGCCAGGTCTCTAGCAAATCTGGAAGCGGCTAAAGCTCATCAAGAGAAGACAGAATACCGAGTAAAAAAATTACGTATGCTGGCACCCTTTTCTGGCGTTATTGAAGATCGGCCTCTTGAAATTGGTGACTATGCCCAAGTTGGGCAGATCTGCGCGACTATTGTAGAGCTGGACCCAATGCTAATTATTGGACAGGTCTCAGCCGCAGATATAACCAAATTGAGCTTAGGTCAGCGGGCGGACTTCATTCACAGCGAGGGTATCATAGACAATGTTGTAATTACTTACCTAGCTTCTACCACGGATCCGGTAACTCAGACTTATAGAGTTGAGGCACAATTTAAAAATAGCAGTGGTATTTTACGGGCTGGGATTGCAGGGACATTGGCCGCGGAGACTAGAGCTGTAAGAGCACATTTAATCCCAGCTTCGGTGCTGTTACTGGATGACAATGGAAACATGATGGTAAAGATTCTGTCTAACGGAAACCAAATACAAAACATGACCGTAGAGCAATTGGGCGTGGGCGAGAATGGTATTTGGGTCCAAGGTTTGCCGGAACGTGCGGATCTGATAACCATGGGCCAGAATTATGTTACTGCCGGAGAAAACGTTAGTCCGGTCTTTGCAACGCCCGCTAAAAAGTTAAAATAATAGTGAAGATTTGACTCTTGAGCGTTATATATACTCTTATCGATAATCCTCGGGTTACTCTCTCTATCATGGCGCTAGTTCTATTCGCTGGCTTTGTATCTCGTGTCAACTTGCCTGTTGAGACGGAGCCGGCAGTGGATGTGCCGGTGGCTATAGTCCGTGTTATTCATCATGGCATCTCCCCTGACGACGGAATCCGGCTGCTTGCAAGGCCCATTGAAAAGGAACTCAAAACGCTCGAAGGGCTCAAAGAGGTGGTGTCTACCGCACGTCAGAGCGCAGTATATATTGTCGTTGAATTCGATGCCGAACAAGAGGTCAAAAGTTCTATTTCTGATTTGCGCGAGGCAGTTGATAGGGCCAGTGCAGACTTCCCTGCCGATACTGAAGAACCTGTGGTTGATCAACTCGCTGCTGTTGGTGAGCCCGATGTGGTGGTAGCTTTGTCAGGTGAGTTGGTCTCAGAGAGAGAACTTGCTCGCATGTCAAACTATCTCCAGAAGCAAATCGAAAAAATTCCTTCGGTCATGGAAGCTAAAATTTATGGCGACAGGGAAGAGGTTGTTGAGGTTGTTCTTGATCCTAGACGTCTGCAACATTACCGCATAACAATGGATGAGGTGCTAAACCTTGTTGCAAGAAATAATTTGTTAGTTCCTGCAGGCGATATGGAGTCCGGTGCAGGTCGTTTCAACATTGTTGTGCCAGCGCTAATTGAAACAGCGGCAGATATTAAGCTATTACCCATTAGAAGCAGCGCTAATGGTGTTGTGACGCTTGGAGATATTGCATCAGTTCGTCGTACGTTTAAGGACGCAAGCAGTTTCAGCTCATTAAATGGGCAAAAAGCGATGTCAATATATGTTTCAAGGCGCACTGGAACTAATTCTATTGAGATGGTGGAGATGGTTAGAGAGTTAGTCGAACTCGAGAGTAATAATTTTTCAAAAGAAATAGCTATCGATTTTATCTTTGATAATTCCTTTCATGCAAAATCCATGGTGGATGAGTTATCCGGTAACATTTTAACTGCGATGAGTTTGGTTTTGATTTTGGTAGTCGCCACTTTGGGAATTAAGGCCGGATTTTTGGTCAGTCTGGGAATACCATTCTGTGTGCTTGGTTCAATCATAATTATTTCCATTCTTGGCTACACTTATAACTTTATGATCATGTTTGGTTTGCTTCTTTCTCTCGGGATGCTAATCGATGGTGCAATTGTCATTGTGGAATTTGCTAACACCCAGATTGCAGCTGGCTCCTCCTCTAGGGAGGCATACCGCAGCGCAGTAGCCAGGATGGCACTTCCCGTTTCAGCATCGATAGGTACGACTTTGGCAGCTTTTTTGCCTCTCTTATTTTGGCCCGGGGTCGCGGGGCAGTTTATGTCATATCTCCCCACTACGGTTTTTGCCGTGCTGGCTTGGTCGCTTCTCTATGCCCTGATCTTTGCCCCCACATTGGGTGTTATTTTGGGTAAAAAGGCGGCTTTGAAGAATGATGAAACGGAATATTTTGACCCCGAGATGTCGGCGCAAGCACTTTTTGTCCCTTTGCAAAATATGTACGTCAGTTTGTTAAATTTGGTTATAAGAAAGCCTCTTTCTGCGATTTCTATGGCTAGCCTACTCATCGTTGTAATATTTGTTGCTTACTCAAAGTTCGGAGCTGGGGTGGTTTTCTTTTCTAACATTGAAAATCAATTCGGGGTAATGACAGTTCGAGCTCAGGGCAACTATTCGGTCGAGCAGAAACGCATGATGACGTCAGCAGTTGAGGATCGCGTCAAGAAGAGCGGTATCAAAGAAATTCGCCAGCTATACTCATCAAGCCAAGACATGGGATTGCAGAGAGATTCAAGTCGCGATCAGATAAGTAATTTTTTTGTAGAGCTAGTGCCTACTTCTCAGCGCAGCCTCAGTAGTACGGAAGTTTTTGCCAAGGTCAGGCAAGTCACTTCAGACATGCCGGGTCTCATAGTTTCAGCGCAGAATCTTGATAGTGGCCCCCCTACAGGGAAGGACATACAGATACAGATATCATCGACCAATCGAGTCGCCCTGCATGATACGGCAATCATGATTAAGAATTGGATTCGTAAAAATGTGGAGGGTATTCGAGGGTTGGAGGATACACTACCAATTTCTGGTGTACAGTGGGAAATGGATGTGGACCGATCAAAAGCATCGATGCAAGGAGTTAATGTTGCAAATGTTGGACAAGCAGTTCAGCTGGTAACTGACGGACTGATGATAGGAAAGTTTCGTCCGGATGATGTTGAAGAAGAGGTTGAGATTCGTCTTCGCTTCCCTGAAGACGAGCGTAAATTGTCGGCCTTAGAAGCTCTTGTAATTAACTCACAAGCTGGATCAGTTCCTATCAGTGATTTCACCCATCGTGTTCCAAAACCTAAAATGGATGTAGTTCAGCGCATCGATATGGAGGAGGCGGTTCTCGTCATGGGTTATACCGAAGATGGGTATCTTGCAGATGAGCAGACCGGACAGATTGAGTCCTGGTTGGCGGGCATGAAGTTTCATCCAGATGTTCAGGTAAAAATTCGTGGGGCTAATGAAGAACAAGCTAAGTCTGCAGCCTTTCTATCCACGGCATTCACAATGGCATTGGGGTTAATGATGATAATGATGGTTGCCCAGTTCAATAGTTTCTATCAGGCATTCTTGATACTATTTGCCGTTGTTATCTCGACTGCTGGTGTGCTCATGGGTCTCGTTGTTAGTCAGGCAGTTTTTAGTACCGTCCTAACTGGGGTTGGGATAGTAGCTTTAGCGGGAATTGTGGTGAATAATAATATTGTGCTGATCGACACTTTTAATTTTATACGCGAGAGAGAAACTGATGTAAGTGCCCAGGAAGCAGTTTTCAGGGCAGCTAAGTCACGTTTTCGCCCCGTTTTGCTTACCACTGTTACTACTATTGTTGGTCTGCTTCCATTGGCAAATGGACTGAGTGTTGATATTGTAAATCGGTCTTGGGAGTATGGAGGCTCAGTTGCTTCTTGGTGGCAACCTCTTGCGAGTGCGATAGTAAATGGTTTGACTTTGTCTACGGTCATGACGTTGTTATTAACTCCAGCTATGTTGCTTCTTCCAAGCATCATCCGAGCCAGACTACCCATTTTGTTTAGGTCTTCTTCCGAATAAAGAGAATACTTATTGTTAATGACGTTCCAGCAACAAGCCAATTTTGTTAGACTAATAGCCGAGTTGATTGAACTGAGGTGCTTTTGGTAGGCAGCAAACGAATCCTTCGACAGGATATTCTTCGAAAGACGGAAGAGTATCTTTCTCGAGGCGGTAAAATTAAGAAGTATCGGGCGGGGGAAAGCGCAGAAAGGGCTGATATACTGCGCAAAAAAGCCGAATTTGTGGGTCTTGGTTTATCTTATCAGAATGATCTAAANGAAGTGATTTTGGCAATAGACAAGCGAAAGTCAAATTTAAGAAATCCGCCATCGGTAGTCCCGAGATCTACCCCTCGCAAAAAGGTCATCTACGATGATTTTGGTGAGCCTCTTAGAGAAGTTTGGATTGAGACATAGAATTATTCATGTCTTTTAAAAATGGGCAGCAACATGTTTGCGATGGTTAAGCTTCGGCGCAGCTCAAGTGATTTGCGCTCCGNTTGCTTGTTTGTCTGCGTGATANCTTGAGCGAACCAATGGGCCACAGGCGGCTTGTGAGAAACCAATGTTAAATGCGTATTCTGAATATTCAGAGAACTCGTCTGGGTGAACAAATCTATCTACGGGAAGGTGGTTCGCGGATGGCTGCAGATACTGCCCGATNGTNAGCATTGCTACNTTGTGTTCTCGCAAATCATCCAGCGTTCTAANGACCTCATCCTTAGTTTCACCCAAGCCCACCATNAGCCCTGATTTAGTAGGNACGCGAGGATTCATCAATGCATAGTCATTCATGAGATTCAGNGACCAATTGTAATTTGCTCCAGGGCGAACTTGCCTGTAAAGNCGAGGCACNGTTTCGATATTGTGATTAAAGACATCTGGAGGGGTTTCGGTTAAGAATTTAAGTGCGGGTTCTTTTCTACCCCGAAAGTCTGGTACCAGTATTTCAACTTTGAGCTTTGGATCAAGCCTTTTCGCTTCTTCTATACACTTAGCGAAATGTTGGGCGCCCCCATCACGCAAGTCGTCGCGATCAACAGAAGTAATTACTACGTATTTTAGCCCCATAGCAGAGATTGCACGAGCTAGATTGCCTGGTTCACTCTCATCTAAGGGATTAGGACGTCCATGGCCAACATCGCAAAACGGNCATCGTCTAGTACAGATNTCACCCATGATCATAAATGTAGCGGTACCATTACTAAAACACTCGTTTAAATTNGGGCAATTGGCCTCTTCACATACAGTTGCCATGCTATTAGCCCGCAACAAATCCTTTACCCGTTTGCGTTCAGGTGAAATTGATAGGCTAGTTCTTAGCCAAGCAGGCTTGCGCTCAAAATGTAATGTAGGGATTACCTTTACTGGGATATGCTCTACCTTGTCAGCACTGCGCAGCTTCACGCCTTGCTTGNGCCGNTTAGATCNTTTTGGTGGGACTATGAGCTTTTCAGGCATGGAATCAACGCGTTGTCTAATAACGANTTAGTCTGCCACAGAAAAAGGAGTGGTGACAGCACTTTTCTTTGTATAGTTAAGAGTGTTGCATAAATGATTGGTAAAAATTTCGAGAACATCTTTTTTTTCTATTTTTGAATCAATTAGGTCACAGAGTTGAGTCATGGATATATCCAGCCCGCAAGGCTTAACGAGACTCCAAGGGGATAAATCCATGCTTACATTTAGACTGATGCCATGGTAGCTACATCCCTTTTGAACTCTGAGTCCTATGGACGCTATTTTAGCTTCTCCCACAAAAACACCAGGCCTGTTTTTATATCTTTTCGCAGCAAGCTGCCAATGTGACAAGGTTTTTATTACCACATCCTCCAACGCGTTCACAAATTGCCGCACTCCTTGTCGTCGTCGTCTAAGATCTATTAATACATAAGCGATAATTTGTCCTGGCCCATGGTATGTGATGTCACCACCTCGATCCGTTTGAATCACAGGGATATTGGTTTTAACAAGTATATGCTCATCTTTTCTAGTGCGACCCATTGTAAATACTGGCGGATGCTGAAGCAGCCAGATTTCGTCGTCGGTATCAGAGTTTCGGTATTCTGTAAATTTCTGCATCGCCTTCAGGGTGTCTGAATAACTAATTTCTCCCAGTTGTCGAATGACTAGACTGCTAGATTTAGTCACACTATAGCACCATACGAACTAGAGGGTTACGGCTCAGATCGTCATAAATGGCTTTGATCTGATGTTCACCAGTTGCGTGTAAAACTATTGTGACAGATTGCCAGCGTCCTTTCCGGCTTTGGCGGATCTTGGTTAATTGGTCATCGAAAGTTGATGAATGTTTTTTAATTACTGAAACGATCTGCTTGCGAAGATCAGGGTTCCTTTCACCCAATATTTTAATCGGATATGGACATGGAAATTCTAGTAGGGGAGCAGTTTCGCGCATCTTTTGCCCAGTGGTAGTTAAGTTAGCTCATTTGGTCGTCTAGTTTTCAAAATGTTGGTGCTATGCCATTAAGTTGGTAAAAAACAGTACAACCCAATCATAAAATCTAGAAAAAAGACCGGATTCTGATACGTCTTTTTCAGCAACTAATGGAACATCGACTAGGGTGTTTTCTGCAAGAGATACCTGTAGTCGGCCCAATTCCTCGCCCGCAATGATTGGAGCCTCTAGTTGTTGATCAACTATAATATTAGCAACTAAATTTTTTTCGGATCTACGCGGGAGGGTTAGGACAATATCTTGCGCGATGGTGAGATTAAGGAAATCATCTGAACCAAACCAGACTTTTGCATTCTCTTTAAGAATATCTCCTTGAGCGTATATTTTTTTCGTATCAAAATGTCTGAAACCATAAGATAAGAGTTTCTGAGTTTGCCTTGCTCTAGACTCAGCACTGGTTGAGCCCATAAGGACGGATATTAATCGCATGTCCTTTCGTTTGGCAGATGTTGCTAAACAATATCCTGCCGCTTTGGTATAACCTGTTTTGAGTCCATCGACACTACTATCTCTCCAAAGCAGCCGGTTACGGTTCGGTTGGTTGATATCATTGTGCTGGAAATATTTTTCGGAGTATAACGCATAATACTCAGGATCGAGTTCGATGATTGCTCTTACCAGCCTAGCCTGGTCTCGCGCTGAGGACAACATCCCTTCGGCTGGCAGACCTGTGGAATTGTAATAAAAAGTGTTGTCCATGCTGAGATCAGCCGCGTTGTCGTTCATTAGATTACTGAATGCGTCCTCGCTCCCACTAATATGCTCGGCTAGAGCAATGGCCGCGTCGTTGCCTGACTGAATAATGATGCCGCGCATCAAGTCAATCACGGGCACGGTTGTTCTTGGACTCAGAAACATAGTCGATCCGTCGGTTTTGGCACCGCCTTTTTCCCATGCGTTGTCGCTAACAAGGACCTCATCATAATCTCTTAAGGTGCCTTGCTTAATTTGTTTTACTGCTATGTATGTAGTCATCATCTTTGCCAAACTAGCTGGCGGCAATGGTTCATCTGCGTTATTTTCGGTGATAACAAAACCAGTGTTCGCATCAATTAGTATCCAAGCTTTTCCATCCAAATCGGGGGCTTTTGGCACTGGATTTTGAGCCGCTATGTTTGTGCTCAAGATGATAAAAAGGAGGAATAAAGTTTGGTGGACAAGACTTTTTCTATGCATGGTATTCTCTTTTCATAATTCGAGTTTCGAACTGTATCTTATCACATCTGGTATTTTGACAAGTCAGATGTCTTACATGTCAAGGCCAAAGAATAAAGGGGGCTATGCCGAATTTTTCGTTAACCTTTTTTTGCAGCATTGTGAGGCGATCATTGTTTCTTATGGGACCAATCTTTACCTTAAATAAATTTTTGTATTGAAGGACTTCAATAGGCAGGGAAGTAAGTGGTTGGATTTTTTCTTTAAGAGTTTCGGCACCCGATCGTTCTATAAAAGCACCTATCTGAAGAAAAACGCCTCCTCGAGGGAGTTTAGGAAGATCCACAATTTTTCTTCGAGCCTCTGATTGAGGTTGAATTTGTGTATCAAGCTCCACTAGTTGGCCATTTAGCTTTGTTTCTGGCCTTAAAGCCTGAACTTTGACTCGAGCAGTACCTTGATCGGCAAAGCCCAATTTTAATGCACCTACATAGGACAGATCGATGATCCGATCTCTATGGAACGGTCCTCGATCGTTAATCCTAATCACAATAGATCGATTGTTCTCTAGATTAGTTACACGAACATATGACGGGATTGGGAGTGTCTTGTGTGCTCCCGTCATGGCATACATATCATAGATTTCTCCATTTGAAGTCGGATTACCATGGAATTTTTTTCCATACCAAGAAGCTATTCCAACCTGGCGATATTTTTCAGCGGAGGGGAGCAAGTGATATGTCTTGCCAAAGACTGTATATGGATTCTTATTCCCGGCTACCGTTATGGGTTCCATTCTTGGAATCGCATCTGGTATAGAGCTCACATCTAGTTCACGACCGGGACCATCCTTCACGTCTTTTACTTGGTTGATTTGGCTACAGCCCTGAATTAGGACGGCGCATACTATCAATAGGATAAATTCAACATTTACTTTTGATTGCACAGTATTCATTTTGGATGAGTTCACTCAATTGATATACCGCCATTGCATATTTGATTCGAGGATTATATCTGCTGATAACATAGAAGTTATTAAAGCCTATCCAATATTCATCCTTATTTCCAGCATCCAATTTCATTGGGAATGCTTTGATATCGCTCGGAGCTGGCTCAAGCGCGTCGAAACCTGCTTCCTTCAGTTCAGCAATCGTTTTTGATGGGCGAGTCAATGCATTAATTTTCACATCAGAGGAAATTGTCAGATCTTGCCCCACAAAAAGCTCATTTGGATTTTTAAGGTCATTTACTTTTTGCAAATTATAATGTTCGGTACCAAACTTTTTGGCGATTGAATACAGTGTGTCACCTGGCCCAACAGTATAATGTACTATCGCAGAGCTCTTTATCATTTCACTTGTTGGCTCTTCTCGTGAGGCTCGAATAGCAATGGGCTTTTGCGCGGCCCATCCATGTTGTGCCAGATAGTTGGCCACGCTTCCTATGACATCGTTGGGATTTTTCCATATATCGGCATATCCGTCTTGATCAAAATCTATAGCATAATTTCGGTAACTGCTCGGCATGAACTGACCCCATCCCATTGCACCGGCATATGAGCCCATTAAGGACGTAGGATCCACTTTTTGGGTGCGACCAATAAGTATTAGATTCTCTAATTCCCCTGTAAAAAATAATCGTCGTTTTTCTCTTGGCTCAATATCCCTATAAAAGTCAAAAGCCAATGTGCTTAAAGCATCTATGACTCGATAGTTCCCCACATTTCTTCCATAGTTCGTTTCGACTCCGATAATGCTAACCACAACAGCAGAGTCCACACCTAAGGTTTGCTGTGCCTTTTGTAACACGACGTTGTGCTCGTTCCAGAAGTCTACCCCCCAAGATATTCGCTGATCTGATATAAAATGTTTCCTATATTCATGCCATGGTTTTACTTTTTCGGCAGGGCGCGACATAGCGGCTATAATTGAATCAATTTTTTTTGCATTGGACAGCCACTCGGTCAACTCGATTCGAGAAAATTGATGAGTCTTCACCATGGAATCAATGAATTCCGCCGCGTCTGGGTGCTCAGAATAATCTGCTCGAGCTAATGAGCTAAAAGCCCAAACTGGAATTAATAGCCAACCGATAAACTTTTTCAATTACTGCTCCTATTAGTTTTAGATTCATTAGAGATACACATTAGAATACCAAAACCTCCGAATAAGGTCACAATGGCAGTTCCACCATAGCTGATAAAAGGCAAAGGGGCTCCAACAACTGGCAGGACTCCTGAGACCATAGCGAGATTAACCAATACAAAAACAAATAAAGTGAGTCCTATACTTGCTGCCAGAAGTCTTCCAAACATTGATTCGGAATTCATGCTTATGGAGATACAACGGCCTACAAGAATCAGGTAGAGGCAGTTTAGAACCATTACACCTACCAAGCCAAATTCTTCTGCTAACACTGCAATGATAAAATCTGTATGACTCTCAGGTAGAAAGTTAAGTTGAGATTGTGTTCCGTTCATCCAGCCCTTACCGTACCAACCGCCTGAACCAATTGCTGTGGTCGATTGAATTATATTCCAGCCTGCACCTAATTTATCCTGCTCGGGGTTGAACATGGTCAGGACGCGTTGCTTTTGGTAGTCTCGCATCACAAATAGCCAGAGGCTTGGTATTGCGGCCAGAGCAAGTATAAATCCACTAATAATGTAACTTCGCCCTATGCCTGACAGAAACAAGACAATCAAGCCCGATATGAATATAAGGAGCGCTGTGCCGAGGTCAGGTTGATTAATAACTAGCAATACGGGCAGAAGAATTAACATGATCGAGACGAGGATAGTTTTGAAAGTTGGAGGAACACTGCTCTTTGAGATGTAAGATGAAATCATTAACGGTACTGCAACTTTCATTAGTTCCGATGGCTGCAGTCGCGTAAAACCGAGGTTAAGCCACCTCTTTGCGCCATTCGCTTCAACGCCAAAAGCCAGAACCATACCGAGTGATACTATCCCAATGGCATACAAAAAGAGCGCCCATCTATCCCAGACCCTGGGTGATAAATTAGCCATTATGCACATCAGGGTGAATCCGAATGCTATGAACAGCAACTGACGTTTCACAAAAAATGTATCTTGCCCAGTAGCACTGTAGATTATCAGAATACCGACAGAGCACAATGAAAGTAGAATAGCTATCAAAAAATAGTCAAGTTCAAGCACGTTTTTTTCGTCGGAGCGATCGCCGAGTGATTGAATGCGGCGGACAAAATCACTTTCATGCATGAATAATCACCTTAGTACTAAGCTTTCATTTGTCGAAGTTTTCATAAATTCGTCTATGACTAGTCGCACTATTGGAGCAGCTATCACGCTCCCGTGACCACCATTTTCGACGATCAAAGCGACTGCAATTTCGGGGTCATCCGCTGGCGCAAAGGCTATAAAAAGCGAATGATCCCACTGCCTTTCCTGCATTTTAGTTTTATCATACTCATCATCTGCATCGATGCTGACAACCTGAGCGGTACCTGTTTTTCCGGCCATTCTATAATTTAAACCAGTTGAAATCTTATTAGCAGTCCCTTTAGGACTATGGATGACGTCTTGCATTGCTTTGTGGATGTAGTCCCAGTGAAGAGTATCGATATCAGTAAGATCAGAATTTTCATGATTGGGCTCTATTCCTTCACCATTAATCGCTTTAACAAGCCGGGGGGTAACTATTTTGCCGTTAGATGCTATGCGCGCGGTCATAACAGCTAGTTGCAATGGAGTTGCCAACATAAAGCCTTGTCCGATACTTGCATTGACAGTGTCTCCATCGAACCAAGCCTCGCCCAATTCATTTTTCTTCCAGTGTCGGTCGGGCATAATACCTATTTGCTCGCCTGGAATATCAATATTGGTTTTTCCTCCAAAACCAAATAATTTGCTATTCGAGGAAAGCAAATCAATATCCATCTCAGTACTCATGGTATAAAAGTAGACATCGCATGATTCAACGATTGCTCGCGCGAGATTGACGTCGGCGCCGTGACCTCCTTTTTTTGCGTTGTGATCTCTCCAAGGTCTCGAAACGCCATCTAAGTAGAAGTAACCGCTATCAGAAATGGTATGCTCGGCCGTCACGATTTCTTCATTCAGAGCAATTAGACCGAGCATAGGTTTTATTGTTGACCCTGGTGGGTACTGACCTCTCAAGGCCCGATTAAAGAGCGGTCTGTCGGCGGAATTTATCAATGCGGCATAATGTTTTTTTCCTATCCCTGATACAAAGGCATTTGGGTTGTAACTGGGCGTGCTAACCATTGCTAGAATTCCGCCCGATTTCACATCGATTGCAATGAGTGCGCTTCGGTAATTTTCTAGAGCGTTATAGGCAACCTGCTGAAGATTGCTATCGAGATGCAGCGTCAAGTTTTGGCCCGGTTGAGGATCTTTTTTGCTCATCAAGCGCATAACACGCCCACGCGCATTGGTTTCTACATGTTCACTGCCGACTTGACCTATAAGATGATTTTCATACTCCTTTTCGATACCTATTCTGCCAATTGAGTCTGTTCCGCTATATCTAACGGGATCTATAATGGACATTTCTTGCTCGTTAATTCTGCCCACGTAACCCACTGCGTGAGCGAACATAGCTTCTTTAGGATAGTGGCGCGTCAAGTGCGCTGAAACTTCAGCCCCTTCTAACCGGAAGCTGTTTACAGCAAGTATGCTACGATCTTGCTCAGTCAAATCGAATTTGAGAGCCGTGTTTGCAAAGGGTTTCCGTCGGTTCAGCCGTTTTTTGAATTCGCTGATATCATTTTCGGAGATGTCGATCAGGCTGCCTAAATCTGCGAGTAACTTATCTAAATCTTCAGAACGCTCTCGAACGATGGTTAGATTATATGTTGATCTGTTATCAGCTAATAGTTTGCCGTTTCGATCATAAATTAGACCTCTTGTAGGACTCACAGGCCTGACATGCACTCGATTATTATCCGACTGAGTTACAAAATCTTGGTGGCGAGTCACTTGCAGATCATAATATCTAGCCATAATTAAAGATAGAAGGATTAGTACAAAAATACCTGAGATCACAACTCGTTTAACGAAGAGCTTACGAGAGGCTTCGAAATCAACGAAAGTATTGGTAATCATCTCATCACGACCTATGATAGGGATGTCTGGTATTAATACTCCATGCTCTATATATTTGCTCCAAAATTAATACGCGCACCAGAGCATGAGGAAGAGTTAAATCAGATAGAGACCAACGCAGATCAGCTCGGCTCAAGCAAGAGTTGCTCATGCCATCTGGACCGCCAATAAGTAGTGCTACATGTAAAGCTTCTTCCTGCCAGCGGAGCAGTTTACTAGCTAATTCCATTGTTTCCATGGATTGGCCCAAGATATCCAATGCCACAACATAATCTTGATGATCTAGCTTTTTTAATATGGCTTCACCCTCTTTTTCTCTGGCAGAGATTGCGGTTTGATGTTTTTGTCGGTTGGCAAGCGGGATTTCGATCAATTGAGGAAGCAAGGTTTTAGGTAATCTGCGTCGGTACTCTTCGACGCCCGCAGATACCCAATCAGGCATTCGAGAGCCCACGCCAATTATTTTCAATTTCATTGGTCGGCCTTTTGATAATCAACGATATCTTCACCCGCGATTCTTTTTGTGTTTTCGGGGCGGAGCGACCAAAGGCGATCTAAATCATAGAACTCGCGGCTGCCGGGTAACATTATGTTTGTTACCACATCGCCAAAATCTATCAATATCCATTCTCTGTTATTTTCACCCTCTACGCCAATGGGGAAAAAGCCAGCATTTTTGGCATCGCTCAGTACATTGTTAGCGAGCGCCTTAACTTGTCGATGACTATTGCCACTCGCAATGATCATTGTATCCATAACATCAGTAAGCGAACTTACAGTAATTGTTACTACGTCAACCGCCTTGATATCTTCTAGGGCATTTATGATTATATTTTTGAGATTTTCTGACATCTGACTGCGTTATTTATACAAATGATTAATATGGATGTAGTTGACCACTTTTTTGGGTAAAAGCTTTTGAAGGGCTTCATTTTTTTTTATCTTTTGCCTGATTTTAGTGGATGAAATATCCAAAAAGCTTAGCTCACAATGGTAAACGAAGCCCGCTGGTTTTTCTTTTAATTTTGTAACATCTCTGCATCTGCGACTAGCAATCCAATTTCTTAAAGATGAGGAATATTCTCTATTTAAACCTGGCCGAGAAATGGCAACGATATGACAGTATTTGGTAAGGT
The DNA here is from genome assembly GCA_002701765.1 of Porticoccaceae bacterium. Lineage (GTDB taxonomy): Bacteria > Pseudomonadota > Gammaproteobacteria > Pseudomonadales > Porticoccaceae > TMED48. The sequence continues at coordinate 20,201 of NZXB01000070.1, forward strand.
CGGTCCATTGGTGCCAAGAGTCTAATTGACTCAACGTATCTGATCCTATACACAAAAATACCGTTTCTTTGGCGCCAATTCGAGATCTAATCCTACGCAGGCTGTTTATGGTGTAGTTTGGCGTGGTGGTATCAATTTCACTCGCCTCAAGGGTTAATTTCTGGTTTCCTACTATGGACAACTTTAGCATATCTAGACGTTGTGAAGGAGTTGCTGCGGGTGACGGCCTATGCGTCGGCTTGCCACAAGGCATTAGAGCGACAGAGTTTACGTCCAAATGGTCAGCGAGGTCGCTGGCAACCTTGATGTGCCCATAATGGACTGGATCAAAGGTACCTCCAAAGATTGCAACAGCCATATTAATGTCGAATTTGTCCATTACCATGGACGATCCATTTTTGGCTGGTCAGACCTTCAAGGCCCACTGGCCCGCGGGCATGGATTTTGTCCGTTGAAATCCCAACCTCGGCACCAAGACCATACTCAAAGCCGTCAGCGAAACGAGTTGACGCATTTACCATAACTGAGCTTGAGTCAACGTTTTCAATGAACTGTTGAGCATTTTCAGCATTTTGCGTGACAATAGAGTCGGTATGCTTTGAGCCATAATGATTAATATGCTCGATTGCCTCATCAATATTCTGCACCACTTTTATGGACAGAATTGGCGCCAAATATTCTTCCGACCAATCGGATTCGCAAGCTGCTTTTGCCGCGCCCACCAAAGCAAGTGTCTTATCACAACCTCGAAGCTCAACATTTCTTTTGATTAGTTCCTGACACAAACTAGGAAGAATTTTATTCGAGATATTATCTGCAATGAGAAGTGATTCCATCGCATTACAAACACCATATCTATGAGTTTTTGAATTTATTGCTAGTTCCACAGCCATCTTTGGATCTGCATGCGAGTCGATGTATATATGACAATTTCCATCAAGGTGCTTAATTATAGGAACGCGCGCCTCCTCACTAATTCTTGCGATGAGACTCTTTCCGCCACGTGGTACGATGACATCGACATAGTCGGTCAAGGTAATTAACTCGCCTACAACCTGTCGATCAGTAATATCGATAACCTGCACCGAAGTTCTCGGAAGACCGGCATCTGAAAGCCCGTCATATATGCATCTGGCAATCGCTTTATTTGAGTTTATTGACTCGCTGCCGCCTCTCAATATGCATGCGTTTCCTGCCTTAAGACACAGACTTGCAGCATCAATGGTAACATTTGGGCGAGATTCATAAATGATACCCACAACGCCCAATGGAACGCGCATTTTGCTCAGCCGGATTCCGCTGGGACGTTCGCCAATTTCAGTCATAGATCCTATTGGATCGTCTAGATTGATCACTTGCTGGAGTCCCTCGAGCATTCCATCTATCCTCTCATTGCTGAGTTCGAGGCGATCGAGAAGTGCACTGTCAAGGTTCTGCTTCTTGGCAGTTTTAAGATCTAAGGCGTTTGCATCAAGCAAATAACTTCGGCAATTTTCCAACTGCATTGCAATACATTCTAAACCATAATTCTTCTCATCCAAAGAAGCCTTTGCAAGAGCTCTTGATGCACCTTGAGCAAGGGTTCCTAGATGTTGCATATATGCTTTTATATCCATTAACTCGATTAACCAAATTTATTTGACCAATGGCCCAATATTATACTCGGAGACATGGTAAACATGTTGTTTTAAAATCTACTCTAATAATCTGATTATTAGCCGCACAGTTATGGATGTCAATTTGGGCAATAGTATCGTTCGTGTCATTAATTACGTATTATCGACGGGGAATTCTTTTGGAAGCAATCACTGATTTATTAATGGAATCGCCGAGGTGGTTGGTTCTGACGGGTGCGGGTATTAGCTCTGACTCGGGTATTCCAACATATAGGAACAAGTTTGGACGTTGGAAAAGAAAACAACCAGTCACGCATCAGGAGTTTGTTAAAAATCTTTCATCTCGGCAACGTTTTTGGGCCAGAAATGTTGTGGGTTGGAGATTTATAAGTCAAGCAAAACCAAATCGCGCGCATTATGCTATTCGTGATCTTCAGAACAAAGGTGCGGTGATCGGTCTAGTAACACAAAATGTTGATGGTTTACATCAACTAGCCGGCAGTAAAAATGTAGTTGATCTGCATGGAAGAATCGATAGAGTCAAATGTTTGAGTTGCGGCGATAGCCTGTCTCGCAGCTCGCTACAATCATGGTTTGAGACGCGCAATCCAGAATTTGTGCATCAAGCGGGACAAGTTGCTCCGGACGGGGATGCTGATGCAGACAATCTCGAATTTACACGATTAAGTGTCCCATGTTGTCTAAAATGTGAAGGAATCTTGAAGCCAGATGTTGTCTTTTTCGGTGATTCTGTCCCCCTCAAACGATTAAAGACCGCTAAGGAAATGATGGATTCAGCGTCAGGTCTTCTTGTTATCGGATCTTCTTTGATGACTTACTCAGGCTATCGGTTTTGCCTTTGGGCGGACGACCAAAACAAACCTATCGCTTTGATTAACGAGGGAGAAACTCGAGCTGATCATCTTGCCACGACTAAGGCTTGGGCGCCATGTGCGCCCGTTTTGCAGAATTGGTTGGAACGGCTCTCGGTATAGCATAAAGTTTAGTCGAGATGACGGCTGACTATTTTGGTTAGTGCTTCTATATGTTCAGGTTGTGAGTTTAGCGCAGGAATATAATGAAATTCACTTCCACCAGCAATCGTGAATATTTCTCTAGCCTCAACTTCAATTTCTTCTAGGGTCTCTAAACAATCAGAGGAAAACCCAGGGCATATAATGGCGACATGCTTAACACCCTCTGCGGGCAGGTCTTCAAGTGTCTTATCAGTGTAAGGCTGCAACCAAGGCTCACGCCCGAATCTAGATTGAAATGTGGTCATCACAATTTTTTCTGATAGGCCCATTTGCTCGCGCACTAATCGAGTCGTTTGGTGACATAGACAATGATAGGGGTCTCCTTTTGCAAGGTACTTTTGCGGTGTACCATGATAGGAGAATATAAGTTTGTCTGGCATACCATGCTGATCTAGGTGCGCTCTGATGCTCTTGGCAAGAGCATTGATGTATGGAGGTGATTGCTGATATCCGCCGATGAAGTGCAATTCGGGAACCCAACGAGTGTTTTTCATTTCGGCTGCAATTGCGTCAAAGGTCGAGCCAGTGGTTGCACCACTGTATTGGGGATAGAGGGGCAGCACAACTATATTTCTCACATTCTGGTCCGTCAGATGTTTGATTGCCGATGTAATGGAGGGGTTCCCATAACGCATACCAAGGGCGACCGGTATGGGTCTGCCGAAATGTTTTTCTAAGCGTTGTGAGATGCCTTCAGCTTGTTGTTTACTGTGCACTAAAAGAGGTGATCCCTCGGCTCTCCATACACTGCGATATAATTTGGCTGAACGCGCAGGTCGGATAGGTAAAATAATGAGATGAAGTATGAGCCACCATAGTACTCGGGGAAATTCTACTACCCGGGGATCGCTTAAAAACTCTCTCAAATAGCGTCTGAGTTCACGGCTTTGAGGGGCATCGGGTGTGCCAAGATTGCACAATAACACCCCTGAGCATGGCGGCTTGCCGTCATGGTCGTATGTGGTTTGGCCTTTGAATTTCATTGCTTTATCCAACTTTAAGTTGCTATTTCATAAAAACGGGTGACTTCCCTATGCGATTTTGGTGTGCTTTATATGAAACAAGTCTTTTGTTACGCACAAAGCCTATACGCTATAAACGGGTGCGAAGACGTGCCGTCGACGCTATAATTCTCAGCTTTCACGATTCTTGTATTACAAAATGCGCCTGCTTCACTCCGATCGCCTAACCTTTGCCATTATCTCACACCCTGATGCAGGTAAAACCACTATTACCGAAAAATTGCTGTTGCTGGGAAATGTCATTCAGAGGGCTGGAACTGTTAAAGGCAGAAAAAGTGATCGGCACGCCACATCAGACTGGATGGAGATGGAGAAGGAACGCGGTATTTCCGTAACGTCGTCGGTAATGCAGTTTCCTTATGGTAATCGGGTGATAAATCTTTTGGACACACCAGGACATGAAGATTTTTCTGAAGACACTTATCGCACTCTGACGGCGGTAGATTCCTCTCTCATGGTGATCGATGGCTCTAAAGGTGTTGAGGCACGAACCATAAAGCTGATGGAAGTTTGTCGCCTTCGTGACACACCAATTTTTTCTTTCATCAATAAAATGGATCGTGATATTCGGGATCCCATCGAGTTGTTAGATGAAATTGAAGCGGTTCTAGGTATTAAAGCCGCGCCCATTAACTGGCCTATTGGTATGGGCAGAGATTTCAGGGGTGTATACAACCTTTATACTGATACTATACATGTATTTCGGAGGGGGCGGGGACATACTCTGGATGATGATGTTCGGATAGAAGGGCTTGAATCAGCGGGCGCCAACGACGTTCTGGGCCCATTTGCCCAAGATGTTTTAGAGGAGCTCGAACTTGTCAGGGGAGCTACAAACGAATTCTCCGTTGAACAATTTATGTCAGGGACTTTAACTCCGGTATTTTTTGGTTCAGCACTCGGAAACTTCGGTGTTAGGGAGATGCTAGATGGGTTTGTAAACTGGGCGCCGGAGCCGCAAGCTCGACTGTCAGAGGAGCGCTCTGTGGCGCCGTCTGAGCAATCTTTCAGTGGTTTCGTCTTCAAGATTCAGGCGAATATGGACCCTAGACATCGAGATAGAATAGCATTCCTGCGCATTTGCTCGGGCAGGTATTCTCGCGGCATGAAGATCAGACACGTTCGTACAGGAAAAGATATTAGGATTGCCGAGGCTTTCAGTTTTAAAGCAGGAGAGCGTGTGTCCCTAGATGAGGCTCATGCAGGAGATATCATTGGCCTACATAATCATGGTTCGATTCATATCGGGGACACTTTTAGTGAGGGCGAAGCTCTAAAGTTTAGTGGCATTCCATATTTTGCTCCTGAGTTATTCAAGATTATTAGGTTGCGAGATCCACTGAGGGGAAAGCAACTTCAGAATGGAATACGGCAGCTATCGGAAGAAGGCAGTACACAAGTATTTTTTCCCCTACGAAACAACGACATTATTGTAGGGGCGGTGGGGCAGCTGCAATTTGATGTTGTGGCTTACCGATTGAAAGCTGAATATGGGGTGGATGCAATTTATGAGCCGGTTGATGTGCATTCAGCTCGATGGACTCATACCGCCGACGGAAAGTCCTTAGAGAGCTTTCGCAACAAGGCAAAGGATAACCTAGCAATTGACGGTGGTGGTCACCTGACCTATCTTGCTCCAACTAGAGCGAACTTGTCGCTTGCNGAACAGCGATACCCCGATATCGATTTCTCGGCGACCCGAGAAAATTAGCGAGGTTCGCAACATCTNATATGTCAGACATAATTTTTATGACTTCACCGGATCAAACGCCTCAGCAGCTTCGCGCAAATCGAGGATTCATTTCTAGCTGGATTGGTTTGACTGTCCTAAGGGTTCTGGGTTGGCGGATAGAGGGTAAAATNCCCGACGTTAAAAGGTTTATATTGATCGGTGCTCCTCATACCTCTAATTGGGATTTCGTNTTGGCTATGGCATCCATTCTAACAATTGACCTNAAGATGCGCTGGCTAATGAAGCACACGGCATTTAAGCCTTATATCTCGTGGCTATTTCATTGGTTGGGGGGGATCCCAACAAATCGAAAAGAGCCTAAAGTCATTGTCAGGAATGTGGAACGGATAGCNAATGAAGAGGAAGGAATTGTTATCGGCATTACCCCGGAAGGAACGAGGAAGAAAGTTGAGAAATGGAAGACCGGATTTTTGCGCCTCGCAATGAATTTAGAATGCCCCATCTTGATGGTTGGTTTGATGTACCCAACTAAGCGGGTGTTTCTCGGTGAACTCTTTCACCCGACGGGAGACAATGAAGCGGATTTGGCAGCAATTCGAGCATACTATACCCAGTTTCAAGGAAAGTATCCCGACCAATTCTAGCCGAACATCTTACGGCGCTCGTTTTTTGATTCAAACTAGTTATCACCCCTTTGTCTTCAAATTCTTTTTGTGAGCTTACTAGGCACTAGATGCCTTTTAGTTGTTTGTTTGGCTGGCTTGCACATCAATTACCAAAGATTCAGAATGGCATGTGAGTAACCATTAAATTCCATAATCTGGGAGCAAGTCGATGACTCAAAACGTGTCACCCATTACTGGTCTGCTGATTAATTTTGCTGCCTTCACCGTGATTATTGCTGGCCTTAAGATGGCAAATGCGCTGATCGTACCTTTTATTCTTGCGGTATTTATCGCGATGGTAGTATCTCCAATGGTTGCATGGCTTAAATCGCGCAACGTGCCCACTGGCTTATCGATTCTTATTGTAGTGCTCCTTATGATGTCGGTGGGCCTATTACTCGGCGCAGTTATAGGATCGGCGATGGTTAATTTTCAAAAGGATTTACCGGAGTATTCAAACAAGCTGGCGTCGATGAGCGCTGGCATTCAGCAGATGCTTGGCGAGAGAGGTATTGGCATAAGTGCTGAACAATGGAAGAACAGCTTTGACCCAAGCAAATTGATGGCGTTAGTCGCAAATATCTTGTCGTCTTTTGGCAACGTGATGACCAACAGCATGATGATTTTACTGACAGTGATTTTTATTTTAGCCGAGAACATGGGTTTTGGTGAAAAACTTGCCATGGCTCGAGGTCCAGGATCATCAAGCGAGTGGCTCAAGACTTTCACAAAAAGTGTCAACGATTATATGGCGATTAAAACAGCGATAAGTTTTATTACCGGACTGATTATCTTCGTCTGGCTCTCCATTATTGGCGTTGATTATGCCGTGCTGTGGGGACTATTAGCGTTCCTTCTCAACTTTATTCCTGCAGTGGGATCGGTGATCGCCTGCGTACCCGCTGTTTTGCTGGCTCTAATTCAGCTCGGAGTTGGTTCTGCGGCGCTAACCTTGGGAGGGTTTTTAGCAGTCAATCTCGTCATGGGAAATGGGGTTGAACCTCGCTGGATGGGTCGTGGATTAAATCTTTCGCCGTTAGTTGTCTTTATATCTCTATTGCTATGGGGATGGGTGCTCGGGCCAGTAGGGATGTTATTGTCAATACCGCTTACGATCATGGTCAAAATAGCGTTGGAGAGTCAAACAGAAACCCAGTGGTTAGGTTTGATGCTCGGAGACGGGGACAGCGCTTCGCCCTAATTTCTATGAAGAGAGGCCCTGCGAAGTGTACAAACAATTTTCAGGTTTCATAAGAAACTTTTCGGCATTATGACCCCTTAAGTCCGTAGTCTTCGAAATCAAGCTCTAGCTGTCATTTAATTGACGTTAAGCCTCTAAATTTCTCTATTTCTGATTGATTTGCAAGTAATCTTTTAGAGTCCCCTTAAGCCATTGAATTTATTCTTCTTTTATGTGCCGTATTTTTGGTCTGTATTTTGCTAGAGACAATCATGACGGCAAAAGAATAGAGCGAGGACTCACTGACAGCCTAAGACGGTGAAAATAAACACTAACATTAACGCCACCATTGCGGCGAATGCCCTTACAAAGAATGATCGGGCAATGAATCAGGCAATGGAGCGACTTTCAACGGGGTTGAGAATCAATTCGGCCGCCGACGATGCCGCTGGTCTTGCGATTTCTTCAAGAATGTCTGCTCAAATTAATGGCCTCAATCAGGCAGTTAGGAACGCTCAAGATGCAATGTCAATGCTTCAGACTGCTGAAGGAGCTATGGTCGCGATGACGGATATGTTGCAGCGGATGCGTGAACTCTCTATTCAAGCTATCTCGGATACCAATACGACCTCAGACAGGGCAGCACTCGATCTCGAATACCAGGCTCTCAAGTCGGAGATCGATCGTATCGCATTAAATACGGAGTGGAACGGGCGATCTCTGTTTGATGGTTCCGGCTATAACGGAAATTTGAATTTTCAGATTGGCGCTGAAGCTGGCCAAAAAATTTCGGTAGAGTTAGGTACGCTATCAACGATGGAGTTGGGCGACCTCAATGCAGGAAAAGCAGGGGACGGCTATGGCTCTCATGCTATGTCGCCTCCATTAAGCACTATAACAGGAAGAACCTTTTTATCGCACGCATCGAGCGTGCCGGGGGATACGGGTGGTTCAAGCTACATTAGCCATAACTCCGTACCCCCCGTAGCTGAGCCATTGAGTTCAACGATTGACGTGACTCGTGTTACCACCGTCAGCGATCCATTTCGGGCTTGGACCCAGATGGGTGGCGATATAGATGGAAAGGCGGCGGGCGAGCGGGCCGGTCTGGGTATGCTCAGTGGTGGCGGTGATACTCTTGTGGTCGCAGCTCCCGCAGGCACCGACGCTGTAGGTAAGGTTCGTGCCTTTGACTGGGATGGAACGAATTGGGTGCAGAGAGGGCAAGATATTTCAGCATATGCCAATTCAGAAAATNATTTTGTTAGTGTTTTGGTGGCCGTAAGTGATGATGGAAATATCCTTGCGGTAGGCGAAAGCCTTGATGACAGTGCGGGAAAAAATGCCGGNCAAACCAAAGTCTTTGAGTGGAATGGTTCAGCCTGGGTGCAGAGAGGGGGGGCTATTTCTGGTGACGAGGCTGGTGATGGGTTAGGAGCAAGTGTCGCACTCAGCGCAGATGGTAACACATTGGCAATTGGTGCATTTGAGACAGAGAATGATGATGGAACCGAAACAGCGAGTGCNCGTGTGTTCGACTGGAATGGNACTGCCTGGATCAAAAGAGGAGCGGACATTGATGCTGAGACAGTCGGGGAGGAGTCCACGACAGTCCGACTTAGTGCCGATGGGAACACGCTGGCGGTTGGGGGGCTCCGAAATGANGCAAGTGCGAGAAACTCCGGAAATGTGAGGGTGTTCGACTGGAATGGAAATGCTTGGGTTAAGAGAGGTTTGGATATCGATGGTGACGGGGTTGAAGAACGGGCTGGATTGACTGCGCTCAGTGATGACGGCAACACCCTCGCAATCGGTTCCTATTTGTTCGACCTTAACAGCACCGCAAATCCGGGGCGGGTCAGAGTGTTCGACTGGAACGGNTCAGCCTGGGTGCAGCGTGGGAACGATCTTATCGGTGAAAGGCCCGGCGATGTGTTTGGAATTACTATGAGCCTAAGCGGCGATGGCAACAGCCTTTCGGTGGGCGCACCNGGAAATGATGGTAACGGGCCGGTTTCGGGAGGCGCATTTGTATATGACTGGAACGGATCTGCATGGGTTCAAAGAGGACAAGACATNGATGGCGAAAACATGGTTGATATCGCGGTTGTTGCAAGTTTGAGTAAAGATGGCAAAAGGCTCGCTGTCGGCTCACAGNTGAATGACGGCAACGGCATAGATTCNGGGCATTTCCGGGTCTTTGAGTGGCCGACAAAGGCGACTGGGAATCAGGAAACCATCAATTTTTCGGGTCGAAATATCGGCATCGGAGACACTCTAGCGATCAATATTCCGGGGGGAGATAAAGTTCAGGGGGTTGTCGGTAGTGACGGGCTCGATGCGTTGCTGACTTCATTGGCATCAAAAATCGCTGGACAAACTTCGCTTTTCAGCTCAGTTAGCGCGGGGAGTGGGACATTGACACTNACCGGAAAATCAGATGGAACGGCGTTGCCCGCAATTACGGTATCACTTGTCACTAACAGACCTGAGACCTTTGAGGGAACCTTTGGGGCTCATCAGTCTGCTGCACCAACGCCTACGGTCACAGAGTCTGCCACATCGTCAGTGAAAGCCGGCAATGAGTTTCAAGTCAACACTTACACCAATGGTTATCAGGGATACTCCTCCATAACCGACCTGAAAGATGGTGGTTTTGTCGTTACCTGGACCTCGGAAGCACAGGATGACAGTTCTGGTTCCTATCCAAAGGGCGTTTACGGTCAACGGTACGATTCCTCTGGAAACGCTGTCGGCTCAGAATTTCTTGTCAATACGACCGTAGTAAACCAACAGGGATATCCTGAAATCACTGCACTAGACGATGGTGGTTTTGCCATTGTGTGGGCAGCTGAGCAGGAGTCAAATGGAACCGAGGGCATTTATGGCCAAATTTTTGACGTGTCGGGGAGTAAGGTAGGCTCAGAATTCCATGTAAATACCTATACGTCGTCATGGCAGTATGGTGCAAGTATCGCCACTCTATCAAGTGGTGGTTTTGTGGTCACCTGGCAATCCAATGCCCAAGATGGGGATAGTTATGGTATCTATGGGCAACGATATGATAATTCGAATAATCCAGTAGGTTCAGAGTTCCAGGTAAGTACAACCAATGCCGGTAGACAGGAGTATGCAAAGGTGACCTCTTTGTCAGATGGCGGGTTCGTGGTCGCGTGGCAAGATCCCGGTCAAGACGGCAATGGCATGGGTGTTTTTGGTCAAAAATATAATGCCTCTGGGGTTAAAGTTGGATCGGAGTTTAAGATCAACACTTTCACCACTGGTGATCAGAAGGTTGTCAGCATTACATCGCTCGTTAATGGGGGCTTCGTTGCTTCTTGGAGTTCAGAGAATCAAGATGGCGATAGCTGGGGCGTATATGGGCAGCGCTATGATGCGTCAGGCAATGCCCTAGGCTCGGAATTCCAAATCAATACAACAACGTCCGATAGTCAAACAACCCAATCAGGAAAAGAATTAATTGCACTGGCGGATGGCGGATTTGTCGCGGCATGGGCTTCTAATCTTCAAGACGGCAGTGACTACGGTATCTATGGCCAGCGCTTCGATGCTTCTGGTGCCAAGGTCGGGTCAGAGTTTCTGATCAATACAACTACGGGTAATGAGCAGTCATTCGCGGCACTCACATCACTCACAAACGGCGGTTTCGTCGCAGCTTGGAATTCTAAAGGTCAAGACGGTGATGACTATGGTGTTTACGCTCAAAGATTTTCTTCCACTCTAACGCCCGCAACTGCCATCATCGATTTCTCGGATAGAAACCTCGCTGTGGGTGATAAGGTAGTGATTGAAATAGCTGGTGGTACTGCGGTTAAAGGTGTTATTGGCGCTAACGGGCTCGATGGGCTTCTGACATCGTTAAGCTCGTCACTGACGGCACAGGACGCGATCTTCAGTGCGGCATCTTCCTCATCAGGAGTTCTCACCGTTACAGGGTTAGCATCCGGTGCGTCGCTTCCAGCCGTTACAGTTAGCCTTGAGAAGAATTCGACTACCAATCAGAATCTCATTAATTTCAGTGAGAAAAATCTTGTCCTTGGAGATCGGATTACTCTCGATATTGATGGCGGCGCCCAGGTGCAGGGTGTGTTGGGAAGTCAAGGTCTGGATGCGTTACTCACGAGCATGGCTACTGAATTGTCTGCTCAGAGTTCGCTATTTGGGTCTGTAACTTCACAGAACGGTATACTTTATATGAATGGTCCTGACGCGAATACGGACCCGCCAAGGGTCACTGTAAACCTTGAGGATGCGTTCTACTTCTCAACATTAGACTTCAATGGTAAGAACCTAGTAGAAGGCGATCGGATTACGCTAAACATATCTGGGGGCCAAAAAGTTGAGGCTGTTATAGGAGCGGGTGGACTCGATGCGACGCTTGCGTCCATAGCGTCTGATGCGGAGGCTCTTACCGGTAGCTATAGTTCGGCATCTGCTAACTCCGGCGTCCTAACGTTAATTGGTCTCCTGGATGCGAGCAGTATGCCAGGTGTTACGGTGACACTTGAGGATGGAACAAACCGAGAGGCGCAGATCGATTTCAGTGATAGGAACCTAGTGGAGGGCGACAGGATAAACTTGGTTGTGGCAGGGGGTAATTCCATTCAGGCTGTCGTCAGTCCCAACGGACTTGATGCGACTCTCTCATCGATCGCCTCTGATCTTGCCTCTCAGACAGGATTGTTCCGGTCAGCTTCGGCAAGTGGTGGCGTAATAACTTATAAAGGATTAGAGACCGGGCCAGCGGTTGCTGATATCACGGTAACTCTTGAGAGCTTAAACAATTCGCAAGCGCTTTTTCCAACAGCAATTAACTCATTTGATAGTGCGGTGACCGCGATGGAGCGAATAGATACCAGTGTCACCCAGATAAATGAACGAAGAGCAAGCTTTGGAGCGGTCATAAATCGTCTGGACTTTGCAGCGGATAACCTTTCGAACATCGCGCTAAATACCGAGGCATCAAGAAGCCGTATAGAGGACGCTGACTACGCGGCAGAAACAACGGCGCTCGCGCGAACCCAAATAATTCAGCAGGCGGCCACGGCAATGCTCGCTCAGGCCAACATGCAGTCGCGACAGGTTCTAGAGCTCCTGGAGTTAGATGGCTAGCTCTGGGAGCATCTAGCACAAGTCTAAAAAAAGCCGAGGGGATTGATGTCGTGACTCACGAGCACATTCTTGGTTTGCTGATAGTGCTCAAGAGCCATCTTGTGCGTCTCACGACCGATACCTGACTTTTTGTACCCTCCAAAGGCGGTATGTGCAGGATATGCATGGTAACAGTTGACCCAAACACGGCCAGCCTGAATGCCACGAGCCATTCTGAATGCTCGGTTAGTATCTCGAGTCCAGACACCCGCGCCCAACCCGAATTCTGTATCATTAGCGATTGAAAGTGCATGTTCCTCGTCTTTAAAGGTGGTTATTCCCAGCGTAGGCCCGAAGATCTCCTCCTGGAAGATGCGCATGCTATTATCTCCCTTGAGCAGTGTTGGTTCGACGTAGAAACCGCCAGAGAGGTCACTGCCAACACTAGCCCGCTTGCCTCCCATCAGAAATTCTGCGTTCTCATTTCGAGCGACTTCCATGTATTCCAAGATTTTGTCGAATTGTTCTCTTGATGCCTGGGCACCAACCATTGTATCGGTGTCCAACGGGTTGCCCTGGACAATTCCGGTGGCGCGTTCAAGGACCTTACTGATAAAGTCGTCATAAATGCTTTCTTGAACAAGTGCCCTAGATGGACAGGTGCAAACCTCACCTTGGTTGAAGAAACCCAATAGCAAGCCTTCGGCACATTTGTCGATGAAGTCGCTCTCTTGATCCATGATGTCTTCAAAATAGATGTTAGGAGATTTACCTCCCAGTTCTACTGTGGATGGAATGAGGTTTTTTGCGGCATGGCCAAGGATTAAGTGCCCCACTGGTGTTGAACCAGTGAAAGCGATTTTGGCGATGCGCTTACTTTGGGCGAGCGCGGCGCCAATCTCTTCGCCGTATCCGTTTAAGATATTCACGACACCGGTCGGGAGAAGGTCAGCTAAAAGTTCCATCATGATCATAATGGAGCAGGGGGTTTGTTCTGCGGGTTTTAATACGACGCAATTTCCTGCAGCCAGCGCTGGCGCTAATTTCCAACCCGCCATGAGCAGTGGGAAGTTCCACGGTATGATTTGCCCGACTACGCCAAGTGGTTCGTGGAAGTGGTATGACGCCGTGGAGGCATCGAGGTCAGCTGTGCTGCCTTCTTGTGCCCTGATACATCCTGCAAAATATCGGAAGTGGTCTACCAGCAGCGGTATGTCTGCATTAAGTGTTTCACGAATCCCTTTGCCATTGTNGCATGTCTCGACATACGCCAATAACTCAAGGTTATTTTCAATCCGATCGGCAATCTTTAGTAAGAGNTTAGATCTTTCAGTAACCGATGTGGAACCCCATTCTCCGGCGGCAGCATGGGCAGCATCAAGCGCAAGATCGAGATCGGATTGACTTGATCGGGCTACCTCACAAAGATGTGAGCCATTGATTGGCGATATGTTTTCAAANTAGACTCCGTTGACGGGTGCTATCCATTCCCCTCCGATGAAGTTATCGTAACGGCTTTTAAAGTCATGCAGCGCGCCTTGTGTGTGAGGCATTTGATAAAGCATTATCGATCTCCAGTAAATTAACTATAATTGTTTGATTGGCNCCAAATGTAAAACATTTTCTTTGTCGATGACAAGAGGTGTNAGCGCCTTATGCTAAAAGATAGTGGTTTTCTGTGGNGGAAACTTTTGTCTTGTCACAAGACGCCNNGACTTTGGAGCCAATGAGTCAATCGGATTGAGTNTTTTTTGGAGGGCAGTTTTAGTGACGGCAGATACATCAGTTATGAACCCTGGCCATCCAAAGGAACTGGATGTCTCCGGGACGGGGATTGCAGAGCTGGATTTATCGCGATACCCCCAATTGGAGACGCTTCATTGCGGTAATAACGAACTCACGAACCTTGATTTGTCTAAGAATAAAAACCTTAAAGTGCTTTCATGTTTTAACAATCANCTTAGCGAAATTGACTTGTCNGCGAATTCTTCCCTTGAGGAGTTNTATTGCAATAANAATGCGTTGACNCAGATTGATATTAGTCAANTGGAATTGTTGCGTAAACTGTGGTGTTTTAATAACCGTTTAGAAAACCTNGATTTNCGATCGACGTCGGCGCTGAATGTTTTATTTTGCTACAACAATCTATTAGATGACATTGACCTTTCTAGGCTTCCAGATCTCCAGATGCTTAANTGCAGGGACAACCGGCTCAGACAGCTCAACTTGTTTTTTAACAGGGACCTTGAAATTCTCTATTGCAGCGGTAATCGACTAACATCACTTGACCTATCCTGCACGCCAAAACTCGAGGCACTTTATTGTTACAGAAATAAACTTAAACAACTTGATCTNTCCAAAAACTTTGCGCTCGAGNTACTCTATTGCTATGGCAACGATTTAGCAGATCTTGATACTTCGCAAACGCCGAGGCTAAAGCATCTTCGCTGGCAAGGGATAACATAGTTGTCGTTGGAGAAACGATGCGATGTAGTATACTCAGAATTCCTACTGCAGTTTGATAAAGCCAAAATGGATTTTCTTCATATACTTTTTAGTGTTGGACTATTTGCGATTTTTCTTTCTATATTGCCATTCATATTGGTTTTTTTGTTCGTGCACCTGAGTAAGTCAAGAGNGGCTTTTNAANATGGCGCCGATTGGCATGGAAACTCTTCCGNCAGCTCCGACTTCATCGTTCACTTTGTAACTGGCGGTTTTAGCGGNGCTACAAAGGTTGCGCTTGAGATTGTGAGAGGGTCAAATCAGAATCAGAANTTTAAATCGCTTTTGGTGCTTAGAAAGAAAAGATCGACAGATCCAATNAGAGTCCANCAGGCAATAGATAGTGGNATTAAAGTCTTATTAGTTCCTGGTTGGGCACATCTTGCAACTGTCGCAGAGCTAACATGCCTTTTGAAAAAATATAATCCGAGGGTGTTGGTTTGTCATGGTTTTAGTGAACACCTTTGGGGGCGGTATGCGGGATTGCTAGCTAAGATTCCTCGTATCATTCATGTCGAACATAACTCGCGAGAACGCTANACTCCCTGGCGTTTGNATCAGGCGCGTTGGTTGTCTCNACATACCGATAAGATAGTGGGCGTTTCAGAGGGCGTGNGACAAAATTTACTACGTTTNAATTTTCCGCATGACAANACGATTGCGATCAATAATGGCATTAACNTGGANCCATACAGGTCTCTGAAGTATNCAAACTTTNAGAATCGTGCTCCGAACATTGTCATGGCTGCTCGTTTTGCCAAGCAAAAAGATCATTTGACCCTTATTCGAGCAGTTGGAGAGTTGGTTAAACGAGGTTTTTCTCCANATGTGTATCTCGCAGGTACCGGGAATAATCGACACTCATCGCGAGCTNAGTNNCTCGTTACTGAACTAGAGCTNAATGAGCGCGTCCACTTTTTGGGATTTTGCAACAGCGTGCCAGATCTNCTNTTGAGCAACCAGATCTGTGTTCTAAGCACCCATTATGAAGGTATGCCANTATCGCTTAGCGAGGGTATGGCAGCTGGTTGTGCAGTCATAGGGTCGTCAGTTGTGGGNGTCAAAGAAATGATTAATCATNAAGACGATGGTTTGCTTGTAGAGCCTAACTCACCCAAAGCGTTGGCGGATGGCCTGGAAGTCTTACTTACAGANGTTAATTTCNCNGAGCGACTCGGACTAAAAGCGCGTGAAAGAGCTANAAATGAACTCAGTANGGAAGGTATGGTAGATCGATATGAACACCTGATTGGTTCACTATTGGAGCGAAAACTCTGATTTATTAAGGTGCCAGAAATAAGCGCTCATTATTATACTTTCTAGTGAGGTGTGCTGCGGACTCCAGCCGAGTTGATCGATAGCCTTTGCGCTATCGGCTATCAAAACAGGAGGATCACCCTCACGTCGATCGGAGAACTGGTAGTCGACTCTTCTGCCCAAGACATGTTCACAAGCTTTTATGACTTCTAACACTGAGAAGCCATTACCATTCCCCAAATTAAATGTGTAAAATCCTTTATTGACTTGCATGAATTCAAGCGCCTTTAGGTGTGCCTGGGCAAGATCCTCAACATGCACATAGTCCCTTATGCAG
>NZXB01000071.1 GCA_002701765.1 Porticoccaceae bacterium
TAACGCAATGGAGGGCACAACCCCAAGAGCTTCCTCTCCTCTGCTTTTTAGGAAAAAACTGGTCTTTCCTTGGCGTTGAGCCCTGAACATCCTGTCATCAAAAATGCGCGTCAGGCACATATATTTGTAGATTTTCTTAAGCACCGAGGCAGGAATATCTGGTTGCCATTCACCTTTAGGGATCCCGTCCGAATTGAGTGTCCTGATCAATTCGAACGGCAAATGTCTCAAAGTTTCTGTAGACGCATCAATTGGAGGCCTCTCGACATTGCCTGCCCGTGGGATGGTGATTTGGCTAAAGTCGGGTACGTCACCCGGTCTCGCTTTTGGCTCTGGCACATAAAATCGCAGTTTTTTTTCCATATGTAGATATTGTTCGGAGGGTATATGTATTATGATTGTCAAAATATGATTCTAGCGACTTAGGTGGAAATATGTTTTCTAATTTTTCACTATAAGCCTATATTTTCGAAATTATTTTCTGATAAAATCCAAAACTAGAAAAATTTTATTTAAGGATTATCGTTAAATGAATGCTCTCGAAGAAAGAATACTAAAACATTATCAGGCATACCCCGATCTGGCACTTTCAGAATTGGCAGAGAAGGTTAGTATGTCTAATTCTGCTTTTTGGAAGCGTTTGAGAAAGTTGGAAGCGGACGGTTTCATCGAGGGAAGAGAAAATATTCTAAATCAGGAGGCTTTGGGTCTGAAAGTTACTGTAATTGCTGAGGTAAAGTTGGCAAAGAATACTACCCAAGCGCTTAATGAATTTGAAGCCGCGGTTAAGAAACACGAAAAAATTCTATCTTGCTACGTAATGAGTGGTGATAGTGATTATCTATTAAAGATTGTGGATAAGGATATTAGAGATTACGAGAGGTTCCTCCGAGAGAGTTTAGCAAATTTGCCTTATGTCTCGTCACTCAAATCTAGCTTTGCATTGAAATGCGTTAAAAACTCTACCCATCTTCCTATCTAAAAGGTGCTTGAAACCGGTTTTTTTATTTAATACTGCGCATGATTAGTGGCTGACTAACGCTTCTGGCAACGCAGCAGGGATTGGCGTTTTGTCGGATGTCATCTTATTCTGGAAGGGTTTTCCCCATGTAACGACTGATGCGATCAAAAAGCTTTTTCATGGCCGCACCTGTTGCCGGGAGTTGGTCATCTGGCATATCAAGATGGTTAATCGGGATTTCCTGCTTATATTGCGAGAAAACCGGTTCAACGAGTTCAAGGGCATAGTTAGGAATTTTACGATTTCGCCTAAACTCGGCGATGGGTATTTCAGCTTCGATGATGCCTTCTTTGTCGGTTGTTGGATCCTGAGCCAGAATTTCAAGCTTTGGACCCACTATGATCGATCTTCCTCCTTCATATTTTGGATTTTTGGGTAGAGCAATATTAGACATGGCTGAGTAGAAATTATTAATGTATGCCATATCAATGACATCTGACTCATCATAAAGCGTTGCGGTTCGGAGCATAATTTCTGTGCCCCGCATCGCAAAGGCGGCGAAGATAAACGGGTCAAACTGAACAGTGCTCACGGCGAGGTTTCCAAATTCGGTTTGCAGCACCGGAAATTCCTCTTCTATGCCATACATCTCTCGGTAACGGTCCCTAACGGCTTCAATGGTAGTGGTGGTGATTTCTCGATCTGGATAGAGTCTTTTTATATTTCGGGATTTCCAGAACTTTTTTACTATCTTGCCGTCACGGTTGATGACGGTGTTGATGCTCAGGATGTGATTTGGCCAATCTGGATCGGTTGCGTAAGTGCCAAATATTAAATATGTATCGCAAGCTTTAGCAATCTTTCCAAGTCTTGTACTCTCCTTGCCGGGTATTTGCACAGTGAACGTAAGTTTTTCAGTTCGAGTGCCTGATGAGTATCCGGTTAGCGGAAATTCATGAAACAAGAGAAAGTCGGGTTTTTTTCCAGTGGCGCATGCCTTATCTGCCAAACGTTCCATTAATTGCAGGTTCGACTCTAGACCTGCTTCGACGGATGGAAAGTCCGACAGTTTATTGACGCCGCTTTGAATTACTTTTAACACTACTCGCTCTTTCTCCAATGGTCTCATGGGATAAGATCCGTCGCCGTTTACTAACTTCGGTGAGGTCAGGGAGCGAGATTTTTCGCTGATGAATTTTAAGCGGTTTTCATGTGAGCCGTTATCGTTCATGTAGAAGCCGGAGAGGAAACTAACTGTGACGATTAACGCTATGATGATAATATTTTTCATGTGCATAACTGCCCCTAGATATTTATTTTTTTATTCTTGGCAGAGGTTGGTTACTCAATTTGATAAACATTATTCTTGATTAGTTTTGGTTGCGGCCAAGCCGGCATAAGCGACTAGAAGCCACGCGGTCATTATCATCATACCGCCGAGAGGTGTTACGGTTCTGATATTTGGGTTTTCAAAAGCTACAGATAAATAAATGGTAAAGCTAAACATCGCCGTGCCAAGTATGAAGAGTATAGCGCTCCATTTAAGTAATGGAATTTTCATGAATTGTCCGCTCGTTATCTGGCCAAGACCGATTGCGCTGATGATTACTGCATTAATTTGATTGTAGGTAATTGCAATTGAAATTGAGTTGAAGTCCGCTTCGGAAACCGCTTCTTTTAAGCCGTGTTCAGCGAATGCCCCGAAAGCAACAGAGATAAATCCATATAATGCGCCAAAAAACAAGACCATAAAACCTCCTAAACAAACTTTTAGTCTGGTATGGAATCTGGCATCTCAGACCAATTTCATGCCGCTTTTGGCCAGCGGGAATCGCCTTATTCTTTGGCCTGTCGCGTTAAACAAAGCATTGGCTACCGCTGGAGCTATGGGCGTAGTCGCTTGTTCCCCAACGCCAGTAGGCGGCTCGTCGCTCGGTACGATGTAAACCTCGATTTCTGGCATCTGAGGAATGCGTAANACGTTGTAATCATGNAAGTTACTCTGNTTTATGTGGCCATCTTGAAGTTCGATNTCTCCAAATGCTGCAGCACCNAGACCATACGCAATGCCGCCTTCTATTTGAGNCTCAATCCCGAGCGGATTGACAGCAAAACCGCAGTCTACAACACAGATTACTCGATCTACCTTGAATTCGCCATTATCACCCATCGTTACTTCTGCCACCTGGGCAATTGGTGAAACTGAATAAACTCTTGCAGCTANTCCTCTTCCTCGGTTCTTGCCGATCGGCTTNTTCCAATTGCTCTTTTCTTTTAGAAGGTGAAGTAGCCGATGCATCCGGGGATTATTTTCGGTTAGCGCTATTCGCAGCTCCAAGGGATCTTTTCCTCCAGAAATCGCCAGTTCGTCAAGGAAACACTCGTATGCGATACCCGTNTGACTGTGCCCGACGGATCTCCACTCCATGGGAATGACGCCGATTTTTGGCGGGTTATGACTTTCTACTCGATGGTTCGGAATCTGATAGGCTGTGCCGTATGGAAATAGCCCTAGAGGCTCTTGAAGACAGCCATCCAGAGAATATAAGTCCACGCCATTGACCATAAATGCGGGAGCGAATCGAGTGCCTTCCATTATTGACTGACCTACGACCGTTTGATGCCAAGCGAGTGGCATACCACCATCATCAAGAGCTCCGCGAAGTTTGTGGACGAACAGCGGTCTATAGTGACCACCTTTAATATCCTCTTCTCTTGACCATATCACCTGGACTGGAACATCTTCCCCCCTGGCGGCTTCTACGGCATTCACAGTAAAGTCAGCTGATTTTGCCGCTCGCCTGCCGAAACTTCCGCCCATTAGAGGTCGATTAATTACAATTGATTGCTGCGGACGTCCCAGCAATTTAGCAATCACCTTTTGGTCATTGCTTTGAGATTGGGTTCCAGACCATATCTCACAGCGGTCATCGGTGACCAGTGCTGTACAGTTGGGCGGCTCCATAGTTGCGTGTGCAAGGTAAGGCATTTCATAAACTGCCTCTAGGACGTCGTCACTTTGCTCTATTGAAGCAATGCTATCACCTATATTTTCTGCAACGATCCCCGGGCTACCAGCTAAATCACGGTACTCTTGGAAAAACGAATCTGATGAAAGTGTCGAGTTAGGCCCCTCGTCCCACTCGATTTTTAGGGCTTTCCTGCCTTTTAGAGCAGCCCAATAGCTGGTGGCCAAAACGACGATTCCTGAACTGATCTCTTTTACTTTGACTACGCCAGGCATCTTAAGGCTAGAACTTGCATCGTATCGTATTGCCTTCCCGCCAAAGACTGGACATCTTGCCATTGAACCGTACAACATGTTCGGCAATTTGATGTCGATTCCGAAAACAGCAGTGCCATCTACTTTCGAGAGTCCTTCGTGCCGCCGAGCTGGTTTGCCAAGAACCTGAAACATTTTCGGGTCTTTGAGGACAACGTGCTCTTGAGGGACAATGCCTTCGGTGCGGATGGTTTCCAATAAATCACCGTAACTGATGTTCAGTTGTCGGTTTTTTGAGAATACCTTTCCATTGCTGGTGAGCAAACTCCCGAACGGCTGATCCCATTTTTTTGATGCTGCCTCAATTAGCATTGCGCGAGCTTTGGCACCCGCGATTCGAAGTGGCATCCAGCAGCTTCCCGTTGTCACAGATCCCGCAGTTAGATATTCCCGAAAAATTGGGCTGTAGTATTCAGGTCTGGTGGGTGCAGGTTCTAAAAGAATTTCTTNATAGGGGACGTCCANCTCTTCGGCGACCATCATCGGCATTATCGTGTACGCACCATTCCCAAATTCCGAGTGATTCGCGAGGAGCGTAATTGTATTATCGCTATCAATGCGGATAAAACTATTCATTATCGTTTGCTGAAGTGGGAGCCTTTTGTGCTCAGAAGACGNTGGGATNCTTATGCCAATGAGAAGGCTCCCTGCGGCCAAGCCACCAGATTTAACGAAACTTCGTCNAGATATTTCGGTTTNAATTACTTTTTTCACAGTGATTTGNTCTGCGTNAGAAGTTTGGAGGCGGCACGGATTGCATTTCTCACCCTTTGATAGGTGCCGCAGCGACAAATATTCCCAGACATAGCTACTTCTATTTCCTGATCCGATGGACTCGGATTTTTATTCAAGAGAGCGGTTGCTGACATTATCTGACCNGATTGACAGTACCCGCACTGTGCTACGTCATGCTCTAACCATTTTTGTTGGACAAGACTAAGAATTCCGTCCTTTTTTTGATGCTCTATGGTCGATATTTTTTTATCTTCTAGCGCTTGAATTGGCATCGCGCAGGAACGGATAGGTTCTCCGTCCATGTGGACGGTGCATGCACCGCACATTGATATTCCGCAGCCATACTTTGTTCCCGTTAGCGCCAATTCATCCCGTAAAACCCAAAGCAAAGGCGTATCAGGTTCGCTTTTAATTGAATGTTTTTTTCCATTGATGTCAAGTGTTACCATGAGCTTTTTACGGTCTCGAGTTAGTATGCATAAGGGTCATCTATTGTATGTCCAAACCGCTGACTATAACCCATCTGACAAGTCTTCTACGAAGACAATATATGATTATTTTTAATAAAGTATACAACACTAGAAAAAGTCCGGCAGGTTCTTTTTTTAAAGTATTTAGCCCAATTACATTGGCAAAGATGGCCAATTGCGATGGGTATTTTCCCAAACTCCATTTGGGGTTAAAATCAATCAGGATTTTGGTCGGGTGAGTATCTTTAAGTTGATCATGGTGGAAATCCTTTGATGGAACAGACACTGAATACTCAAAGCTACGAGACATTCATGGGTAAGTTTTTGCTGTTTACAACTGAGTGCCGTTATGCGGCGTGTGAATAAATAATAACTTATAAGGGTCATTAGCATATGAGAGTCCATAGAGTCGATACCTATAAAGATGTTGAAGCGGCCTTGCGGCAGAATGATTTAAAGCAAGCTCTGTATGATGAGGGTGGAATATTGATGGATAAGGTTCTCGTCACACTTCATGGCGAGGAGCATCGGAATCGCCGGGCAGTAGAAAGTCAATTATTTAGACGAAATTTTTTTCGCTACTATGAAAATGATGTTTTCCCTTTTCTTTTGGATGAAACTCTCCATCAATTTCTTGACTCTCCCTCGATTGATCTTAAGACTCTGGGTTACCGAATTATGGTTCACCTCTCTCTATCCTTTGCGGGGATAGATCGTGGCGATGGCTCAGTTGCTGAAGCCGACGCGCAACACAGACTCCTCATTCAATTAGGTCAGGCGGCTACCATTGGTCAATATAAGGGCGATAGGCAGGAAATTCTTGAGGAGATTTCGTCGGCGATAAAAGAGTTTGCAGAGCGCTTTTTCGCTCCTTCTCGCGCTAGGCGTGAAGAGCTGATAAATAAGTATGAGTCGGGAGAAATAGGTGAGGAGGAACTGCCTCGAGACATTCTAACGGTCTTGCTCCTTAACGAAGAAAGATTAAAACTGCCCGACGAATTGCTAGTCCGAGAAGTGGCTTTTTTCTACCTCGCTGCCTCGCATACCTCAGTACATACGCTTGTGCACGCAGCAAATGAGATTTTTTCCTGGTACGCAAAAGAGCCTGGGAAAGCGATGGATCTCGCGAATGATCTATTGCTCATGCANCGTTTTGTTCATGAGAGTATGCGCTTGCATCCTTCCAGTCCGGAGGCCTGGCGGAGAGCCATGACGCCCATCTTATTGAATGATGGCTCTCAGGTGTCGGCAGGTGAAAAGGTTGTGATTGATTTGCAAACTGCTAATCGAGATACGCGAATTTTCGGGCCTGATGCAGCAAGATTTAACCCATTTCGCGACCGAGTGTCACGAGTCAGTCCCGCAGGTTTGTCTTTTGGTGGCGGCATGCATGTTTGCATAGGCATGAATCTTGTCGCAGGGAAAATTCTCAGGGAAGGCGAGACCGCTGATNCTGATAACCATCAATTTGGTACTATAGTCCTGATTCTTAAAGAGCTCTTGCTCCGCGGCATGGTGCCTGACCCTCATCTTAAGGCGGAAAAAATAGAAAATTCTGAACGCGATCTCTGGCGTGTNTTTCCAGTTCTTTTCAAGAATTTGGATTATGAGATTGTCAGATGACGGATACCCGTTCAGTAGTCGGTTACCATGATGCATTTAAGACACTCTGNGATAGGCGTCTAATNCAGTCTATGTATGACGAGTGTGATGAACTTATGGAGCGAGTGTTGCTGACGCTCCATGGGCAGGAACATACTGAGCGCAGAGCCATCGAGTTAAAATTATTTCGACGNGACTTTGTTCACTACTATGAGCGGCAGGTGTACCCTATTACTCTNGACAAAATTCTAAAGCCCTACTTGACGCAGGGCAGGATGGACTTGCCACTATTTGGTAAGCAGGTAAATATTAATCTCAGTGCAGATATAGCGGGCATAGATCTGCCAGAGGAATCACTTGAGTTAACGAATCTGCTGATTTCCATCGTGACGAAGTTTGGTGAAGGAGCAACTTTATTTCACTCAACTCGAGATAAATCGGAGGTACGAAAGGAAGTTGCGGAGGCACTCGCAAAGTTCGACACATATTTTTTTCAACCCTCGTTTCTTCGGAGACAGCAACTTTTGAGAGATATTGTTGCTGGTGATAGATCAGAATTAGNTATGCCGAGAGACATCCTCAGCACATTGCTNGAAAAGCGTGACTCGCATGAGCTTGACNAGGCCATGATTAGGCGGGAGGTTGCATTCTTCATGCAAGCTGGATCGCATAGCTCCGCGGTTGCCATGGTGCATGCNTTTCATGATATNGAAACATGGTGCGAAAAGAATTCAGATGATGCCTCCCGTGTTAGGCAAGATGATTTGTTTTTGCAACGTTGCGTNCATGAAAGTTTACGACTGCATCCTGCTAGTCCTGTTGCATGGCGCAAAGCTGAGTGCCCATTCACGCTGGCTAACGGGGAATTTGTAGAACAAAACGGCAGTGTGGTGATAAATCTTAAAAATTCCAATCAGGACGGTGAAGTTTTTGGAGATGATCCGTCAGGATTTAACCCTTACAGAAAAGTCGCAAGCAGGGTGGCTCCCTATGGACTGACATTTGGTGTCGGTCTTCACACTTGTTTCGGTCGGGAATTGGCAGGTGGAAGCTTACCGGGCAATGTCAAGGATCTTTCCAAGCATCACCTTGGCACAATCACCAGCCTCCTAAAAAGTCTTTACCGGCATAATGTTAAGCGGGATCCGGATAATGCTCCTACAACCGACAGAGACACAATAAGACGCAATTGGGCTACCTATCCCGTATGCATTGGCAAACCAGACTAAACTCTCAAAGAAATGGTCTCTAGCGCTGAGCGGGATAAAGCCTGATAATAGTGCTTATGTGCTGACGGGTTTCGTTTATGAATGAATTTTCTCTAAGAAATATGTCAATTTTGATTACCGGCGGTGGCTCAGGTATCGGGCTGGGCGCGGCAAAATATTTTCTTGAGCTAGGTGCTAAGGTAACAATTTGCGGTCGACGAGAGAGTAAAATAAGAGCTGCTACTGATTCTCTTGGTTCGAATGTTTTGGGTTTAGTGGGGGATATTACAATTGGATCGGACCGAGAGCGCTTTGTTGAAGCAGCTGTGGGACATGGCGGAGGATTGGATGTTCTTGTTAACAACGCGGCGAACATGTATCGAGGCGCTATCACTGACTTGGATGAGAGTGAGCTGTTCGATATATTTAACAGCAACGTGATCGCTGCGATGATGCTCTCTGGTTTGTGCGTCCCGCACCTCGAGAAGGAAAAAGGATCGATTTTGTTCGTCGGATCAGTGCATAACCGTCGAGCTTTTCCCGGAGCTTCTCCGTATGCTGCGACAAAGGCTGCCGTGCAGTCATTAACTCAAGTATTAGCAGCCGAACTAGGCGCAAAAAAAATTCGGGTCAATTGTGTTGTTCCAGGAGCCGTGTTCACTGAAATTAATCAGCGTGCCGGTTTGTTTGATGATGCAACTGCGATGGCACGTTTGCAGGGGAT
>NZXB01000072.1 GCA_002701765.1 Porticoccaceae bacterium
AGCGAAGACATTCTGCATATGTCGATTTCATTGTCAGGCTTGGAGGGGGAGCAGACCTGTCTCNGTAATCCTGAACGCTCAGAGCATCGCGAATTCTCGGATCAAGGCGCTCATCGCTCAACAGAGTTCGCTCAGGGTTGCCTAACCGACCCGGTAACGTGAACCTATGATTCACACATACATCAGTGTCAACCCTGCGTTTCTGATGGTCCTCCGATCTGCCCGTTACTGAGAGCCCAGCGCCCAGAGCAGCACCCCCTAAGGTTTTCAGAAATCCTCGCCGACCGACCCGCTCTTNNTTNATNTCATCCTTCAAAAACTATCTTGTCCCAAAGAATTTTGTAAATTCTACGCCGACTTGCCTCGGCATACCCCACATGCCCATTCTGCCATACTGAGTATTGCCGGTTACCATGCCCACGACATATTCCTCATCGGTCACATTATTGGCATATAGGCGAGCTGAGTAACCTTCATCTGCGCTTTTCCAATTTATATTCATATTGGTNACNGCATAACTTGGCTGTGAGTCTTTCTCAGAATTAAACTCCCTGAAGTATACCCTTGATCTATAACTTGTAGCGACATTAAAGCTGAGCGTTCCGCCATCTCCAAGCATCGCTNTGTAGGTCGCCCCAATATTCAAACTGGTCTCTGGCGCGTTGTTAAGTTTATTACCGCTGAGTTGTTGTGCTCCAAGTTCCACAAATAAAGAGTCAGTATTCAAGAAGTCGCCATACTCGGTTTCCATNAAAGTAATGCCCGCGTTAACAGAGAAGTTTTCATTGATGCTTGAATCCAATTCGAGTTCAATACCTTGAATCTTGGCATCCCCTGCATTAGCTATAATTCCTTGAATGCCNATCACTTGAGCTACCTGAAAATCTGAGTAGTCGTAATCGAATATTGCTGTCCTAAGGCTGGTTGCTCCGTCGAAGAGGCTTGTTTTGTAACCTATTTCAAAGGCGTCCACAGTCTCCGGTTTCCAGCCAGGGTCGCAATCACTTGAGTTTATACCTCCAACTTTAAAGCCCTCAGAGTATGAAGCGTACATCATACTGGAATCTGAAAGATCATATTCCACTGACGCCCGAATTGTCGTATCCGATTCGTTGATTTCCCTTACAGTAATTCCCGGGCCACATCTATCTACTAGCAACATGTCGCCGGTGGGGAATCTTGCGTAAATGAAGAAGTCATGCCCCATGACCTTGTCTTCTTCTGTCTTGCGGACACCAGCTCCAACTCTCACTTTCTCAGATATAGCGTAGGTCATATCAAAAAAGATCGCTTGTGCCTCCGTGTCTTCATAGTGCATTGGCTGATGGATTCTCATTGGAAACGGTGGAAAAGCAGGTGGGCCCGCGGCTACCGGAAATTGCACGGTAAAATCCCTAGTAGCTTCATCATCCATATAATATGCCCCAAAAATCCAATCCAGTTTATTAGTTTTTCCTGAGACATTTACCTCTTGTGTGAGCGTTTTATTTTCGTAATAGTCGGGCCGATCAAACATACCGATGTTTGTTCCATCCGCCGCAATATGGAAGAAGTTATACCANTCTTGGTGCCCGGTGATCGATTTAACAGAAAAGTTATCAAAATCCCATGCCAACGTCAGCCCGATAGATTCATACTCTCGATCAGTGATCGACGGACCACGGTTNTAAGTCTTCAAGGGTTCTTCAGTAATCCCCCANCCCCAGGGAGCATCAGTTGGCAAACCTGTGCCAGCGCCTACCGCNACATGCTCATGGATAATTGCTTGATGTTCCCANGATCCCTTCACTTCACTNCGGCCTAGNAATAATTCTGCTGAAAAGCTCTCGCTNAAGTCAGCNGTCAAAAGCAGGCGAATGTTGGTTTTCTCGCCCATCATCAGGTCATCATAGCCAGGAGATAGATTCTCAATCCATCCCTCGCCTGCGTCAAGATGACTCGCAGCCAGACGTATGCCAACATTTTCTGAAACAGGCCCACTCAAGACAATTTCTCCATTTGCCTGATCGAAATCTGCATAGCCCACCTGCACTTTGCCATAAAACTGATCCGTTGGTTTTGCGGAAATAAAATTAACAGCCCCACCACTCGCATTTCTTCCATAAAGCGTTCCTTGAGGCCCTCTGAGCACCTCTACCCTGCCTAAATCGAGTTGACTGAGGCCTGCACTCTGCGCGTTCGGCTGAACCACGCCATCCAAAGTCACCATAACCCCGGGNGCGAAGTTAAACTCTCCGATCCCTCTAATCGTCACATTCTTGCCACCAAGATCGGATCCAAAATGAAGACTTGGAACGGCATACTGTAATTGGGCAATGTCATCAATGCCCTTTGCAGCTAACTGCNCGGCACTTAAGGCANTGATTGCAGAGGGTGTAGTCATCACCGAGGCTTCTCTCTTAAGNCCAGTTACCACGATCTCTTCCATTTCTGCNACAACAAGCGATGAAATTGCAAGACCAATTCCGACAATCGCGGACGATAATGTTCGTATCAAATAAAGTTTCATGAATTCCCTCCCCCAAGTATTTTTTTAAGTTATCTTCACGCCTGACAGCAATTCTAATTGCTTCGACATAAATATAGCTTCATATCGTTATGTTGCTGAGCTTATCGAACGCTCGAATAAACTGCAAGTGAAATATAACTTATTATAATTAAGCCAAAATACTTTACTGAAGACGGAAATAAAATTCCCATGCGACAGCATTTGTTGACAAAAATTGTTTTGGCCAGAGGCCCGAACATCAATTTAAAAGCCAATTCGATCATCTAAACATAATCACTCAAAAACTCGGCTTCTCGAAAAACGGAGGTTTATTTGTNGTAACTNCGCCCAGCAAGGAAAAACAGNGGAATTGAAATGAAAGAAATAATCGTGAAAAGTAAAANAGTTTTGGAATAGGGATCATCAGCTTGACCGCTAATAAGCGCATCGATTATCACGCCAGCTACGAACATCGAAACTCCAGCCGCCAGCTGCAGCATCATAACCATCAGGCCGGTTATCACTCCACGATTTTCGGGACTTACGAGATCTTGAATGGTTCCAAAGACAGGGCCATAAAAACATCCCATTTGAAAAAACACGGTAAAGATACCCGCCATAAAAACCATACTCTGCGGATCTACCATTCGGTATGCAAGGTTCAAAGGGCTCAAAACCAGCAATACAAGTGCTAGGAAGTATGGGCGACCAACNCCTGTTTTTCTGATAAAAATGTCACTNCCATACCCGCCAACAAGGTTACCTATGACGCCGCCAGCGATCGCAAACCAGGAAATTAANCCNGCGATTTCGTTTTTATCGAACCCTCTTTCCTGCACAAACCAAAGCATATCGAATCCGGATGCTCCAAGAACAAGCATATAGAACATAGAACCGATCATAGTCAAAACAAGCGAGGGTGAGCGGCTTAACTCTTGTCGCAAGGTTTTAAANATCAAACCAAAAGATAGCCTTGCACTATCCTTCCNAAAGCTATCTGCCCTTGGAGTCTCATCCAAAAAAAACATTCCTAAGGCCATTATCACTCCAATCGATCCAACCAGATAGAAACAACCTCGCCATCCAAATATAGGCTCGAGATAGGCCACTATAAGTAAACTGGCACCGATCCCAATCGCTGGGCCCATGCCAAAGACTCCCAGCGCAACACCTCTCCAACGCTGGGGGAAACGATCGCCTAGAATGGACATCGCTGCAGGTGTCAAAATCGACTCTCCAATTCCGATCAACAATCTGGGCACAGCCAAACTCAGGAANCCCCTGGCAGCGCCAGATAGCGCTGTTAATGCGCTCCAGAATCCTAGGCCATAACTAATAAGCCGAGTTCGGTTCATCCGATCAGCCACCGCTCCCATAAAGACGCCAAAGATGGCATAGAAGAAAATAAAAATCAGGCCAGAGAGNAAACCGAATTGAGTATTGCTGAGCCCCAACTCCGGGACAATCCAATTNGCAAAGTAGGGCAATAGCTGACGATCAATATAATTGAGAACGTTGATTAGGGTGAGAAACAAAAGAAAGCCAACATCAGCGACACGAATGTTTTCATTTTCCGATTCAGTTGAATTGATCAATTTCCCACCTAATACCCGATGAAGTTAAAAGTTGTTCTAATTTCTATAAAGAAACTATCCCATAGNCGANGCTGATCTGGTGCATTANATTTATAACTNACAAAATATAGTAAACTATCAACAACGAAAGTTCGAACTTAAGCTCGTTTCTTGAAGGATGCGAGACAGGCCTGTGAATAGACAATAAAAACAAATATAATCCGGTGATTGAGAATCCTCCGACTTATTTTTCAATGAAAGCGTTCGCAAATTATGCCAGTTAATTATCCAAAAAGAACGTTGAAGAAGTTAGACAATCGCGGCAAGTTGAATAGATCAGCTTCNCTGCTTTTCTCTCGCAAGGGGTATCAAAACACTACGCTTGAACAAGTGGCAGATAGCGCTAATCTTCATGTTCAAACTCTTTATCGGCAATTCAAAACCAAAGAAGCCCTCGCCATTTCTGCAAGCGAGAAAGTTCTCACCGAATGTGAAGCTCGCTTCGCCACTAATTTCTCGACGCACAATACGTTTCAGATATGGCGTGAGTGGGTCGGAAATGCCGTCAGATACTTGTTTAAATCAGGATTCGATAAACATAAGAAAGAACAGCTTTGTTCAGCATCCTCNCTCATGAACGACAATTATATGCTCATTATCTATTCAGGCTACGAGGACATTTTGACCAAATACTTAGCAAAAGACTTTCAGATGAACCCNGAGCATCACCGACTACCAAGACTTGTGGCAGGCATGCTTTGCAATGGAAATGAGGCCGCCTTAAAACGTTGCGCCAACAAAGATGGCGTTAGGGACAGTCTTGCGGACCAGGATTCTGTGATTTCCGAGACTGTTGCGGTAATAGATGACGTTGCTTGCATTTTCGGCGAGCACATTACGTTGAAACGCTCTGCAGATTAANTGCAAACAAGACGTAGTNAANTGACTTATTTTTATCAATCGAAGTCCGCAAATACAATAGGCATCTTTTAAGTTGCCCAGCCGCCTGCAAGGGGAATAAGTTGGCCAACAATATGTCGGCATTTCTCACTTGCTAAATACGCTGCCAATTCCGCAGTCTCGTCGGCAGAACCNATTTTNTTCGTGGGCACATTCCGCTTNATATGATCGATAAATTTTTGGCTACCCAANATGCTGTCTGGATAGTAGGTATCATTGTTTATGTAATTCTGAGCAATCGCGTTGACTTGAATGTTTTCTCGGGCTAACTCCAAGCCAACAGCTTTAATGAAAGCATTCTGNGCGCCTCTGGCCGCGCAGTATGCACCATTGTTTGGAATTCCTCTCAGCGGCGCAGCACTTGTGATAGCAATGATTTTTCCAGACCCTCTCGCCAGCATCTGAGGAACAAAACCCCTAATGAGATACATCAGAGGATGGACGAGAGTCAAAAAAAGGCGATTCCACTCGTCGGTTTTAATTTCCTGTACNGGAGAAGTTTGTGGAGGTTCCGCCAGATTGGCGACGACGATGTCAATGTCTCCAACGGCAGTTATCAGCTCATCNACGTCGTTTTCCGATTGCATTGCTTCATTGCTGGCCACAACAGTGATACCCAAATTTTCAAACTTTGCTTTTATGGCAGGCCCCATGTACCTGTCAGNACAAGTNATTACTGCNTTTCTGGTCATTATGTCAGCCTCCTTTAAGCNTCGTCAGAGCTCTTANAATATAGTTTGGCCGGGCTTTTTCATTACTGNGAGGCTTCAGAATAGCAAAAATATCGCATCTTGAAATAACGGCAGCGATTTTGAGAAAGCCTACAGGACAATTTCCCAAGGTAATGAAAACCTCCCCAACTTCTCNTCGAGCAGCCTGCAAACAATATCCAAATCAATCGTTTTGGACGAAACATTCAATAAAACTTTGAGTCCTTTCTTAGCGTCATCTTCAACCCAAACACTAATCTCCGAATTTGGGCACACGTCCTCAACCTCGGCCAAAAAAGCCCTCTTAATGATATCTTTTCGAAGTTCGGGCTTGAAAATTTTACCTACCGCCGTCAAGGGTAAGGCTTCGCGAATAATCACCTCAACCGGCGCGGCAGCTCGCTCAGCACAGTGCTCCTTCGCAAACCTCAGAAGTTCGTGGCTGGTGGCGGTGCTCCTCGGGATCAGCTTTACATAGGCGACTGGAACTTCTCCCGAGTAACTATCGGGTTTGCCCACCGCCCCAGCCATTTCAACGTCTGGATGAGCCATCACTGATTCTTCTGTAATGAGCGGGTCAATATTGTGGCCTCCCCTGATAATGACGTCCTTCCGTCTTCCGGCTAGCCAACAGCATCCGTCTTTATCGAAACGAGCCAAATCACCACTATTGAACCACTCTGGTTCTGGCCAAGCTTCAGCGTTTATTTTATTTTGCTTGTAACCAACCGTAACGTTTGGTCCTTTATGCAAGAGAACTCCAACCTCGCCCTCACCGCAATCCCGCACAAAATGTCCTTGCTCGTCGAGTATAACTGCCCTCATCTCGTGGTAAGGCAGACGCAAACCAATTGAGCCGACAGGTCGAGCGCCATAAAAATAATGTGTGGATGCGCCACATGTTGTTTCTGTCATACCATATCCCTCGGTTATATCAATACCGGTCTGGGAGCGGAATTCTTCAAATAGACTCACTGGGATAGGTGCTGCCCCAGAACTGCAACTTATAAGGCTTGAAAGATTATATTTTTCTACATCATGACGCATTAGCGCGGCATAAATTGTTGGAACAGCCGCAAAAAATGTGACAGCGTATTTCTCAATCAAAGCCCAGAAATCCTCCATTGTGCCAGCATTTCTGAAGCCATCTGGCCCTGCCAGGACCAATTCACCGCCGCTCATGACGGCGTTCAGTGCCGAAACACAGACTGCATTTACATGAAAAAGAGGTAATCCGCAAAGTATGACCGTACGATTAGAGAAATTAATGTCATTTTGAAGGTCTGGGCCAGTCATCTGCATTTGACATATGTTTATCGCCTGAGCTCGATGCGTGTGCTGGGCAAGTTTTGGGGAGCCTGTTGTTCCTCCTGTATGAAAATAAGCCGCCACATCAGCATTATTTGCACCACGCTCAAAAATAAAATTATCACTGGGCTGAGACTGCGTTGCTGAATTCCAATCCAACAAATTCAATCGCGATTTGGTCAAACTCTCAATCTTTTCTTGTCCAATAGTAACAACGCTGATAATAGCGCTGGACATTTCGCATACTTGCATGACTTTCTCAAACAACCCATCACTCTCGCCCGGCACAGGTTGAAGGGTCACTATAATTTTGGCATTGGCTTCATCAGCAATACTGGCTATTTGCTCAGGCTGTAAAAACGGATTTACGGGTGCCGCTATTCCAGCTGCTTGCGCACCCCATAATCCAAATAACATTTCCGGCACGTTCGGCAACAAAAGAAGAACAGATTCACCGCTCTGCAATCCCAATGAGTGGAACAGATTTGCTGCACGAATAATTTCTTCGTGATAATCACGATAGGTCCAGCACAAAGGTACATCAGATACGCGACCATTGGGAAGGTAACGCAGCGCTATTTGATCCCCAATTTTCTCGCTGACATATGCAATTGCATCGATGGGCGAGCGACAAGGGAAACGTTCTTCATGACTGACCCGCTCAATCTTTTCCACATCGGTCAAAGAATGAATTCTGTCGGGGTCGGATGAAAAGCGACGTATGAAATAATCCTGAACTAAGGTGGACACATCATCTCCCATATCTTCCCCGTTGCTTCTCTGACCGGATTGAAATCGACACATCATGATTGCTGAAGCGAACACCAAAGCTTTCGAATCTTTGAGCTGTCCGAATAGTTTTTATTTACTAAGTATCTGCGTCCTAGAATTAATAGTCCACTGACATTTGGCTATCGATTCATAATTAAATCCTATAGAAAAAAGACCAAACTCCAACGGGAAATACACCTTCGGCATTCAAGATCAAACCCAGTGGTTAACTGCGAAAAACAGCCATAGATGTGGCCCAAGATCTATAACTCGGACTTATTGTTCAACATCAAAATGTAGATAGACTTTATTGCAGTGAGCACAGATACTCGCCACACTCAGAGGGTGCCGTCGGGAAAATTCAATAAGCCCCCGGGAAATCAACTGTCTGGGATAGCAGCATGAAAAATCAAAATAAATTGTCGCTTGTTTGGAACACTGTTTGAATTTCGCGTATCCTAAGTCAATTCATTTTTGGAGATATAAATGCTTTGTACAAATTTAATGAGCAGTACGGAAGAGAGTATCAGCGAATTACTCAAAAATGATGATGGGGGACCCGTCTGTATGGTTAACCTCCTCAAATTCAAAAAAAAAGCACGCTATGAAGATGGTCGAGAGACATCACTTACCGGTCCCGAGGCATACCAGATTTATGGTGAGGGTGTTGCTAAAATGGTAAAGACGATCGGTGGAAGTATAGTTTTTTCCGCCGTAGTTAATGGCCTTGTCGTCGGCGAAGTAGAGGAATTATGGGATGCAGTCGCCATCGCCGAGTATCCATCCAGACAATCTTTCGTCGACATGATCTCCTCAGCCGAATGGTCGGAGCTTGCCATCCATCGTAGCGCTGGCCTCGCGGGTCAGCTAAACATATCGAGCAAACGACTGCTGTAAACCCCAGAGACATAATTCGGATGAACGACGCCCATCAAAAAGCTTCTATTACCGGCTCTGACTTAAGGCTATTATGCCTTCTCACCATATTAAATGTGTTGAATATGGTCGATCGGAACCTGTTGACCAGCTTTTCAGCTTATATTGTGCCTGATCTAGGTCTTTCAAATACTGAATTTGGACTACTGACGGGCCTCGTCTTCTTGTTTTTCTACTCGATAATGGGACTCTTTATGGGAGCTCTGGCGGACACAATGAACCGAGTCCACCTTATAACTTTCGGAGTGGCACTTTGGAGTGCACTCACTGCAGTTTCAGGCGCCGCAAAAGGTTTCATAAGCATGGCTATTCCGAGAATGTTTATCGGGGTCGGCGAGTCGATAATGACTCCCAGCGCTATGTCCATACTCGCTGACCGCTTTCCCGCTGATCGCCTTGGTTTTGCGGCGGGCTTTTATTATCTTGGAGCTCCAATCGGGGCGGGCGCTAGTTTTTTAATTGCAGGTTACTTAGGGCCTTTAATCGGGTGGCGAAACTGCTTTTATCTTCTGGGTGGCATTGGCCTGCTTTTGGCTTTCGTTTTTCTATTCGTAAAGGAGCCTCAAAGGAGACATGTCAGCGAGAATCAATTTTCGGGGCAGATGATGCGCGTCAGCCATGTGATCAAAACGGCACTGTCAGCAATTCCAAAATCTCGCGCACTTATGCTAACAATGGCCGGCGGGACCATTATGCACGTCGCAGTCGGAGGAGCTTTTTTTGAGCAGTTATGGTTCGTGGAAGAACGGGGTTATGAGCGAGCCGAGATAGCCAAGATGACGGGTTGGCTGATGATGACAGCTGGTGTTCTAGGAGCCATGCTTGGCGGAATTGGAGGGGACTGGGTGACAGCGAGAACTGGTCTGGGTCGTCCAATCATTTTAGCTGGCCTAATTCTTTTAGCAGCTCCATTTCTGCTTGCTTTGCGGCTGTCTCCCGGAGGCTCCATCTGGATCCCCGTCGGCTTGTTTTTTGGCCTACTGCAGTTCTGCGCCTTCCCGGGGCCCACCTTTGCAACCGTGCAAGAGCTTGTCCCCCCTCAGGTGAGATCAACAATTGTAGCGGCTACTATTTTGATGTTTAATATAGTTGGGCTCGGAATAGGAATCACTTTTACAGGAATCGCCATTGATGCCATGGTTGCTGCAGGATGGAATCAACCTTACAGCTTGGCGATGATTGGTTCTACCATTATTTCCTTCCTCGCAATACCTTGTTACCTCTTTGCCGGCATTTATTACAAACGCGAAATGGCTTCAGGTGGCACCTAGACTTTTTGATACCTCTGATTTGTAATGCTTTTGTTATCTAGAAAAAATTATTTTAAGGAGAAATTACTTTGCTAAAGCTTCATTTCGCGCCAAACTCGAGAGCTGGACGAATCGTCTGGCTACTTGAAGAACTCGGTCTTCCTTATGAAATTAACAAGATGGACTTCCACCCTAAGGCTCTTAAATCGGATGAACACAGATCGCGTCACCCTCTTGGTAGGGTTCCGGTTTTAGATGATGGTGATACAAGACTATTCGAGTCAGGCGCAATAGTTGAATATATTCTCGAGAGGCACAAAAACGGTGGTTTAAAACCAGAGCCCAGCGCACCTGAATTTCCCGATTATCTTCAATGGTTTCACTATTGCGAAGGCATGGTGATGCCTCCGATTAACATCATTGTTGTCAACACTATTCTTTTGCCACCGGAAAGACAAGATCCGAATGCACTGGGACAAGCCCAAAGACTTTTGGCTAAGGCGCTCAGTCCAATAGACAGCGCACTCTCTGGCAGAGATTATCTTATCGGCTCGTTTTCAGCCGCAGATATTATGCTTGGCCATGCGTGCTTCATGAGCAATGCAATTGGCTGTGTCAGCGATGATCTGGTTAATCTGAAAGCCTATATTGGAAAAATAGCCAACAGAAGCGCGTTCAAAGTCGCTATTAATATGAAATAGCGAACATAGCAAAAAGAGCAGCGGGTTTTCCCTCTCACACAAGGACTTATAGAATATAGATTTCACATCTCACAATGATTGATTGATAAACGTTATATAAACTCATTTCGGTTAATGCTAAGAACAATTTCACCTGAGTCTGCCAATTGCCGCGCCTTACGGGTAATTTTCTTTTGAGCCGTCTCAGCGTCAGCCGTTCTTATCGGTCCCAAAGCCTCGAGATCGTCCCGAAACCTATCTCTGGCCCGCTTCGACATGTTATGCAGGAATTTTTCATTGGCATCAGCAGAGGCGCCTTTTAAAGCAACCATAAGCTCATCGCCATCAATATTTCTCAAGATCAGCTGTATACTTCTATCGTCGATCGCAGCCAATGTGTTGAACTGAAACATGTTATCCTGGATTGCAAGCGCGAGGTTTTCATCTTGCTCAGATATGTCATCCATTATTTCGTTCGCCATATCCATCTTGACAAGATTCATTATGTTTGCTGCTGTGTCGAGACCACCCAGATTCACAGCTTTTTCTCTCCCTTTGCGTCTTGATATTTTTGACATATCAACCTCAAAGCTTACGGTGTGATGCACTAATTAAAAACATTCTATACCTTCTGCCTTGTTAGTACCGATACCATATTGGTGAGGTCCAAGCCATTTCACGAATCGTCTCTGGATAACTGCCGTCTGAACAAACCGAAGGCCTTCCGTCCTC
>NZXB01000073.1 GCA_002701765.1 Porticoccaceae bacterium
AAGCCTTCTCCACTCCCCAAAAACAACCCGCTCCTATAACAACCTTTTCAAGATGTTTGGTGGACAACGCATTTTCTGCCTGAATTGAGGCATTCGCCAATACCACAAACAAAAATATGAAATGCTTCAATAGTTTACTCAACGTTTTTTTCATTCAGTTTATACAACTCTTAAATCATATGTACATCTTGGTTTGGACAACCCCGCACCCGTTTATCGAACACAACAATCTGACCTAAATTGAATGGGACTCGCTTTTTGCCCGTGAGCAAGATAGAAGAGCAGAAGGGCAAAAATATGTCGAAGATAGCTTTTTATTTCATAGCGACAACATAAATTAGATACGAAAAATTTTACAATCGGATTCCTATGCAAAAATCCGGACACCAAACTGATTGATAAATATGAGCTTCTTTTCGAGGTTTCTACATGCCACTTCATTTCAGTTTCAAGATCTTTTACCAATAACCAAGACATATCCCAAAACATCCTCCTACTTGCAGAGATAGAAGTCCCTCCTAGATTGGTTAACGCGCGTTTAAACCAACCTAATGAAAAAAAATTTTCATCTTTATTCAGATAACTCGCCGCAAACGGGTCGGCGCTTTGCTTCCGGATGCCATCTGATAAGTTCTTTCCCTAAACCAAAGATTGCAAGCCCATTTTTCACCTTTGGAGACAGGCAGACCTGCATGAAGACTATATGGATGACGAATTATGCTTTCACTATGACAGTTGTAAAAAAGCAGCATCCGACCCTTCTTCGCTTGCACCTCTAGGTCAAGTTTGGGAAAACAAGTGCCGCCGCCTTCAGATACATCATTCAAATAAAAGAGGCAAGTCAGCAAACGCTGTCCTCCTTTTTCCATGCATCTCATGCCGCGTTCGGTAGAAGCGTCCCATGCGTCAAAATGCGGCGCATATTCTTGATTCTCACCATAATGGACTACCTGAAAAGATTCAGCATTCTGCCGAGGCAGATTTACTAAGAGCGCCACACGAGATAAGATCTGTTCTGTTATATCACTATGATTATGTTTCAACCAACAATTTCGACCTGACCGACCGGCACTTTCCACACCGGATGCTGCGGAACTCACCAGTGCTCTTTGCAATCTTGAGTCAGCCGCATCCAGTAAATGTTCTGATTCCACAGAAGTCAAAAAATTTTCAAAAACCCAAACTAAGGGCTCTTCATTAACATTAGCTCCATGCTCGTAGTACAATTTCAATTTCATAAGTGTCACCATTCAGGATGTTTTAGTCCCATGATCGAACAAAATATATTTAGGGTTGCTAATACCCCATTGACCTCTAATCACAACATTTTACGGTTTGTTGTCTCCAGTCTTTCAATGAATTAGGGTAAGGTGATGTAAGAAAGCCTTAACTCTATATACAATTAACGACCGAAGAGCTTATCGTCTAGAAGCACGCCGAACTAATGACGACCCAAAGTAATTAGGGCCTAAAACGTCATGATTAGAAGCTAAATTGCGAATCTGGCTCTAGATAGGCTACACCCCTCCATAATGATCGATCCGCCAAACTGCTGTCTTGAAATTCGATAAGCTTGATAATCTTCTCATCTTCAAATTTAAAAAAATGCGCATAGATCTGATCATATGGCTCACCAGAAGAAGCTAGGCCGCCAGCTTCACAGATCGCCGCCACGCAGTGCTCATTTGAACTCATTATTTTAAACCTTTTACAAAAGGTAAAATTATCCAAATCAAGGCATGAAACCACTAGTGGAAATATTTCTTCGACTAATCTCGTTTTCCCAAAATAAGTCCCAGTAAGAACTCCTTTTCTAATAGGCAAAGACAGTTCAATGTTCTCATGAATCAGTGAACTGTATAGATCCATATCACCCTCTATGATTGACCTATAAAAATCATTGACTATGCGTTCGTTCCTATCCATCTTTTGTACCCGCTTTCTTTGTAATTGAACACCCCCCAATGGGATGCATCATGGCCAACTAACACCGTCAAAAAAGCTGACTTAACGGCATCTATCTTAGCAAGAAGTCGCTCTGATCACATTGCTAGGCAAGCATAATAACCCCAGTTTTGCTAAATACACACTCCAAACCGAACCTGAGTTAGCGGAGTATTCATTTCTCTTCTCTTTTTTATTCTCATTCAGAACAAGCTCGCAGAAATAGCAGCCTCTTTCCAAAACATAGGCATATATACTTCTAACGCAAAAAAATGTTTTAATACAGACAATTACGGGTTAGAAAGCAAACGATAACGTCGTCCAATCTTAAATTTGATGTGCTGATCATGAAAAAACTGCTTTTATTTTTTGTGCTTACCGCCACAACCAGCTTTGCCCAAGAACTGATTTACTACGTTGAAGGTTATAATGAGCTGGATACATTCGTTTATGGGGAATTAGAAGGCAACCTTGATGACGCGCAAGTAGAGGGCTACTTAACCGACGAAGCGGGCAACGAATTTTTTTTTGTTGGTGATTGGATAGGTAATGGTGAATTTGAAGGCTATGACGATGATGGCAACTTTTACACCCTTAGGCTTGAGTAAAAAGCTGCCGCTCTTAAAATTTCCCAGTCACTTAAAACGCTTGTTTTCAGGCTAGATGGGTAAACTTTCCCTAATGCTTTTGTCCGGAATTAAAGTAGTCTTGCATCGCTAGCCCGCTAGCTACACTGGTAAAGGGGTCGTGCTCAACAACTTTATCAGGAAACATATTCTCGAGAATTGCCTTAACTGCTGGAATTTGTGACGAACCACCGGTTCTAATCACAAGGTCGATGTCTGGCAAAGTTTTTCCTGCCATGGTCAGAACCTTCGCGATAGCTTGCTCTAGTTGACGGAGTATCCCCGCAATCATGGCCTCAAACTCATCACGAGTTACGCTAACCTCGATATCGGCCTCCGGTATATCAAGTTGGGCCTCGGTTTCTGAAGACAATTTCACTTTGAGGCACTTAATAGCTTCGAAAATATGATAACTGTAGTTCTGATTTATTAGATCATAAAGTCTTCTAAATTTTTTGGCGGCTGGATCAGATTGCATCATGCGATGCGTTACCGGAGCGGTAAACTTATTTTGATTCAGCATATAGCTCACCGGCCAATTCAGTAACAACTCTTCAAATTCACCGAAGGGAAATAATGTATCAACATCCTCTCCATCAACTACTCGCGACCACCGTTCTCCTTTACCCAACAAAGGGAAAATTAGCTTGCGAAAGATAGTCTGATCAATCTTGTCCCCGCCTAAGGCTAACCCGTGAGTTGCCTCAACTTGCCAAGATTGTGAATCACTTTTGAGGATACTCAAATCAAGCGTGCCTCCACCAAAGTCCAAGGTTAAGATTAAAGATGTTTCTTCGACTATATTTTGCTTCAGATAACTAATCGCTGCCGCAACGGGCTCCGGGCAGAAACATTGTTGCGATATGCCCGCATAATTATATGCCTCTTGCAGACGCTGAAGACCTAGTTCATTGCGGTTTTCATCAACTCCTTCAAATTCCACAGGATGTCCTATGCACGCATGACTTCCCGTTACAGATATATTTTTTAGCGAGTCGCATATGCGAATCAAAATAGGCGTGACCAAAGCAACAAGACGGAAGTTCCGTTGGAATATCGTGATTCGCTCGTTCGATGAATCCCCGAGTAACCGCTTTGTGCCTCGAAATAGCCGTCCTGGCAAAGCCATATCATTAATCGCTTGACCAAAGACCTTGGAAGTTTCACTTTCAGCGAGTGGGCCCTCCAATCCACCCGCGGAAGTTCTCTCTTCACCCAATAATTCTGCACTAAGTTCGACTCGTCTTCCTTGATTACCTCGAATAAANTCATCGATAGCTGTTTGACCTACTGAGATAGTAAAATCTCGCATAACATAACTAGCCGTCGGCATTACCGCATTAGAATCATCAAGAGGTACCAAAGTAGTTCGCTCACCATCATAGATGGCCGCGACGCTGTTACTGGTTCCGAAATCTATACCAATGCCGATTTTAGATTTCTTACTTGTCATAGATCGCAGCCTTCGGTTAATNACCAGTTGGAAGAGTCATCCTAAACTATACGAAGTTTAATCTTTTCAGATTGCCGGGCATGTCCGTTGGGAGGCTATGATTTCATCAAACGCAGCGGATTATTTCTAGGTATTTTTATAAACTCAATACTTAGCTATGTATTGCGGAACCATATCGCGAAAGGTCTGTTTTTGGTTTGGCAACTATTTTCTTCTGGCCTTTCGATGATCCCAAATCGGAGTTTCACCTTTTCCGAGGCAAAAAATCGGGTGCCTATAATGGCATCCCATACAGAAAGAACACTGCCAAAATTAACGTTTGGATGATCCACACTGTGGTGCAGTTGATGCTGTGCAGGGCTTATGAAAATGCGCTCCAAACGCCCAAATGACAGCCAGATGGGAGAGTGTCTTAAATTTGCTGCCGCAAAATTAAATAAGAAGCCAAACATATCGACGCCTAAAATTTTTAAGCCNGTCAAATGCTGCGAGAATAGCCAGACAAAGATTCCTGTAACCAAACCAAACACGAACAAGCTTCTAAAAAAATAAAGCATACTCTCGATGGGATGCACTCGGAAGACTGTAAATGGCGTTAAAACAGTGGCGCTGTGATGCGTCTTATGAAATGACCATAGGAAATCGAATCGATGCATACAGAAATGCAGCACGAAACGACTCAGATCGTCNGCGAGTAGCAACCCAGTGCTAAAAAGGATAGCGATCCACAACCAAGATAAATTAACCTGCGGCGCGTCACCGAGATGCGTTTGCAAAAATCCTCCAACCAATACAGTGACCGCTAAGTGGCTACCGAATGTTGGGATTAGTAAAGAAAGTCGCATGATGGAGTTGAAAAACATCAAAGCAAAATCCAGCAAACTGGAACGAGAAAACCAGTAACTGGCATCCAAAAGGCTTTTGAGCTGTTTGAACGGTCTGAAACGGCCTTCTTGCCAGGAAACAGCGGCAGACGCCANNACCANGGCACTCAGCAGGTATACCCAATATACTCGTTTGGAGGGATCCACAATGAACTGAGCGGGGGTGGCTAATAGCTCAAAAAACATATATAAGTATCCAATTAAAACCTGTATCTCACTCGCCCTAGAATTGTACGGGGCAGATTAGGCCTCGCGCCNTANGGCCTATGTGAGACAATGGCTGACTTATCAGTAACATTTCTAATCAACAAGCTCAAATCAGTTGAGTCATTAAAAAACCAAGTCATCGAGAGATCCAACTGTGTCAAAGTATCTGTCTTGAGACCCTCTGAGATGTCGCCGGAACCAGGCTCCTCCCGCATCTCATGTTGATGCTTTACCGAGATATCTAGGGACCAATGCTCAGTCTCAACACCTAATTGCGCGCGACCCACATGCTTTGGAATGTAGGGCAACTCATCGCCCTTGCGCACCAGTCCCCATTGTGAAAACTGAGAAAAAAACGTTGTCTTAAATTCCGACTCAGAGTATGTATAGTTTAATCTTCCGGTGACGAGATATGCATCACTCACATATATTTGAGATTCGCTGACGAGCTCGAGCCCCCTAACCTTGACATCGCCGCCACTGAACTCTTGCCCAATGTCACAATCAGAATCTGAAGCGCGACATCGGCCAAGCAGGTTGTCGTAGTCGCTTCGGAACCAGATAAGCTCCCCAGAAAAGATTTCGGAGGTGTAGCGAAAACCATACTCTATGTTTGTACTCTCCTCAGACTCAACACCCGATTTACCAGGACCAGAAGGCGAGAATCCTTTATAGATTCCTGCCAATATACCTACAGAGGGCGTCAGTTGTTTATGAACACCTAGCCCCGGCGCTGTGACACTTTGATCGTTAGTCGACACTGCACCGGAAAGTTTGTTGTCGACACTGCCTTGGATATCTTCATATCTAATGCCCAGATTTAGGGTCCAGTCCAACCAATTCAACTCATTCGAAACAAAGATGGCGATTGCATCAGTTTGCGCATAATTAATCGTCTTGTAGGGCCTAGCGATACCATCCGATACCATGTTACCTGACGCCATCAAATAACTTCTTTGTTTGTGATGACGACGAACGTCGTCTTCGTGATAACGCATCCCAAGTTTGACTCTGTAGTCTATAGTTGAGAAGAGAAAATCTTTCGTCAGATCCACCTGTATGCCTTGGGAGGAATACTTTCGGTTATTGTCAGTTACATCGATGGTAAGATCCGTAAAATATCCAACCTTTGAATCCTTCTCACCCGTCAGTGTTTCGTAAGCACTCACATAGCTTGAGGGATCACGCAAAACGTTTTGGGCACTCGGCCCGTCAATAAAACCGGCAAACTTGTTCCATGAACGATGAAACTCATTAACATAAATCTTCGTGTCGAGCCCGAAGCCAGAATCGAAGTCGGCAGAGTAATTGAGGTGCACCTGTTTGTGTTTTGACACAAAGCGATCCAGCTTGGACGCCGGATAGCGTCTCTCAGGAGATTGGTGTGAATCAGCATCTGTGAGTCCGAGATAGCTTTCGTCCGCATCTTCCTCGGCAAATCCGAGCTTGAGTGTAATAGCCTGATCCAGTTCCGTGTGGGGCTCCCAGCGAACTTTCAAATTGATATCATTCCGAATAAATCCGGTACCCCCTCCCCCGTCTAGCTGCTTGAAACCGTCGCTGCCATAACTCAACGCATTTAAAAGAAATCCGAAGCTATCATTTACGCGTCCAGCGGAGCCGGCTACTTTATGGAAAGAATCTGTGCCCGTTGTCAACTCGACCTCATTAATATCTTGGGTCGGCACCGGGCGAGTGATCAAGTTTACTGCGCCTCCAACAGTGTGCGGGCCAGCCTGGATAGCCGATGGTCCTTTTAGCACCTCCACAGAGTAAAGTCTGGACGCATTCGTAATGTAGTATGCCGCAGGTGCCGAATAAGGTGCTGGAGTTATCAAGACACCATCTTCCATCAGCGTAATTTTTTGGCTACGGTCAGAAGTTGCTCCTCTTATGCCGATGTTAGGCCGCAATCCGAAAGCGTCTTCCTCACGGACATACACTCCAGGTGCAGAACTTAAAACCTCGTTGAGATCGCTATAATCTTGTTTTGCTAACTGTGCGGGCCCAATGTGCGTGCCAGATCCTGGTAATTTTTCTTTTTGTTCTTTGGTTCCAAAAACAAGAACTTCTCGTATGTCAGGATCGTAGCTTTGCGAGGCCAGCAGACTGGTTGAGGTTAGGCAGACAACAGCAACAAACAAACCTTTAAACATTTCGACACTAACCTCAGATACTTGATCATGGCTACATCTCTACAAAGAGAGGTTCTTAACACTAGGAATTTTCCATTCACATATTGCTGTCCTATCGTAAATGTCGCCAGGACGCCTTGAGCATTTTTCGACGTTTCACCAAGATACCTTTATATCACTAAACTCTTGAACCGAAGAGCCATNGCNATCTTTGATTNCTCCCTNCCGNTATGNAGGCATGATGTNCNATGTCATTTAGTCTTTGAACACCACCAGATAGTCAGAAAAACAATAGCCGTTGTGTTTCTTACTATCATCAACTTTGATCTGAACTTTTTTATCTAGCGCAAACGCCATTTGCGCATTCTGCAGGAGCAATCTCGCATCTGCTTTGGTTGCATAAACGCCACTGCAGCTGAATGTTAAAAAATTATTGGTGGGGCAANTTGGTAACAACGCCCTTGGCGTTTGGAACTTAGGGCCAGCACTTTTCAATTTGACCATGCAACCACCATAATTGTCTGTACCTGACCCGCTGGACAACAGAATTTGGTCAATCTTAGCATCATCTACATACGCTACATCTGCCAAAGTCTGGCCGCAAGCCAGTGCGCCAAACACCAATCCCAAAACAATCTTTTTCATCACAGTATCTCCACCTTTTTTCATCCAACTATCCTAGCTTTTAAATTTAAGAATTTGAAACGTTAGTCTGTATCGCCCTGAGCTGCTTCCGGCAGCGAAACGCCNAGATAAGTGACAAATTCAATCTTCAGCTTATCTGTAACCTTTTTCATCTTGCCCGCCAGCGTACAAATTTGAGGATCTCCCTCGCTATCGGGGTTTGCAAAAGCGTTTCCG
Organism: Porticoccaceae bacterium; assembly: GCA_002701765.1. Lineage (GTDB taxonomy): Bacteria > Pseudomonadota > Gammaproteobacteria > Pseudomonadales > Porticoccaceae > TMED48. Next base: position 8,111 of record NZXB01000073.1, read on the forward strand.
CAAGCGTTGATTGCTACATTTGCCTCTATCGATGACACATGCGCCTTGAGGGACATTGGATCCGCCGCGGCTTCGAGCTCTGTTATTTTAGTCACCACATCTATGATAAGTCCTTTGAAAAGGGATGAGAACCCGCTATCGCTCTCGTCAGCGAGGTTGTCAAGACCGCTGTCAAATATAGAAAGAAATTGCTCTGCGTTGACTTTGATGTTGCTAAGAGACGTTTCGCTATAATGGGATTCAATAAATTTAGGGCATAAATCCTCTACGCAAAGACGATCTTGACCGATAACTGCGGCCAGCTTCGCTGACTTGGTGTACTTTTCAAAATAGAACAGGCTATCCGTTAAAAGCTGAAAATTGGTTCCCGCTTCATCGGGGTCAATAAACTCAGTCCGATAACTGGACCATTCANCCTGAATCTTTCCGGCATTCAAAGCAATGTCCTGCGCTATTTTGAGTGCGAGGTCATACCTCTGGGACTTTCGAGCAGCGTCGGAAAGCGCATTCCACCCGGCCACGGCGGACACGCCACTACCGCATGAGTGCGACAGATCTTCGTTAAAAAGGAGGTATTCCAAAGCAATCATGCCTCGTGTGTTTATGTTGGAGTCAGCAACCTCGCGAGAGCCCTCATTGGCCTTTACCACCAGCACATCAGTTCCGCAGCTCGAGAACTCATCAAACGAATCCAGGCTTGGGCCTCCTAGGTAATATCCGTGGATGCGATTACGCAGGTCCTGCTTGTTCTTGGCAGCAGGCCCTAAGATATGTATGTCATTGGCTTGGACCACCTGCATCAATTGTTTCCAACCATTCCGAGCGGCCAGCAAGCTGTCGGCTTCGGTTTTATAGTAACCACCTCCAGTACTAGCCGGAACTAGTGAGTCTCCATAGTCCTGCAGCACCCCGCCTTCTTCAGCAAATTCAGAAGCTACAGTAGCCAAAGACTCCACATTTGGAATTATGATGTTATCGACTATTGATGTAAGTGCCGATATTTTTGAATTGACCGAGGAAGAATCTATGACATTTACGGTCCTTGTCACCGGGGTGGCGAAATTTCCGGCCGCATCCTTTGCGGTGTAAGTTACCACATAACTTCCAACTGAAGAGGTGTTGACCTGAGAAGAATCAATCTCTACCGTCTCGCCCGAATCTGCAATTGCCCCCGCCTCTACGTACGCAGTGTTGATTTGAACTGTCTGAGGGTTGGAACCGTTCAAAGTAATAACAGGCGCAGTGGTATCAATGCCATCACCTGATTCAATCACGCTGACAATACGAGTAACCGTTGCTGCTGCGTTGCCAGCGGCGTCCGTTGCGTTATAGGTGACTGAATAGGATCCAGCGACTGAAGTATTCACTCCAGACGCATCAATAGTGACTGATTCGCCAGTGTCAGTAGTCGCTCCTGCTTCTAAGTATTGCGAGCCAAGTTGAACCGTTTGAGGATTGGAACCATTCAATGTAATTACCGGCGCCTCCGTATCATCCCCCGCGATTACATTAACAATGCGGGACACGGTCGCAGACTTATTGCCTGCGGCGTCCGATGAGTTATACGTTACGGTATAACTACCCAGCGAGGTAGTGTCCACATCAGACGCGTCGATCACCACAGTTTCGCCCGTATCNGTAGTCGCGCCAAGNTCTANGTAAGTCGATCCCAGTTGAACNGTCTGCGGGTTAGCCCCNGTGAGANTNATTACTGGNGCCGAGCTGTCAACTGATGACGTTTTTCCAACGTTAGCAAANAGAGACCAGTTAAGGGCTTCGATTGGCGCATCGCTTTGATCCAAAGGNTCNGAACCCCACTCGACCTCGTCAGAATCGGAATACCCGTCATCGTCAGAATCAATGAAAGAAGAGTTGATAACGTTCACCGTCCGCAAAACGGGGTCGGCGCTATTGCCAGCCGCGTCAGTGACAGAATACGTTACTGTATAGGACCCGACGGTTCCCGTGTCAACCGATGAGGAATCAATAACAACGGTCTCGCCGGTGTCAGCAGTGGCCCCCGCCTCCACATAGGAAGTTCCGGCCTCAACCGTCTGAGGATTGTCGCCCTGCAGAGTAATGACTGGAGCTTGCGAATCACCCTCTACCACAGCAAGTGTGCTGGCCATCGTGCTGTGCGCAGAGCAATAATAGGTTATTGTGGATTTCGAAAAGCTGGCGGGTACAGTAACAGTAAGAGTCTGGCCGGTCGATATCGAGCCGACTCCCGATACTACGCTTGAAGAGGAATCGCTTGAAGTCACTAACTCAGAATCAGCGACTCTCCAACCAGACCCTACATTAAAAGGGTGTCCCGCTGTGTTCGTGGAGATGAACTTATATGTTGAACCCTTCTCGAGGGTAATGGTTTCCGAAGCCCCGCCAGAGGTTGACGAAAAGATGTAATAAGGGGCCTGAAAAGGATCTGTGTTGTTTCTGACATAAATGTTAATCGTCTCACCAAGTGCTGACGAGCAGGCCATCCAAGCTGCAAGTAAAACGTAAATCGAGGCGGCTCGAACATTTATGAAGGTTTTGTAGTGAATGATAGTTATTCGCATTTGGCTGTTACGCGTATTGAATTACTTTGGTCTACATTTATTTCCTAAAAACTTTACTTTCTAGCTTCAAAAATGGGCCGGCTTATGCCGGCCCACCATTTTGAGGACTTGCTCTCTGTGACGTTTTAGAGTTTACCAGCTGGTTGTGTTACCTTCTGAGAATCCATAGGCATTTTGCAACGTGGTCCGCACCGTCTTCAGATCAGTCATGTATGCATCTATCGCTTCTTGCGCCGTGCCAGTCGGANCAACTCCCATTTGGCTACCATCTGCAAGCACAGGNCCATCACCNAGCAAAGACAANGCTGTTTTCAGATCATCTAGATCTACCGCCGTAACAGCCGCATCTCTAAANGGAGAGTGAGGNCTAAACTGCAAGCTCAGCGCGAATCCTTTCAATTCAGACCAATGCTTNGCNAGGGTTTCAAAATTATCCAAGCTCTCNGAGTATCCGTTGGAGAATCCCCCCATATCAGCNAGAACGTCGTTGACATAGTGCACTGCAGTAGCCGCAATACACTTTTCCCAAGCGAGTGACGCATGCTTGATGTGTTCTTTCAACTTCGCATTCTCCTCATCGGTCAGATCCGGCTCAAGCTTGTTAGCGCCGTTGCTTAAAATTTGACGCGCCGCAATCATTGCCGTCGCTGCCTCTGATGAAAAGTCAGTTGGATCATCGCCAGAGGAAGAGCCTACATCACGTTTAGCACAATTTTGCGCATGACCGAAGACGTATTCACTTCGAGGATCTATTAGCCCATCACCATCGGTATCATGATAGCCATTTTTCCAGCCGTCCCTACCACTCTTGGCTCTCGCTTCCAGGTCGGTGTAATGCAATATGTCTCTTGCTGCTCCATAATAACCGAACCCCTCGTCAAACTTATGCTCGGCATACGAGTAACCCTTCGTGCCATCTTGATAAGCGAGCACATGGGCGCCCTCTTTGGTCCCATCGAAGTCAGTCATGAAATAGTCATTAGTGCCTTGCGAGAAACTAACTGCTCCCATGAGGAATTTCTGCATGAGCTGTCGATAGTTGCGTCCCATCGCATCGGTATTCACGTTGGCAGCTGACGTGGCTCCAGTTGCGTCGGTTATCTGAACCGAGATGCCATCTGACGCCATAATAGCTTGCTTTTCAACCCACATATCGACTAAGTCTATTGGCTTTGCAGGACTTCCTTCACTCCATCCAAAAAACTCACCACCTATCAGTTTGGAGACTTCTCCACTTCCAGTCTCATCGCCACCGGCTATCTTTTTATGAAGGTTTTTGCCTGAGCTGATGTCACCGTAAGCGACCGCGTTCTTCAGATCGACAGGTGCGCCTTTGATCCAAGTTGGCATCAAGGTATCGGTCACATCGGCATCCTTTCCTCGAATGAAGAAATCGAGGCTGGCCTTAACCGACTCCATTGTGTTTGCAGCGTCGTCTTTTAATTCGGTCATAGCGTAGGCCATGTCGGCTATCAAAATCTGTCGTGCTGTCTGACCTGTATACGAAACTGAGTTTGACGCATCGGCAGTGAAAAACGTATTCGTGTAAGCATACGTCGTTGGCATGGCATCACACGCATCTCCAGAACCATTCACGTCAGCATCTGCCTGATCTAAATTGGCGGTAAGCGGGCAGTTATCGGAATCATTTGCTACAGTGTCGCCGTCCATGTCAGAATCACATACATCACCACTTCCATCAGCATCTGTATCGAGCTGGTCAGCATTAGCTGTAGCTGAGCAGTTGTCGCCATTGTCACCAACACCGTCACCGTCCGCATCCGCGGTCTCGGCTGCGTCATTTGGGAACACGTCAGCGTTATCACCAACCCCATCACCGTCAGCGTCAGCGCTCTCGCTCGCATCTTGTGGGAACGCATCCAATGCATCATACACACCATCTCTGTCGCTATCGGGTGGGGCATCAGGGCCGCCTCCGCAGCCAGTCATAGCCACCACAAATAACGGCAACAAAAACTTTTTAAAATTCATGTCTAACATCATTCAGCTCCGTTTCAAAGTTTTATTAACAAAACGAGTCACATTATCTACACGCACTCAAAGCCAAAACGTCAGCGCTAAAAACCTTGGCCTGTTCTAAAACCGAGTCTCAAAAGCAACCCGAACATAATTGGCGAACGAATGATAATGATTATTAGTTAGAAGGTCAAACGATAATCACTCTTATTAGCAATCGCAAATACTTTTGTAAGGTCAGCAGCCTCTAAAAATGCTTGACCCATGAAAAAATCGGACGAGTGTCAAGGGGGTTATAATCCGCAGAAATTTTTAGTTGATGAGATTTCTTAGAATAGTCAAGCGAATAATTTTGAGATTAAAATAGTCTAACTTTAAACCGAGTATGTAGAGTATCAAATGGACTTTACTCCCATCTTCTATCTCCTGGCCACAATTGTCATCCTGCTAACCGGCATGGATAAAGGTGGTTTCGCTAGGGGCATGGGAACGATGGCTGTGCCGGCGTTGGCATTGTTAGTAGATCCGCGAGTGGCAGCTGCAATTATGCTTCCTATATTGTGTTGCATGGATCTAGTGACTTTGAGGGTTTTCCGAGGCCAATGGGATCTTCAGATTGTCAAAGTGATAATTCCCGCCGCCGCTGGAGGCATAGCCCTCGGAACACTCAGTTTTCGCTACCTAAGCGCTGATCATATTCGATTTATAATTGGAACTTTCTCTATCTACGTTGCGGTGCAGCAACTGCCGAACTCAGCACTTGTAAACAACGATTATGTGCCATCACCATCAAAACTAGCGGGCCGGATATGGGGAGCAGCTAGCGGCTTCAGCAGTTTTATTGCTCATGCTGGCGGCCCGCCCCTTTCGATTTATTTACTCCCACTTCGACTTGACAAAACAATAGTCGTGGGCACATCCGCTCTCTTTTTCGCAATAGTAAATGCATTAAAGTTAATTCCTTATGCGTTGCTGGGACAATTGCACTTCGAAAACCTAAAAGTGTCCCTTATTCTGCTTCCAGTGGCGCCCATTGGCGTCCTACTAGGCGTCTTTCTTCATCGGCGGATATCGAATCATATTTTTTATTTCATGTCCTATGTCATGCTGGGGTTAATAGGAATAAAATTGATTTTAGAGAGCTTGATCTAGTTCAAACGTTTTGACAGTCGGAGCTTTTCGATGGAAATATTGCGCGGAAAGACAATAGTAGAAAAAAAAGATCCGAGTGAAGAATCATGTCGTAAGGCTAACAAAGAAGTTTAGAGATTCTCGAAAAATGAGTCTAATCAAATCAAACAGAGTAGCTGGAATGAGTTCAAGCGGAAATGGGGCGCCCAGCAAAGCGTCTTCAAAGCGGACCGACAAATTCAGTGTGCTTTTGGCCGCTGTTGGCGAGAAGGATAGGGCTGCTTTCGAACAGCTGTTTAAACATTTCTCACCGCTCATCAGAAGCTTCTCGCAAGCAAGCCAGCACGAGGGGTGGTTCCCTGGCATCCACGAGGACCTCGTGCAAGAGGTGATGATTAAAATTTGGCAGAAGGCGGGTAAATTCGACCCCACAAAAGCTTCGGCGACCACCTGGATTTACACCGTGGCGCGAAACTGCAGGATAGACATGCTCCGTCGGAAGAGTAATACACAGCATCTGCCTTTGGAGAATGAAGATTACTGGCAGGAAACTGATGAAAATACTCCATCCACTCTCCTTCAACAAAAGCGTAGCGAGGATCGGTTGCATGCCGCAATGGAGCGTCTGCCAAGCGAACAGAAGGAGATATTGAAAAAGGTCTATATAGAAGGAAAATCTCATTCTGAAACGTCCCAAGAACTAGGGGTTCCTCTGGGAACTGTTAAATCGCGGGTTCGGTTGGCTTTGCAAAAAATGCAAATATTTGTGCCATTTGATCAACAGGACAGCTTGGTTTATGAGTAGAAAAGAAGGGCTTTGCCCCGACACAGAAATGCTCGTCGAATTTTCGGCAGGCGTCTTAGGGCCCGCTGAATCAATCTGCGTGTCAGCGCACCTTCACTTTTGCAGCAAATGCCGCGAGACGTTGCTTCAGTTGGATCAATTAGGGTCCAAATTGCTAGCGGATTCCGAAACTGATGAAGTTGGAATAAAATCTTTCGACGATGTAATGAACAAGATTGATTCTTTGGATGAACTTCCNAAAGAAGATGATCCGTCCTCTGAAGTCCATTTCGCTCCTGTTGTAGATAGATTGATGAAGTTCAACCTTGAAAGCCTTAAATGGAAAAAGTTGTCAAGTTCTGTTGATACAGCCCGATTGGAGACAGGTCAAGAAAAGTTTGAAGTAAGCTTGCATAAGATTTGTGCAGGAGGCAAAGCACCAGTGCACGATCACCAAGGCCTTGAGTATACGGTTGTTCTGAAAGGCAGCTTTTCAGATGAGCGATCAGTATACACGGAGGGCGACTTCATACTCAGAAAGCCTGGGCAACCACATCAACCTATNGGAGCTCAAAACGGTGAGTGCATNTGCCTGTCCGCTCAGTCTGCTCCAATAAAGTTGACNGGGCCGTTCGGNTTCATAATGAATAGGTGGCTTCAAATTCACCCAAGATAAGTGTGGAGAGCTAAATACGTACNGTAATTCCTTGGTCGAGCATGAACCGCTTCGCNTCCTCAATGGAATNNCTNCCNTAATGAAAAATACTTGCCGCCAATACCGCGTCCGCACTTCCGAGCGTTATACCATCCGCCAAATGTTGTAAAGTTCCTACTCCGCCAGAGGCTATTACGGGGACGGTAACCGAACGACTAATCGCCGCGGTCAGANTCAAGTCGAAACCACACTTAGTACCGTCACGGTCCATGCTGGTGATAAGCAACTCTCCTGCCCCAAACTCCACCATTTTTGCCGCCCAAGAAACNGCATTCATACCTGTAGANTTCCTTCCTCCATGTGTAAAAACTTCCCACGCCGGCGTCTGCCCTGGCGTTTGTTTTGCGTCAATTGCCACTACAATGCACTGAGATCCAAATCGCTGAGCTGCCAAACGNACAAATTCCGGATCGGTTACCGCAGCAGAGTTTATGGCAACTTTGTCTGCACCCGCATTTAGAAGGTTCCTGATATCACTGAGCTTCCTTACCCCTCCGCCTACGGTCAATGGAATAAAAACCTCCCCCGCCATGCGTTCAACGGTTGATAAAGTTGTTTCGCGTCCCTCATGGCTCGCCGTGATATCAAGAAAAGTAATCTCGTCAGCCCCTTCTTCATTGTATCTTCGCGCAACGTCGACTGGATCACCNGCATCTCGTATATCAATAAACTTAACTCCTTTCACCACTCGGCCCTTATCAACATCTAAACAAGGGATTATACGTTTAGCCAAATCACCGACTGAGTTACTAAAGGCAATTTCAGTCACAATCAATCTCCCAAGAGATGTCCCAATTTGCCGGCTTTCGCTTTCAGGTATGCTGCATTATGGGGATTAGTTTCGGTGCTAATAGGCACTCTATTCACCACCTCGAAACCCATGTCTACCAACGCTTGAATCTTTCGGGGATTATTTGTCATAACATCTATTCGCCTAGCCCCTAGATGNTGCAGCATGGGTGCACACATCGAATAATCTCTTTCATCAGCACCGAATCCAAGCCTTTCGTTTGCTTCCACGGTATCTACACCTTGATCTTGGAGATTATACGCCTTTATCTTATTCACAAGCCCAATGCCACGACCTTCTTGTCTTAAGTAAAGAATTGCACCTCGACCTGCCTCTGATATTGTCTTAATTGCAATTTGCAACTGCTCACCACAATCACAACGTAAACTTCCCAAAGCGTCACCAGTCAAGCACTCAGAATGGATTCGCACTAAAAATGGTTGGCCCTCTTTATAAGCGCCAAAACTCAACACTATATGCTCCTTCCCCTTAAAAGGGTCCTCAAATCCGTGAATGTCAAAGGTGCCCCAGCGGGTGGGTAAACGCGAAGACTCTATATAACGAAGGGCCACAAATCTGCTCCAAATTCAAAGCTTAGCTAANACGACTATTGTAGCCGCCAAAACAAAGTTTTTCAGAGAATATGAATTTTTACGAGGNAAAANTGACGATCCATTGATCTCCACTCATAGAAACCCCAAATTCCTAAGTATTGCCATCAATAATGCAGTGACTGCGCCGGCAACAATATCATCAATCATGATCCCAAACCCACCGCGAATATTGTTGTCAAACCAACTGATAGGCCATGGTTTAAAAATATCAAGCACTCTGAAAAGGATAAAGCCAACTAGAAGATTGGTAATGCTGGGTGACGCAGGACACATCGCAATCCAAAAGCCAACAAACTCGTCCCAAACAATTCCTCCATGGTCATGTACTCCAAGCTCAGTGGAGGCCTTTTCGCAGACAAAAATGCCTATTACGGTTGCCACATAAATAATGACCACATAATAGAGTAGGTTCAGGTTGCTCATCATGTACCAGATAGGAATAGCCGCCAACGTACCAAACGTGCCTGGCGCTTTTTTTACTAGCCCACTACCAAACCCGAAGGCGAGTAGCAAAGTTGGAGAGAGCAACAATTGTTTGAATTGGGGGGCCCTAGACAAAATGATTATATCCTCGATACTTGCCAACGCGCTTATCGAGCAATTTTCTTCCCGCCTCACTGATCAAAGCGATGTCCTTACCTGCAATAATTTCTCCGATGAACGTTGCATCAATCCGCCCTTGCTGCACTAGGCTGTCAATCTGAGCCACACGTTCACTGGGCACTGTGAAGCAAAGCTCATAATCGTCACCCCCAGACAGCGCCCATTCCAAAAAACAATTGGAATAATTAGTTTTCAGACCAGAATGGACCGGCAGACAGGACAAGTTAATGTCTGCACCAACTTCACTTTTTGCGCAAATGTGTGACAGATCGGACAGGAGTCCGTCTGATATATCAATGCACGCGCTGGCAATCCCACGCAGTATCAAACCTTCCTCGATACGAGGCTTGGGGGCATAGAAATGTTCGTATAATCTTCGATCCACAAGATCCCCCGACGCGCCAGAAACAAGCCGTAAGGCAGCCGCGCCATCTCCCAATGTGCCAGTCACATATATATAGTCTCCTGGACTAGCACCTTTTCGAGTAAGCGCTTGATCCGCTGGAACTTCACCAATAATTGTTATAGTTAGGGCTAAATTGCCCCTTGAAACATCACCACCGATCAACGCACAATTGTGGGGATTAGCAATTTCACCTAAACCTTTGCTGAAATCGGCAAGCCAATCATCCACCGCCAGATGCTCGGGTAAGTTTAGTGACAAAGTAAACCATCGAGGAGTCGCGCCCATAGCTGCCATATCGCTCAGGTTCACGCAAAGAGCCCGACGAGCNATATCATACCCGGATGAATGAAGCGGAAAGTGAACATCACCCACCAAGCCATCCATGGACACTACCAACCTACCCNGTGATAGCTCTTCAAGTGATATAACTGCGGCATCATCACCAATGCCCAACTCCACTCCGTGCTGAGAAGTTAGGCCGCAAAAATACCTTTGTATGAGATCAAACTCTCCAATCGTAGATGATGATTTNAACTCGGAGTCTATCACTTCACTATCAATCAGCCACCTCTAGTGAGCGACTATTGACTGCCACNTTATCGAGCACGCCATTAATAAATTTAAAAGCATCCTCAGGACCAAAAGTTTTTGCCAAATTGACCGCTTCATTTATCACTACCCTATAAGGCACCTGAATACTGTATAGCATCTCAAAAGTGGACAACCTCAATACTGCCCGAGAGACCGGGTCAAGCTGCTCATGGGTTCGGTCCAAATAAGGTTCAAAAGTTTGGTCAATCTCTATCNAATGGGNAGCNACGCCGAANAGAACATCATGAAANAAATCTGTATCAACTTTTTCCATATCATTTGTCGCGANAAAATGNGATTCTATAGCTGTAACGTCAATACCTCCAACCTCCCATGAGTAGAGCGCCTGAACAAGCAGACGTCGCGCTTTTTGCCGTGCTCGTAAAGATTCCACTTACCTAACATCCCTGATTTTTTCCAGCGTTTGGAGCGTTTCGATCACTGTCAATACCGCCTCCCGTCCTTTATTCTGCGAGTTTTCATCTGATCGTTCCAGCGCCTGATCGAGGTTATCCACTGTTAGTACTCCGAATGCCACAGGAATAGCTTCTTGAAGGGCTATTTGACCGAGACCTCTCGCGGTCTCAGCACATATGTAATCAAAATGCGGTGTATCTCCTCTGATAACACAACCCAACGCGATAACTGCATCAAATTTCTCAGTCCTCGCAACTTCTTGACAGGCCAGTCCCAATTCGAAGGCTCCAGGCACCCTGAAAACACTTATTGAGGAGCCGTTAACACCGTGCTGGTCGAATGCACTTAGTGCCCCACCAACTAAACGCTCCATAATCTGACTATTCCAGCGGGCCGCAACTATAGAAAACTTTTTCGTCTCTAAGGTGTCAAAGCTAAAGGCTGGCCTATATCCGCTCACGTGCNAGTACCTCGAGAATCATAAGTAACGTATTCAGTGACTTCGAGGTCGAAGCCAGAAATCCCTGTAAACTTGAATGCTGGACTCATCAACCGCATTCTATGAATGCCAAGATCTCTCAATATTTGCGATCCAGTTCCTAGCTCTCGGTAAACCACCTCTCCAACGGATTGAGGAGCAGTGTCCGAGGGCATCAATGACCTTTCGATTGCGGCATCAACATCGTCGGCCGTCTCCGCATTGTACAAAAGAACCAGCACTCCTCGCCCTTCAGCCGAAATGCGCTCCATCGAACTATGAAAAGACCAAGACTTTAGATCTCCCGGATTTTCTATTGCCAAAAGATCTCGCGCCGACCTGTTGTGATGCACTCTAACTAATGGCGGAGTTTCTCCCTCAACATCGCCCATAATGAGTGCAAAATGTTTTTCATGGCGAGCGTTGTCCAGATAGGTTTTCAAAAGAAAACTGCCATAACGTGTNTCAACTAATCTTTCACTTAAACAGAAAGTCGTCTTCTCTGTTACGAGCCGATAATGGATAAGGTCAGCGATCGTTCCTATTTTCAATTCGTGTTGGTGAGCAAACTTCTCNAGGTCATCGCGGCGCGCCATTGTTCCGTNCGAGTTCATAATTTCGACGATAACCGCAGCGGGTTCCAAGCCAGCCAATCGTGCAAGATCGCAGCCCGCTTCAGTGTGCCCAGCCCTGCTTAACACACCACCAGGTTGAGCTTTNAACGGAAAAATATGTCCGGGTTGAACAAGATCTTTAGGCCGAGCATTACTACTTACGGCAACTTTAATTGTATGTGCTCGGTCTGCCGCCGAGATGCCGGTAGTCACACCTCTTGCTGCCTCGATNGAGAGNGTAAANGGCGTTTCGTGCTTGGCGCCATTGCTCTCAACCATCATCCCTAGATCAAGCTGTCTGCAGCGATCTTCAGTGATAGTGAGACAGATCAAACCCCTTGCATGAGTGGCCATAAAATTAATATCCTCAGGACTAACCATCGGGGCCGCCATGATTAGGTCGCCCTCATTCTCACGGTTCTCATCATCGACGAGGATTACCATCTTGCCCTGTCGAATATCGTCGACAAGAGCCTCTATTTTGTCAAAATTCATAAACGCTTCTTTATTTTCCGAATCTTTAATTTTGTTGTGCTGAAACTAATTTTTCTAGATATCGGGCTATTAGATCTACTTCGAGATTGACTCTCGTGCCAACCTTATACCCGTTAATTACTGTATGGCTGAGCGTCTGGGGTATGATATTGAGATCAAATTCGCTATCACTGACGCCATTAATTGTCAGGCTTGTGCCGTCAACGGTAATTGATCCTTTGACNGAAATATACTTCAGTAAGTTTTTTGGGGCCTTTATTTTCAAAAATTCTGACCGTGCATCACTGGATCTTTCAGTAACCTCACCAATACCATCAACGTGTCCAGAAACGATGTGTCCCCCAAAGCGATCNGTCGCCATCATNGCTTTTTCNANGTTTACANNATCNCCTTCTTTCCAANGCTCCAATNGTCGTNAGCCCCAGAGTCTCNAGAGACACATCAACTGAGAAANTGNNNTTANTCTTCTCGACGACGGTTAAGCACGGCCCGCTGCAAGCGATACTATCGCCAAGCTCTATGTCATCTAAACCAAGATCATCGCAGCTGATGGTGAGCCTTACATCACCGCCACATCGCTCAAGCAAAGCCACCTTACCAATCGATCTTACAATTCCTGTAAACATCTTCAATCCCCTCAAATAACGCNCATNCGCTCAAAGAACATCCAGTTAGCTTTGATCAATTAATAATCGTGATCAGGCCGCAAAGTTATACGAATGTCCTCACCGATTTTGCACATGTCTTCTACCGTAAGCGCAAGATGCGCATCTATTGTTTCTATGGGCAGATCAAACATTGGACGAGCGCTGCTGCCAAATAATTTAGGTGCACAATACCATATAATCTCATCCAGCAAACCTTGTTGCACAAACGCGCCACCAAGAATCGCTCCAGCTTCCACCATGACACTATTGCACCCGCGCTCAGCAAGATGNCCCAACAAACTCTCCAAATCAACTCTTCCATTTTTCGAAGGAAAGAAATGTGTTTCAATCCGATCAGATCGTAACACATTGGCTCGTTGTCTCTGGGAAGCACCGTCGGTGATCGCTATCAATGCGGGGCCCGGTCGCTTTAAAATCCTCGCGCTGGCTTCAATTTGACATTTACTATCGATTACCACACGCAAAGGCTGCCTTATTGGCAAATCTATCAAAGCTTCAGACATACCCAATTGCTGCCAATCCAGCCTGACATCCAGTGATGGGTTATCTAGTTGTTGAGTGCCTATACCTGTAATGACAGCGCAACTTTTGGCCCTCAACTTTTGAACATCAGTTCTCGCTGGGGGAGATGTTATCCACTTACTTTCTCCACTGGACATGGCGGTACGACCATCCAAGCTTGTAGCAACCTTAATTGTAACCCATGGCATCCCTCGCTCATGTCGCTTGATGAAGCCACGATTTAACTCTCGAGCCTGCTTTTCCAATATGCCGACTGTGACCTCGATCCCTGCTNCGCGCAGCGCAGTGATACCCGCACCAGCCACTTCAGGGTTAGGATCCCTGCAGGCCACAATCACGTGACTCAAACCTGACTTTATAATTGCATCAACACATGGACCTGTTCTACCCTGATGGACGCAGGGTTCAAGGGTAACGTAAGCGCGTGCGCCTAATGCCCTATCTCCAGCCTGACGCAGAGCTGCAATTTCGGCGTGATCGCCTCCAGCTTGCACATGCCAACCTTCCCCGACCACCCTGTTATCACCAACCACCACACATCCCACCATAGGGTTAGGGCTGACAGTAAATATACCGTTCTTGGCTAGTTCAAGAGCTCTGGACATGATCTNTTGATGATCGTTCAATCCTTTTACCATTAACCCGANACCGGCTCATCACTCTTCATTCTGTTAAGCTCTTCCTGGAATTCGCTAATGTCCTGAAAACTGCGATAAACGGAAGCGAACCTCACATAAGCGACCTCGTCCAAATCTCTTAATTGCTTCATAACAGCTTCTCCGATTTCCCTTGATTGAACTTCACGTTCGCCATTGCCTCTAAGGAAATTTTGAATTTGGGCTACGGCTCCCTCTATTCGTTCAACAGCCACAGGTCGTTTCTCGAGGGCTCGCGCCAATCCAGCACGTAATTTTTCATCGTTAAACGGCTCACGCGTTCCATCGCTCTTTATCACCCGCGGCATCACTAATTCCGCCAACTCATAAGTCGTAAAACGTTCGTTGCATTCAGCACATTCCCTCCGCCGTCTAACCTGACCACCATCAGCAACTAACCGTGAATCTATTACGCGCGTGTCAAACGCAGAGCAAAATGGGCAATACATCGGAAGTCATCAGCCTGTTAAAGAGTTTGCAAGTTTATCACAAGCAGAAAGTCACAATAACCGAAGGCGCTGCAAACCGCTCGATTAAGCTTCAAATTTTTTAAGCTAGTCTAACAATACTAAATGTATACTGGAAAGCGCTCACAGATATCTAGCACTTTGTTTTTGACTTCTGGAACAATATTATGTGCAGAATCATTTTGAAGACCGTCGAGCACATCACAAATCCAGTGAGTTAAAATAACTACCTCTTTCTCACCAAAACCTCTTGTGGTAATCGCTGGGGTTCCCAAACGCAAACCGGAGGTTACAAAAGGCGAACGCGGATCATTCGGCACCGCATTCTTGTTGACGGTAATATTTGCTAGGCCAAGCGCCTCATCGGCATCTTTGCCCGTGAATTTTTTTCCGATTAGGCTCACCAACATAAGGTGATTTTCGGTGCCGCCAGATACCACATCAACTCCACGATCCAAGAAGGTTTCTGCCATCACTTTAGCGTTTTTTACCACCTGTTTTTGATAGGTAACAAATTCTCCAGACGCAGCCTCTTTAAATGCTACAGCCTTCGCAGCGATCACATGGCATAATGGGCCGCCTTGAATTCCNGGGAAAATAGCCGAATTGCATTTCTTAGCTATGTCCTCATGATCCGTAAGAATGATGCCACCTCTGGGCCCACGGAGGGTCTTGTGGGTCGTGGAGGTTACCACGTGCGCATGCGGAAGTGGATTAGGATAAACTCCAGCTGCAATCAAGCCCGATACATGTGCCATATCAACCAATAAATACGCGCCTATCAAGTCAGCTATAGTGCGAAAATTTTCCCAATTTAATATACCTGAATAGGCTGAAAACCCGGCTATCAGCATGCGAGGTCGATGTTTCTTTGCTAAGTCCTCAATTTGATCATAATCAATCAATCCCGAGTCCGAATTGAGCCCATATTGCACAGCGTTGTATAGCTTTCCGGAAAAATTGGGTTTGGCGCCATGGGTTAAATGACCCCCATCCGCCAAGCTCATGCCGAGAAGAGTGTCGCCTGCATTAAGAAGCGCAAGGAATACGGCGCTGTTGGCCTGTGACCCGGAATGAGGCTGGACATTCGCGTAGCAAGCGCCATATAGAGTCTTAACACGGTCGATGGCCAGCTGCTCGGCTTGATCGACAAACTCACAACCCCCATAATATCGCTTCTGGGGATACCCTTCTGCGTACTTATTTGTCAATTGTCCGCCCTGAACTGCCATAACTGCTGGACTGGCATAGTTTTCAGAGGCGATGAGTTCGATGTGCTGCTCCTGACGACGATTCTCGTAAGAGATCACATCNAATATTTCTTGATCCAGCATTTGCAGTGAAGGTTGGTTTTTAAACATTGATATAGTGTCCATGTNATTAACTACTAAAATTAGTCAGAGCAGCGCTCACAAGCAGTACTGCCNTCTAATACTATTCGTTAGCACCTGTATTTGTGCGGTGCTATATTCTAACCCTGCCNAGTGAAGAAAGAATCAAGTCACCAGTCTACCTTCTTGCCTTCCCAGTCTAAAAAAGATAGCTCTCCATCGACGTCTGCAGTATCCATTATCTCTAGAAGTTTCGACGCAACAAACTCAGGAGTGAAAAGTTTTTTCCCCCGAACAGCTGACTGAAAAGGCTTTGAAAGATCAGTGTCAGTGGTCCCAGGATGAAAAGAAATCAACTTCACGTTTTTATTTCGTCTCGCGTATTCGACCGCTGCAGTCTTGAGCAACATATTGAGCGCGGCCTTAGAGGACCGGTAACCATACCATCCCCCCAACCGATTATCCGATATACTCCCCACTCTGGCTGATAATACGGCAATGCAACACCTTCCATCGCCGTTGCAAAGACCCCTTAGAGCCTTTAGCCACAATATTGGAAGGATTGAATTAGCGTAAAAAAGCGTTTGTAACGACTCACTGTTTAAATCCTCCAAACGTTTTTCTGGACGCAAGTTTTTCCCGTGCAAAATTCCATTACATATGCAAACACGGGTAATGCTGGCCCCCAAATCACTGAGTTGCTNAACGACACCAGTTATGCTTGATTCGTTGTAATGGTATGGTAACCATGTCACGTCGGAGGAGCTAATGGTACTTTCCGCTGCCATATCGCTACCGCTTGCAGCAAGGACGTGATTCACCTTTCCTTCAGATAGCAAAGCAGTCACGAGAGCGCTGCCTATGCCCCCGCTCGCGCCAACAACTAACGCACAATTTTTATCCGGTTTGAGCATATTTACATCAAGGATCCCTGACTATAAGCATTACTTATTTTACTCCTGCAAATTTAAACTGGACTTCACGCCTGCCACCTCGCAGATTCATCAATGTAAAATCAATTTCGCTGACTAGGAAAATTGGCAATCGAAAAATTTATCATGTGTTACTTGAATACCCCAAGCATGCTCGCGCGCGCGTCTCACCAAACCCAGATCAATGGCTTGAGCGGAGGTGCATAAGTAGTAAAAAATGCATCAAAGCCACAAGGCATGTTAGTTGATGNCGCATCCTTCTATAGCTCGGATCAAAAACCATCGTTTTTCTCTCGCGCGCCAACAAAAAAAGGAAACCTAACATATTGGTAGTTACAGCGGCTTGAATCCAGGCTTTACTCGCAAGTGCTGCGACCAAGGCTACCCATGCGGTCACCACAACCGCATTGCTCAANACCAGATTCTGTNTGCAACCGTGCGGGGAAAAAAACTGCTGCTGCCACAATGTGCCGGCCAAAAAGCTCAGAATGGCGATGCTATATGTCACAAAGAAAATCTGAGGGTCGACAACAACAAAATCACCCGGCAGGAATCCAAACTTATTCTCACCAGAAACTATAACTATAAGAGCCATGAGGAATGGCACTAGNCCAAAATAACCAAGCGCTATAAAAGCAGGGTTAAAATGTCTGGAAGCCTCATATTCAGGCTCATCTTGAACTGAATCACTCGCACTCATCGAGCTACCCCGTTATGTTGAAAAACCGGTTTTTAAACCAATGGGCGGTTTGCGTCAAGNAGCCCCCTCGAAAAACGATGCNCNAAATGCCAAAANGGGAATGCTCCCTATTAGTTTGCCTTAGAACTGACTTCAATAAGAGCATCAATAATTGAGTCATAATTCAAAAAGAACTCTTTCGAAACCCCNTCTTCATACGTAATAGGGGTAGCGATATCGGTNTNGGCATTTACCAGCCCAGTTTTCGCCAGAAACTCAGCAATTTTCCTAAACAGNGNAACGTCCTCAATCCAGGAAATAAGTTTCAACCTCCCCCAGTCCTGCACATTAGCTCCTGTAGCGTAATATCTTGTAATACGGGTAAATACAATATCGCGCTCGCGATCAACGAAAATGTATTGCCCGAATTTTCCGCTTGCATTGAAAATAACGGCATCTTTATTGTTTCTTGATATCCACCAATGCATCCCATAACCGCGCTGTTGGTTGATCGTGTTACTAGGAATCTCACTCCATATTTGCGTGAATGTTTCATCAACAAAAGCTTTGGATACGATCTGTTCGTTTTCCCAACTACCATCGCGGGCNAAAAGCAAACCAAATCGCGAGAAGTCTCTGGCAGACATGTCGATACAACAATAAGACATAACATTGCCTACTGAGTCTCGCCAAATTGAATATTTGTCAATGTTTAGTTTCTTAAATATTCTCTCCTCAAGCAANTCATCGGCTNCTTTNCCAGTTGCCTGCAAAAGTATCTCACCNATTAACATNGANTTAACATTGTTGTACTCAAAAACCANACCTGGTTCCTTCGAGATNCCTACTTCCAAAGCATACTGTAAATGATCATTCTGAAAAAACATTGTTTCNTGNTCATGCTCTGGAAAATCGAGCCCACTNGTCATGTCAAGTAAATCACGAATCGTGATATCCCTNCGTGCGTCTGCAAAGGCATTGACATATTTCGCGACTGGATCATCCAAGCTATTTATTTCTCCTCGATCTATGGATATNCCAATTAAGGCCGCGTAAATACTCTTGGCCATAGACCAGCTCGTTCCAAAACTCTGCTCATCAAAACCTTCTGCNTAACGCTCGCCAATCAAATANCCATCCTTAATGAGCACAACTGCCTGAGTTGCNGGATCCTCAAACGCAAGTTCAAACAACTTAGTAANTTTTGTTCCNTCAATATNTATTTCTGAAGGAGTCCTGACNGCCCAATCGTCCTTNGGAAAAGTATCGAGATTAGTCGAGCCATTAAAATCCCCCCAACAAGCATAGGAGAAAAATAATGGAATTAAATAAAAAAAATGCATCACTCCAATTCCTTCCGCTCACTTCTTAGCCCGTTATCTTAGAGCGAGAAGCACTCATCGCCAAATCCTTTCTTCAGAGATTAAAATACTAGTGATGTTTACCTACAGCTTGTTCGGTGAAGTGAAAACCTTACTTCAAACTGTGGCACATTAAAGTGCAAGCAAAACCGTCATTGCTACAATCGTCATAAGTGGAGAAAAATTTTGTTACCCAAGCGAAAAATTGATAAAGATATTTGCACTTTTTACAAATACAGGCTAAATTAAGAAATGCTGAAGGTCTCTTGCCAAATTTTTAGAGGCTAGCTTGGGTCTGAGGCGCCGATTAGCACTGCTAGTTTTGGTTGCCTTGCAAATAATAAATTCTTGAAAATGGGATTAAAGTTATGAGTAATTTACAAACGACGGATACCGTTGGTATTACTTTCTGGTTGATTTCGATGGCAATGGTGGCCGCGGCGGTCTTCTTCTTCATAGAGCGCGATCGCGTCGCAGGAAAGTGGAAAACCTCACTCACAGTGGCTGGTCTTATTCAATTAATAGCTGCAGTTCACTACTTCTATATGCGTGGTGTATGGGTTAACACTGGTGAAACGCCGACTGTCTACAGATATATAGATTGGCTGCTCACCGTTCCGCTGCAGATGATCGAGTTCTATCTAATTTTGGCTGCAATTACCGTAGTTGCCGCTGGCGTATTCTGGCGGCTCTTAATCGGCACGCTGGTCATGCTTATCGCTGGTTTTATGGGCGAAGCTGGTTTAGCAGACGCCACTATCTGCTTTGTTATCGGGCTCGCAGGTTGGGGATACATTCTATATGAAGTCTTCTCCGGTGAGGCAGGGCAAATTAATGCAGCCAGTGCCAATGAGAGTTGCCAAAGCGCCTATAATGGTATGAAGTTAATCGTATCGGTGGGTTGGGCTATCTATCCTCTCGGCTACTTCCTGGGCTATTTAAACGGCGCAGTGAGTGCAGACAGCCTCAATCTGGTATACAACTTGGCAGATTTGGTCAATAAGATTGGCTTCGGCATGTTTATCTGGGCCGCGGCAGTCGCTGATTCGTCAGAAGCATAAATTAAACGCCTAGGTATTAACGAAAGAGCCAGCCCCGAGCTGGCTCTTTTTGTCTAGGCTTGGTTAAATAATGCGTGATTGCCATACTAAATGGTCTTCGCATAAACGCCAGGATGAAGGTTACTGATAGTGGCTTCAATAAAAAAAAACAGTAACGCAGATCTCTTAAACAAGCTC
Source organism: Porticoccaceae bacterium (assembly GCA_002701765.1). GTDB lineage: Bacteria > Pseudomonadota > Gammaproteobacteria > Pseudomonadales > Porticoccaceae > TMED48. Next base: position 28,141 of record NZXB01000073.1, read on the forward strand.
TATACGCTCTTTCAAAGAGAATTGCCGCGTCTTGATAGTGGTCTAGCTCAGGCTGCGAGTTATCACTTTCGAACCTCGGGAAAGGCATTTAGAGCTCAGCTAGCATTCTCGAGCGGAAAAGCACTTGAGTTACCAGAAGAAGACAGTCTTCATTGGGCTGCTGCATGTGAACTTCTCCATAATGCTTCACTTATTCATGATGACATCAGCGACTCAAGTACGCATAGAAGAGGCCAGCAGAGCATAAACCAGTACTTTGGCTCCGATGTAGCCTTATGCTTAGGTGACTGGATGGTAGCGAAATCCTTCGAACTCAGTGCTCGAAACCGTCAACACAGTGCTAAGCTAGTAGCCCTTTTGGCCAAATCAATGCAAGATACTTGTCATGGTCAGACATCCGATCTAACCCAACGAACGCATGCGCCAATTCGAACCTGGAAACGCATTGCCGCCGGAAAAACTGCGCCCTTGTTGATAGCACCAATCAAAGGAGCCACGATTGCCGCCGACTTAAACGAGGATTTAACGTCTCTGGAACGATTAATAACTCTATGTGGACTAGTTTATCAAGCAAGGAATGATATTGATGATCTCATCTTTTCAGACCAACGCTCAAACGACCTGCATGGGCGCAAGCCGAACTTAGTCATTACACTTTTCATCGACAAATGCATGCAAAATGACGGTTTCCTTAACTGGTTCGGCTCAAATGATATTTCTCGTGTGAGACACTGGCAAACTCGTATAGCAGCCAGCGCAGCGATTTGCCGAACAAATGAACTCATTGACCTTTGGCTTGAGGAAGCTTCCGTGTTGATCCGAGCAACCCCCTACCCTTTGTATGGCATTTCAACACAGCTCGTTTCCTCCGTTAAACAAAACATTGTAGTTAAACGTCAAGGGCAAATTGCTTGACCAAAGAAAAGATTCCTATAGATAGTCGTCACGCAGTAATTATCGGATCAGGATTCGCCGGTATTGCGACCGCACTCAGATTGCGGGCACTCGGTTTCCAAGTAACGTTATTGGAACGCCTTGAAAAAATTGGCGGCAGGGCTCAGGTTTTTGAGCGAGGCGGTTATCGGCATGATGCTGGTCCTACCGTTATAACCGCTCCCTTCCTGTTCGAGGAACTATTTGAACTTTTCGGAGAGAATCTCAGCGATCATCTAGAATTTGTGCCATTAGATCCATTTTATCGCTTTCATTTTTCTGATGGGAGCCAATTCGACTACAAGGCCTCTATAGACGACACACTTACCGAAATACGACGCTTTAGTTCGCAAGACGCCGATGGCTACATCAAACTGCTAGCACAATCAAAAAAAATCTATGACATAGGATTCAAAAAACTTGTGCACCGACCGTTTACCCGGATATGGGATATGGTACAGCAGGTTCCGGCGCTCATATATCTGAAGTGCTACCGAACTGTAGCAGAAATGGTAAACTCTTATCTTTCGCATCCACTGATGAGGCAAGCATTCTCTATTCATCCTTTGCTGGTTGGAGGGAATCCATTCAACACAACATCAATCTACTCTTTAATCCATTATCTTGAGCGCCGATGGGGCATCTTCTTTTGCATGGGCGGGACAGGAAAGCTAGTCGAAGAGCTGAGACATCTGATGCTTCGTCAGGGCATTGAAATTCGTAATAGCGCGGATGTCCAAAAAATAATCCTCGACAAGAATCTCGCCAGCGGTGTCCTTTTATCTAACGGTGTCCAGATTAATTCGGACTTAGTTGTATTTGCAGGCGATCCCGCTATTTGCCACGAACAACTACTTGACAGACCTCCTCCGAGGTTGGCCAGCATAATACCAGGGATGAAGAAACATTATTCTATGGGTTTATATGTTCTTTACTTTGGAACTAAGAAGCTCTATCCAAACGTTGCACATCACACAATTTGGATGGGTCCTAGATTTCGAGAGCATTTGGCCGATATTTTTAACAGAAAACATCTTGCTGACGATTTCTCGCTATACCTGCATCGACCCACAGCGACCGATAAAAGCTTTGCCCCTCAAAACTGCGAATCATTTTATGTGCTTTGCCCAGTTCCAAATTTAGAAGGCCAAGTTGACTGGGATACCATGGGGCCAGAGTTGGCAGATAAAATAGTGACCGCATTAGACAACACGATACTCCCCGAGTTGCCATTGGTGATCGATCAGATGTTTTGGATGACCCCTGAAGATTTCAAAAATGACTATCGTTCATTATACGGAGCAGGTTTTTCTATTGCTCCCAGGCTGACTCAGTCAGCCTATTTTCGTTATCATAACCGCGATCGTTCAATCAGCAACCTCTACTTTGCCGGCGCTGGAACTCATCCCGGAGCAGGTTTACCTGGAGTGGTAAGCTCAGCAAAAGTAGTGGAAGAACTTCTGACTGGCTCTGAGGTGGGCTCTGGCGGATAAGTAATGAATGACGAGCCGGCAAAAGCAACCCTCGCAAAGCACGGTAAATCTTTTTATTGGGCCAGTTTCTTTTTGGGAAAAAAGTTGGCGTTGAATGCTGCGAAACTATACCAATTCTGCCGATTTGTTGACGACTTAGCTGATGGGGACAAGAAAGAAAAAGCCCGAGAGTTGACCATCATCAGAAAAAATCTTGAGATTGGAGAAAAGAGTGGCGATTTAGAGGTAGACAAATTCATACAATTGGCGAAAGAAAATAATATCCCTTTGGTCGCTGCAAGAGAACTCATTGATGGAATGCTCGCCGATCAGACTCCCGCAAGATTCCGCAACACGACAGAGCTACTCCGATACAGCCATGCCGTTGCTGGGACTGTTGGTCTCATGATGTGCAGCATTCTAAATTGCAAACACGCCCGTGCGGAGAGCTTTGCGATCGATCTTGGGATTGCTATGCAGCTTACAAATATCGCCCGCGATGTTCTTGAAGATGCGACAATGGGGCGACGGTATATACCAAGCGAGTGGACGAGTCTTAGCGAGACAGAATTATCTCCCGAAAGTTTGAAAGATGCATCACCCGAGGTAAAAGAAAACATAGCTATGGCGGTCAAGAAACTGCTTCACCTTGCCGAAAGCTATTATGATAGCGCAAAACTAGGCATTCACTTGTTGCCATTCAAATGTCGTTTTGCCATTCTTATTGCATTGCGGATATATAGAGCTATCGGACATAATCTACAATGGCGTGATTTCGCATGGTGGAAAGGTCGAGTCGTGGTGTCCAAAACTCATAA